>NZ_JABKKK010000005.1:0-238618 GCF_013166535.1 Prevotella sp. PTAC
GGCAAGGACTTCGAGGACGGCCGTCTTACTCTTGAGCAGATCTACGAGTATGGCAGGCAGGTCGAGGAGCCTAAGCAGACGAGCGGCAAGCAGGAGAAGTATGAGACGATAGTGGCTCTTTACACGAAGTGATAAACATATAGTTTTTATAGCAATAAAATCTCCGCAAGCATGTCGGCTTGCGGAGATTTTATTTTGTCGTTGATCTTAACGTCCATACAACAATTGCGCTTTTGTGGTGCGTTAATTTGTTTTTCGGTTTCTGAAAAAGAGGCGTCCAATGGTTTTTTCTTATGAAAAAGGATTAAGACGTAACATCCGTTATGCTTTTTTATCTCGTTGTTTTTAGTATGTAAGGCTGTTTCGGGATATATTTGTACCTGTGATATCTGCCGGTGTGTTTTTGTGCGACCGTCGGTTATCGTTGGGACATTCCCTTGTGTATTATATAATAATGTGTAACATATTAAAATCAATGTACTATGAAAAATGGAGTAATGATGCAATATTTCGAATGGAATTTGCCGGACAACGGAGAATTGTGGAAACAGTTGAAAGAAGATGCCCGTCATTTGCATGACATAGGAGTTACCGCTGTATGGATACCGCCGGCATACAAGGGCTGCGGAAGCGAAGACGTGGGTTACGGCACTTACGACCTGTATGACCTGGGAGAGTTCGACCAGAAAGGGACAGTGCGCACGAAATACGGTACGAAGGAGGAAATGAGAGAGATGATAGACGCTTTGCATGAATGCGGCATATCCGTATATCTGGATGCGGTGATGAACCATAAGGCGGGAGCCGATCGTGTGGAAACCTGCATGGCCCGCCTTGTTGATCCCGACGACCGTGACCAGCCGCTTTGCGAGCCGTATGAAATAGACTGTTGGACCGGATTTGATTTTCCGGGACGAGGTGAACAGTATTCCGGCTTTAAATGGCATTGGTTCCATTTTTCCGGTACCGACTATAACGAGCGGGATAAAAAGACGGGAATATACCAGATTGTTAGTTACGGCAAGGCGTGGAGCGTCGGAGTGGATTGCGAAAACGGAAATTATGATTATCTTATGTTTTCAGATATCGATCTTGACCATCCCGATGTTATAGCCGAGTTGAACCGTTGGGGAGTATGGGTGACAAAGGAGATGAAACTTGACGGAATGCGTCTTGATGCCGTGAAACACATGAACGACAGGTTTGTGAAGCGGTTTCTCGAAGCCGTGAGAGCCGAGTGTGGAAAAGACTTCTATGCCGTCGGAGAATATTGGATAGACGATATAGACACGTTGGAAGGTTATTTGGCCAATGTAGGATATGGAATAGATCTTTTCGACGTATGCCTGCATTATAATATGAGCAAGGCCTCGAAAGAGGGGGCTGACTATGATTTGCGCACCCTTCTCGACGGCACTCTCGTGTCTCGTCATCCGGAGCTGGCGGTGACATTTGTCGATAATCATGATTCGCAACCGGGCAGTTCGTTGGAATCCTGTATAGATGATTGGTTCAAGCCTTCGGCATACGCCCTGATATTGTTGATGGAAAACGGCTATCCGTGTGTATTCTATGGCGACTATTACGGAATGTCAGGAAACGCGTCGCCACATAGGGAGGTGATAGACGCACTGCTGTCGGTGCGCAGGAGGTGTGCACATGGCATGCAGACTGATTATTTTGATTATCCGTGTACGATCGGTATCACTCGCCAGGGAGTGGAGGATAAACCTGGCTCAGGCCTTGCGTTGCTGATATCTAACGGAGAGGATGGCGAGAAGCTGATGAATGTGGGAGTACAGCATGCCGGAGAGGTATGGCGTGAAGTTACAGGAAACCGGACGGAAGAAGTGACTATCGATGCCGACGGTAACGGCATGTTCCTTGTGTCTGGAGGTAAAGTGGCGGTGTGGACGCCTTGATTGTGTAATGATAATATCATAAAAAACGTGCTTTCAATTTTTGTGAAATAGAAAATCAACTGTATATACATTGCGATATGCGATACGATATCGTGGTTGTCACATTGTGCCGGGAAGATGATTTTACCTGCAACGGGATACCCGTTGGAGAGTGTTTGGCAGGTGATTGCACGCCGTTTAGCCGCCCGTTGCAATCCAACGGGCGGCTAAATGCAGGGCAACGGGCATCTAAATGCAAAAATGGCTCATGCCGGAGAATTCAAATATGACAGTGACGTAAATGCTTTTGATGTATAGTGTTGATATTCAGGTTGTTGTGTGTGGATAGAAAATACGGAGATATTTCAGGCCGTCGTTTTTTTAAATTTTAAATGATTGAAATATAAAAGGCTTTTTGTAAATATTATTCATGACAACCGTTTTTATTTAGTTACGTGTATTTGCTCATGTCTTTATATGGAATACACAGCGAAGAACTTGTCTTTCCGGTATGGCTAAGGATTTTTTTTGATAAATAAAAACAAGTGTTTTTAACTGGTTTTAGTTTATTATTTATAATTAAAATGCTGTTTTTGGGTTAATAAGATAAAAATTAAAGAAATGTTTTAACTAAAATATTTTGACTTGCGATAAAAACATATACCTTTGCCGACATGAAGAAATCAACGATATGGACAATAGCGATAGTGATGGGATTTTCGTTCCTCGGACTACTCTTCATGCAACTGTCATATATAGAGGATATGGCAAAGATGAAGAAGGAGCAGTTTGATGAGTCTGTAAATCGCAGTCTGTATCAGGCATCGCGAAATCTGGAACTCACAGAGACGCTGCGTTTTCTTGAGCGGGATGTCAATGATACTGAGCGCAGAACATTCCGTCGCGATTCGGCAAGGCTGAGTCGTAGCGGCAAGGCCGGTTCGGTGGTTCCGCCCCGGCAGTATACACTGACAGGCAAGACCGGTGCCGTATATCCTTCGTTCCAGTTGAAGACGATAGCGACAAGTCCATCGTCTGTTCCTAAAGCGATGATATTGCGACCCGAAAAAGACGAGCATTTCGCCGTGTCGGAATCGTTGCGTGAAGTTGTCAGAAACAGGTATGTGTACCAGAAGGCACTGCTCGATGAGGTGGTATATAATATATTGTACACGGCAAGCGAGCGTTCGCTGAAAGAGCGTGTGAACTTCAAGTTGCTCGACCGTGACATTAGAACCGAGCTGCTCAACAACGGAATAAGCATACCTTATCATTTTACGGTCTCTATGTCGGACGGGCGTGAGATATACCGTTGTCTCGACTATACGGACGAAGGCAAGGAAAACAGCTATTCGCACGTGCTTTTCCGCAATGACCCCTCGTCTAACATGGGACTTGTGACAATACACTTTCCCGGAATAAACAACTATATATTTTCGAGTGTGAGGTTCATGATACCTTCGATAGTCTTCACGGGGGTACTTTTGATAACGTTTGTGCTCACGATAGTGCTCACTTTCCGCCAGAAGCGCTATTCGGAGATAAAGAACGACTTTATAAACAATATGACGCATGAATTGAAGACACCGATAGCGAGCATTTCGCTCGCGGCGCAGATGCTGAACGACGAAAGCATATCGAAGAGTCCGAGGATGCTCAAACATTTGGGAGGAGTGATTAACGACGAGTCGAAGCGTCTGAGGTTTCTTGTCGAAAAGGTGTTGCAGATGTCGATGTTCGAGCGCAAGAAGGCGGTACTCAAAAAGAAGGAGCTCGACCTGAACGAGCTGGTGGAGAGCGCGGCACACTCATTTTCTCTGCGTGTGGAGCATACCGGAGGTAAGATATATACACAGATAGAAGCGGTCTACTCGACCATATACGTGGATGAGATGCACTTCCAGAACGTGATTTTCAACCTGATGGACAATGCCGTGAAGTATTGTGACCCCAACAGGCCGCTCGACATATATCTAAAGACATGGAACGATGCCAACCGCCTTTACCTGTCGGTTCGGGATACCGGTATCGGAATAAAACGGGATAATCTGAAAAAGATATTCGATAAGTTTTACAGGGTCCACACCGGAAACAGGCATGATGTCAAGGGATTCGGCCTTGGTCTGGCCTATGTGAAAAAGATGGTGGACATGCATCAGGGAGAGATTTCGGTTGAAAGCGAGTATGGCAACGGTACAACGTTTGTAATATCGCTTCCGATAATAAAAAACGATAAATGAGAGAAAAAATAATATTATCATCAAACCATTAAAAATTTTATGATTATGGATGAAAATTTGAAGATTCTTCTTTGTGAAGACGATGAGAACTTGGGAATGTTGCTTCGTGAGTATTTGGCTGCAAAGGGCTACTCGGCAGAGTTGTGTCCCGACGGAGAGGCCGGATACAAGGCATTCTTGAAGAGCAAGTTTGATATTTGCGTGCTTGACGTGATGATGCCTAAGAAAGACGGTTTCACGCTGGCGCAGGAGATACGTTCGGCCAATGCCGAGATACCGATAATATTCCTTACAGCCAAGACACTGAAAGAGGATATTCTCGAGGGATTTAAGATAGGTGCGGATGACTATATAACAAAACCGTTCTCTATGGAAGAACTGGTGTTCCGTATAGAGGCTATTCTACGTCGTGTGCGTGGAAAGAAGAACAAGGAAAGCTCGGTATATCACATCGGCCGATTCACGTTCGACACACAGAAGCAATTGCTGTGTATCGGTGACAAGCAGACAAAGCTGACAACCAAGGAGAACGAACTGCTTGCGCTTCTTTGCAGCCATGCCAATGAGATTTTGCAACGCGATTTCGCTTTGAAGACTATCTGGATCGATGACAATTATTTCAACGCACGCTCAATGGATGTGTATATCACCAAACTGCGCAAGCACTTGAAAGACGATGATCAGATAGAAATCATAAACATTCACGGCAAGGGTTATAAATTGATTACTCCGGAAGAGTAAGCGGGATGCAGCTTCATTTAAGCCGATAGAATAGATAAAATGTAATGCCGCAGGTAAGCTTGTCTGACCTGCGGCATTTTCTATGTATTCCGTTTAGCGGCAGATTTTTCAGTATTTGCTGCCGTTTTTCATGAACGCTACATGTATTATTATACCTGCCGCTATTAGTGACAATGCCGCCAAAAGTATTCCATTGTCGTCTGACGAAAAGACTTTATCTTTTACGGCGAGTAATAAAACACCTGCCGACAAAAGCACGATACCTGCATGTTTTATATATTTATTCATGTAAAAAGCCGAATTTAGCGGCAAAAATAATAAAATAATTCGTAATCAGGTGCTTGTTATTCAATAATATTTAGTAACTTTGCACCGCAATTTTGCAAATTAACATTTAATTTTTTTATTTAAACAGTATGAATCAATACGAAACCGTTTTCATTTTGACTCCCGTTTTGTCTGATGAACAGATGAAGGAAACGGTCGCTAAATTCAAGAAGGTTCTCACCGACAACGGTGCGGAAATCTTGAACGAGGAGGCTTGGGGATTGAAGAAGATGGCTTATGCTATTCAGAAGAAATCTACCGGCTTCTATTGCTTGGTGGAGTTCAAGGCAGAGCCGACAGTAATCAAGACTCTTGATGTGGCCTATCGCCGCGATGAGAAAGTGATCCGTTACATGACGGTAAAACTCGATAAGTATGCTGCACAGTATGCTGAGAAGAGAAGAAACAAAACAGGTAAAAAAGAGGAGGCATAAGCAATGGCACAAGAATCAGAAATCAGATATTTGACTCCGCCCTCAGTGGACACAAAGAAAAAGAAGTATTGCCGTTTCAAGAAGAGCGGTATAAAGTATATCGACTATAAGGATCCTGAATTCCTGAAGAAATTTCTTAACGAGCAGGGTAAGATTCTTCCCCGTCGTATCACAGGTACTTCTTTGAAGTATCAGCGTCGTGTGGCTCAGGCTATAAAGCGTGCACGTCAGATAGCTTTGCTGCCTTATGTAACTGACTTGATGAAATAATAAGGAGGAGACAGAATGGAATTAATATTAAAAGAAGATATAATCGGACTTGGATTCAAGAACGATATCGTGGATGTAAAGCCAGGATACGGTCGTAACTACCTTATCCCCACTGGCAAGGCTATCATCGCTTCGGCATCTGCAAAGAAAGTTCTTGCTGAAAACCTCAGACAGCAGGCTCACAAGATCGCAGCTTTGAAAGCGGAAGCCGAGAAAAAAGCGGAAGCAATTAAGGATGTGGCTCTCGTGATTACCGCCAAGGTAAGTGCGACAGGTGTGACTTACGGCTCTGTAAATGCCGCTCATGTAGCAGAGGAATTGAAGAAGTTAGGACATGAGATAGACCGCAAGATTATTGTAATGCGCGATATCAAGACTGTTGGCGACTATATCGCTACTGTTCATTTCCATAAGGAAGTGGCCGTTGAGGTGCCTGTAAAGGTTGTAGCCGAGAACGCTCCCCAAGCAGAGAAAGCAGAAGAAGCTCCAGTGGCAGAGACTGTTTCTACAGAAGTTCCCGCTCAGGAAGTTGAGTCTCAGGAAGCAGAATAATTTTCGCTGTAAAGCAAAATCATTTTTATTATACGATAAAATCCCCGTCACCGTAAAGGATGGCGGGGATTTTTTTTGACTCATTTCATAATGTCTGTTTATATTGTGGCTGTGATTTTGTCTACTTTTTTTATGATATGACCGGTATTGTTATAGTCTGATATTTATTTCCCGGTCTTTAATGAATTATATTTGCTTGCAGAAATCATTTTCAATGAGAGGAAATTCGATAAATTATATATAATAAGCCGGTACTGTTGGATTTGGTGATTTGTCTTCAGGCTAGGATACGATGCTTCTGATTTATAAAAGGGGTACTCTTAATCTTGGTAGAAGTATTTTTGGGGTCTTGAATTAGGATTTTTTGTCCGATGAATAAGTATCTGTCTTGCTGTTAAGAAGAGTTCGTCTTGTGGATGGTAATGGGTTCTCGGGTATAAAAAATCCGCCGAGTATCATCTACTCAGCGGATTCTCTGTTCTTTCTTAGTTAGTTTGTAGCTAACAATTAAGCAACTGTATCAGCGGCAACTGTATCAGCGGCAACTGTATCAACAGCAGCGCTATCAACGTCAACAACAACAGTATCAGAATCTACGGGAGCAGCCTGATTTGTTTTGTTACCACAAGATGCGAAAGAGATAGCTGCAACAGCTACAAACATAAATACTAATTTTTTCATTTTCTTTGCTTTTTTAATTTCTGTAAAACAATCATTTGTTTATTAAAACGTTGCAAAGGTATACATTTTTTTGATACGTTGTTTGTTTTTTTATGACTTTTTTATGCCTGTAGTTGTAACTTTTTGGTAATGCACTGAAAATCAGTATGTTGCGAAGTGTTAAAAATGATGTATTTGTGATTGTTTGTGATAAATAGTATCATTTATATGTTGATTGGTAAAAAATGCGTATCTTTGTCTTGGTTAAATGACCCATCGACAGGATTTAAGATATACATTATTTTATATATATGATAGATACATCAGCTTTTCAAGGCAAAAAAGCGGCTTATTTCACTTTGGGGTGCAAGTTGAATTTCTCCGAGACATCTACATTTGGTAAGATGTTGCAGGATATGGGAGTATGCACGGTGAAGAAGGGGGAACAAGCTGATTTATGTCTTATAAACACATGTTCGGTCACAGAGGTGGCAGACCATAAATGCAGGCAGGCCATTCACCGGCTTGTGAGAAACAATCCGGGCGCGTTTGTCGTTGTGACCGGATGCTATGCACAGTTGGAGGCGGAGACGGTCAGCAAGATAGATGGCGTGGATCTTGTGCTTGGCTCAAATGAGAAAGCCAATCTTATACAGTTTCTATCTGAAGCGTGGAGTGGTAGATTGGCTATGAGTGATACTGGGTGTGAGAGTCTTCACCGTTTTCATAGAGTTAAGACAAAAGATATTAAGAGTTTTGCCCCAAGTTGTTCGCGTGGCAATCGCACACGATATTTCCTGAAAGTGCAGGACGGATGTGATTATTTCTGCACTTACTGCACCATTCCGTATGCCCGAGGGTTCAGTCGTAATCCCTCGGTGGCCTCTCTTGTGGCACAAGCGGAGGAAGCTGCCCGTGACGGGGGGCGGGAGATTGTGCTTACGGGTGTGAACATTGGAGATTTCGGCAAGACGACAGGCGAGAGTTTCACAGATCTTGTCATGGCGTTGGATAAAGTTGATGGAATAAAACGTTTCAGGATAAGCAGCCTTGAACCGGATTTGCTTTCAGACGAACTTATCGGCTATTGTGCGTCGAGCAGGGCTTTTATGCCTCATTTTCATATTCCGTTGCAGAGTGGCAGTGACACGGTGCTGAAACTCATGCACCGTCATTATGACACCGCATTGTTTGCGGATAAGATAGCTAAGATAAAGCAGGCCATGCCGGACGCATTCATTGGGGTAGACGTGATGGTGGGATGCAGAGGGGAGACTCCTGAGTGTTTTGAGGAAACTTACTGTTTTCTGAAATCACTTGATGTGACACAGTTGCATGTGTTTCCATACTCCGAGCGTCCTGGGACATCGGCTTTGAGCATCCCGTATATAGTGGACGACAAAACCAAGAAGCTGCGTAGCAAGCGTTTGCTCGAACTGTCGGAAGAGAAAACCCGTTCGTTTTATTCGCGTTATATAGGCCGTGAGGTCGAAGTTTTGTTTGAGAAAGCTCCTCGTGGAAAAGCCATGCATGGGTTTACTGATAATTATGTGCGTGTCGAGCTTTCTCCAGCCGATGCCAGGCCGGAATATGACAATATGCTGATGAGAGTGAGACTTGGTGATTTTAATCATGATAAAACGGCCTTAAAGGTTGATGGGATATGGACAAAATAGCTATAGTGATACTCAACTGGAATGGGGCTGATATGCTGAGGAAATATCTTCCTTCCGTGTTGGCAAATTCGGGAGATGGGGTGTCGGTATACGTGGCCGACAACAAGTCTTCCGATGACTCGTTGACTCTTTTACGCAATGAGTTTTCCGAATGCAGGATAATAGAACTTGAAAAAAACTGGGGCTTTGCCGAGGGATATAACAAGGCTTTGGCCGGGATAGATGCAGAGTACTATCTGTTGCTCAACTCAGATATTGAAGTGACGGAAAACTGGCTTCGTCCTCTTGTCACTTTCATGGATTCTCATCCTGATGTTGCGGCATGCCAGCCCAAGTTACTGTCCATATGCGACAGGGGAACTTTTGAATATGCCGGCGCGAGCGGCGGATTTATAGATAAGTATGGCTATCCTTTCTGTCGCGGACGCATATTTGACACCGTGGAGCGTGATGAAGGGCAGTATGACGGCAATATTGAGATTTTTTGGGCCACGGGAGCGGCGTTGATGGTGAGGGCCGACGATTATAATACTGTTGGCGGTCTTGACGGCCGGTTCTTTGCCCATAACGAGGAGATAGACCTGTGTTGGCGTCTTCGTATGCTCGGAAAGGGGATATATTGCATTCCGGAAAGCAAGGTATATCATGTGGGTGGAGGAACGCTTCCAAAGAGTAATCCGATGAAGACATACCTTAATTTCAGGAATAACCTTACCATGTTGTATAAATGTCTGCCGGAAGCAGAGATCAGACGTGTGATGCGTATTCGTATGTTACTCGACTATCTGGCGGCGTTCGAGATGTTGCTGCTGAAGCGCAGTCCCAAGGATTTTATGGCCGTGCTGCGTGCCCGCAGGGAGTTTGGCAGGTGGAAAAAGGATTTCAAGGCCGAAAGGGAACACATAATGGAAGCATGTATGGTGAAAAAAATACCAGGCAGGTTTGATTTCTCTATTCTTTGGCAGTATTATGTTAAAGGATATAAGCGTTTTTCCGATTTGCCCATGGCTGATGGATAGTGGGACACTGCCGATGGTTTATGATAATGGAATTACGGATTTAACACCTTGTTTTAGTGAAATATAATTGTCCGGTTCCTACATGCCACTATATTTAGTGTGGTGTTCCCGCCTATGTATGAGTTTGATATTCAACAGGATTAATTCAATAGGCCAAATCATTATGATTTGACCTATTGAATTAATTGTCCGGTACTTGTGTATATTGAAACGTTCAAGATACGTTTATTTGTGTCCGTGTGGATTTTATTCCAGAATTATCGAGGCTTGAAGTACCTTAATAATAATGGTATTTCTCGAATTCATATTTTGGGATAATTCTCTTTTCTTTCCTTGTCATTTGATTTCTATGGGAGTTTCAAGTTCTTTCTTCCACGCTTTCAGATGCTCGAACCATGCGTCGGCACTGTGAAAACCGAAAGTCTCGTTGGCAGAGCCGAAGGTTATGTTGTAGTGCAACTCGTCTGTTGCGTTTCCGATGACGTATGGGTAGTTGTCCTTGTTTGCGGGCAGTTCGCTTATCACGTTTGCCGCAGGAATGCAGATGCCGAGACCCACGGTCTCGCGCTTGTGGCCGGCCGAGTCTTTCTCGGATACGGGCCAGTCTGTTCCCCAGCAACCGCGCAGACCTTTGTTGTCGCTCATCTCAACCGAGTTTTTAACGTTTATGATACCGGTGGCAAATTGGTATTCCGGCACCGGTTTGTTGAACTTCACGTCCACGAAACAGTCGCGTCTTCCGGCGTAGAGCGTATATCTCATTGTCATGTCTATTTTGTCTTTGCCCGGGTTCATAGTATTCCATCCTTTGTCTATGACTTCTACAATGGTGCGCAACGGTCCGCGTGCCACGAGGCGCAATGTTCTGTGGTCTACGTCTTTGAGCATTTGGGGCGCGTTGCCGTTCCATCCGCGCAGCGTTCCCAGTCCGAGTGTCTCGCCGACCCACAGGATGTCATCTCCGAAACCGGCTGCTTTCTGAGCCTTGTCGGGGTAGAACTGTGTCTCTTTCAGTTCCAGTCCTTTCTTGTATTTGCCATATATGTCTACTGTCTGGCGGTGATCGAAGTATATCCTGTACGCCACCATTTCATTTTCGAATGCCGGGCCGTGGTGATGCAGCATCCAATATGGGTTCGTGCCGTTGTCTACGGTCAGGCTGCTAATGTAAAGGTTCTGCTTGTTGGAACTTTTCACCTTTTTGTTTGACATCAGCATCTCGGCGTATACCTGCGGCTTGTACTCGCGGGGCTTGCCGTCCGGCATCAGTCGCACGCTGAACTTAAGCTCGCTTTTCTTGCTTATGTCTGTTATGAAGCACAACTCGTCAAATATTCCGTCGCCGTTCAGATCATCGAGCTGAGACGGTATCTCAGTGCCGTCGCTCTGTACCAAGGCTGATTTAACGTCCATGCCGTATTTTTTGAGGTCCAAGACCACCGGAACGGCCTTACGGTCTGTCTTTGATTTGTTGATTACATTCACGTCGAATGTTTTTTGTGCCATTGTCGCCGATGCCATGACGGTCAGCAATGCAGTCACAAGAAAAGTTCTTTTCATAATTATATAAAATGCTTTAATAGTTAGTATTAATCAGAATACAAAGTTAAGGAAAATAGCTTGAAAAGCCAGTTCGTTTTTGCGGAAATAAACAATGGAATAGGTTTCGTATGTTCTTTTTTCACTTTTTTTAGCTTACTTCTTTGTTAATGATTTTTTTATTCGTATATCTACCCGCATAATAAAAAACTTGTTTCCTTATGATATAATACGGACAGAGCAATATCATAGCAGATTATAAATGCCGGTTTTCATCAATTCTCGTTCCCCGATGTATGTAAATCATATATGAGGAACAGGAAAACAACCGTTCAACTCAGCATTAATATCTTATCATTTGCCTACAATTAGTTTTATTTATAGTCTTAGAGTTGAAGACAAGTAATATTTTAAACTTAATATAGTATTTTACTGGTTTGGGTGTTTTGTGTCAGAATAGTGGATTGTTAGTGACTTTTGTATTATCTAATGTTTCTTAAAGTTTTTTATTTTATTTATGTTGTAAGACTGAGATTCGCAAATGGGAAAACGTATATATCCATAATGATATTATGGTAGATCCTGCAATCTGAACTGTATGTAACAATCATAGTCTTGACATGCCACGTATTGGCATGTACCACTATCTTTCGGTTTCATAAATTTTAATCGGGTGCCGATGTCTTTTAAAAAAGCGGCGGATTGTGCCGTATTTAATATTTTTTTACTATATTTGCGGTAGCTTTACGATTTAGCCAGGAATAGAAATCAAATATCAGGTGCATAGGATATATTATATATTGCTTATCGTTTTATTCACTTGTGTAGGTTGCGAGTGGAAGATGAAATGGGGAGACAGTGATACGGATTTGCTGTTGCGGGTGGAGCGATATGACAAAGTGGAGACAAAATATCTCACTACAGGGGATTTTTCCGCATTGCAGCAGATGAATACCGGATATCCAATGCAGACATGTACTTTGATTGAGGATGTGTTGAGGATTGGTTATGTGAATGAGCCGCAGATAAACGCCAGATTTTTGAATTACTATCAGGACAGCACGCTCCAAGGTGTTTTGGGTGAGGTTGGGGAGCAATATGCCGATATGACTGATATAGACAAAGATTTGTCAGATGCTTTCGGGCGTTTGAAAAGCATACTTCCAGACATGAAGATACCTTTAATCTACACCCAGATAGGTGCTTTTGACCAAAGTATTGTGGTAAACAATGGGATGATAGGCATATGTCTGGATAAGTACTTGGGTACCAAGTATCCTGTTTATTATAAGTATTATCCGGAGTCGCAACGCAAGCATATGGTGCGCTCGATGATTGTTCCTGATTGCGTTATGTTCTATGTTCTCAGTCTTTTTCCCGTTTCTCCAGAGGAAGATACATCCCATGCTCTTCATGATATGCACATAGGGAAAATACAGTGGGTGACGAACAAGATTGTCAGGCGGAATGTATTTGGAGGCAAATGTGTGTCAAAGGTGGAGAAATACATGCACAAGAACAGGCAGGTGACTCTGGAACAGTTGCTCAGACATGACAATTGTGCGTATATCTCGACCTATTGACCGTAATGTTTTTGCCCCTGAAATATGTTATTCCTTTTCAGATGATTGTTCAGAAGGTTGGTAAACTCGTGGTTTTTCAATCCCCACTGCGGGGCGACGAGCAGTTCTTTGGGCGATTGCGACACAAATCTTTCCAGTATCAGGTCGCTTCTCAGCATACTGATATACTCCGATATAAGTGTTACGTATTCCCCGGCAGTGTAAAGATGAAACGGTTTTTTATCGTAAATATCGGCCAGTCTTGTTCCTTTTATTATCTGCATCTGATGAATTTTAAGAATGTCGAGACGCAGGTCCGATATTAAAGGTGCTTGTCTGAGACTTTCGGCGCGGTCTTCTCCAGGCAGTCCTATGATGATATGTCCGCCGGTTGTTATCCCTCTTTCTGCCGTTCTCTCTATCGTTTCCTTTGCGCATTCAAACGTGTGGCCTCTGTTTATCTGCTTCAGGGTGTCGTTGTTGGCCGACTCTATGCCGTATTCCACGATGAGAAATGTCTGCCGGCTGAGCTGTTCCAGGTAGTCGAGCAGTTCTGTGGGCATGCAGTCGGGGCGCGTGCCGATTACTATTCCCACCACATCTTCCGTGCCCAGCGCCTCTTCATACAGCTCTTTCAGCTTGTCCACAGGGGCATAAGTATTCGTATATGCCTGGAAATAAGCCAGATATTTCATGTCGGGATATTTCCTTCCGAAAAACTTCTTTCCCTCTTCGAGTTGCAGCTTTATCGAGTCTTTCTTGTCGCAATACGACGGGTTGAAGGTACGGTTGTCGCAGAATATGCACCCGCCATGGCCTGTAAGCCCGTCTCTGTTGGGGCAGGAGAATCCGGCGTCGATGGATATTTTCTGTACTTTGAACGGGAATTTTGAGCGTATCCATGTCCCGAAGTCATTGTAGTGTGCGTCTGTTGTCATTGTCGCTTTGAAAAGAACAAAGTTACCGGTTTTTTCCTTAAAACTTGCATTCCGCTTCAAAATTTTGTATCTTTGCCACAGATATTAAACTATATATAATATTTACGATGTCTTTCAACAGACTGTCGTATTTATATGCCTTGAGATGTGCTTGCAGGGCTTCTTTGTAAAGATATTGCTTGCTGAAAATATATCCTTCTGTACGTTTATATTGCTTAAAAGCCGGTAGTTTCTGTTTTTGTTTAATTTATCTTCCGCCTTTTGATAGAAATCGATGGCGCGTGGAGCGTCGTTCAAATCACGGTATATGCTTCCGGCATAGTTATGCTTCGGGGAGAAAGCGTGTGTCGCCGGCGTTCTCGTAGTAGTCTACGAGTTTCATTATTGTGCTGTCCGACTTATGAGTTATGTATGTCTTGTCGGCAGCTTTGACGCGCAGCAACTCGTATAACATCCGTTCATGCTCCGGAGCTGCCGGCATTTCGGCTCTCATCGAGTCGAGCATGGATACCGGTTTTTCGGGATTTTCGGCCATGATGCTGTCTGCCGTGAGCAAATCCCGGCAATATTCGTAGTTGGTGCATGCATGCAATAACGACATGGCAGCAACAGCCGACACGGTATATAGTATGTGTATGATATGTTTGTAAAGCTGCGTTTTCATTTCGTCAGACCATTAATAGCCGTTCATCAGTATGCAAAGATAGTAAAAAAACGGACAACGGCAACTTCTTGTTGTTGTCATGCAATATGGGCTTAGAGTTTTCTTGTTCCGTTTTTTTATTCTTTTTCGTTAATAAAAAAGTCCTGTCGCAGTGGTCTTGGTTGAGATAACCTTTGCGACAGGACTTTCGTCTTATGCGTAAATAAATCTTTTGCCGGTGCTATTTCAGACTGTCTTTGTACCAATCGAAGAGTTTTTGCACTCCGTCCTCAATCTCAACCTTGTGTGTCCAGCCGAGAGAGTGCAGTTTTTCGACATCAATCAGTTTGCGGGGAGTGCCGTCCGGTTTAGAGCTGTCAAACTCAATGACTCCCTCGAAGCCCACCGTTTTCACCACGAGTTCCGATAACTCGCGTATGGTAAGCTCTTTTCCTGTGCCCACATTGATGTGGCAGTTGCGTATCTCGCCGAGTGCCGGTATCGCCCCGCCACGCCCTTCGCTGTTGTTGCGGTCTACATCGCCGTCGACAGATGCTCCGTGGAATACAGATGAGTATTTTTCTATGCCTATGATGTCTTTGAAATCAACGTTGAGCAGCACGTGAACGCTGGCATCCGCCATGTCTTCGCTCCACAGGAACTCGCGCAGCGGAGTGCCGGTGCCCCATAGTACGACCTTGTTATCTCCGATACCGTATTTTGCGAGCACGGCGAGTATATCGTCTTTTGTGTTGCTGCCAGTGACGCTTTCCACCGGCCGCTTGTCCATGTCGGTCTTGATGGCGTCCCAATTACTGTCGTGTATGAGTTTCGCCAGATACACTTTTCGCATCATTGCCGGCATCACATGACTGTTTTCCAAGTGGAAATTGTCATTCGGCCCGTAGAGGTTGGTCGGCATTACGGCGATGTAGTTCGTGCCGTATTGCAGGTTATAGCTCTCGCACATCTTCAATCCGGCAATCTTTGCTATCGCATATTCCTCGTTGCTGTATTCGAGTGGCGATGTCAGGAGGGCGTCTTCTTTCATCGGTTGCGGTGCGTTTTTGGGATATATGCACGTTGAACCGAGGAAAAGGAGTTTCTTCACACCGTGTGAGTAGGCGTTTCCAATGACGTTGCACTGCATCATCATGTTTTGCATGATGAAGTCGGCGCGGTATAATGAGTTTGCCATTATTCCGCCTACGAATGCAGCCGCAAGCACGACGGCATCAGGCCTTTCACTGTCGAAAAACTCTTTTACGGCTTTCTGGTCGGTGAGGTCGAGCTCTTTATGCGATCTGCCGATGAGATTTTTATAGCCTCTTGCATGCAGGTTATTCCAAATTGCGGAACCCACAAGCCCGTGGTGTCCCGCAATATATATCTTACTGTTCTTGTCCAACATTATTTCACGACTCCTTTTTCAAGATATTCGGCAAGGTTTGTTCTCATGACGCTGGCCACGTGGTCTGCCGCCACTTTCTGCATGTCATGCTTTACCATTATGTTGACGAGCTCTTCAAACGTGGTCTTCATCGGATCCCAGCCCAGTTCTTTCTTGGCTTTTGAGGGGTCGCCCCAAAGATTGACGACATCGGTAGGTCTGTAAAAGTCGGGTGACACCTCGATGAGGCATTTGCCTGTCTTGATGTCGTACCCTTTCTCGTCCATTCCTTCTCCTTTGAATTCCAGTTCTATTCCTGCGGCCTTGAAAGCGTATTGACAGAACTCACGCACCGAGTGCTGTACGCCCGTGGCTATTACGAAATCTTCCGGGGTGTCGTGTTGAAGAATCAGCCACATGCACTCCACATAATCTTTCGCATATCCCCAGTCGCGAAGTGACGACAGGTTGCCGAGATATAATTTCTCTTGTTTTCCTTGCGCGATACGTGCTGCGGCAAGGGTTATCTTGCGTGTGACGAAGGTCTCGCCACGGCGTTCGGACTCGTGATTGAACAGTATTCCCGAACAACAGAACATGTTGTATGCTTCCCGGTATTCCTTGATAATCCAAAAACCGTAGAGTTTTGCCACGGCATAGGGAGAGTACGGGTGGAAAGGTGTGTTCTCGTTTTGCGGTACCTCTTCTACTTTTCCATATAGTTCGGATGTGGATGCCTGATAGATACGGCATGTTTGTTCGAGATGATTGGCTCGAACGGCTTCCAAAACGCGAAGAACGCCGGTGGCATCAACATCAGCGGTGAACTCAGGAGAATCGAACGATACCTGGACGTGACTTTGGGCGGCAAGGTTATAAATCTCGGTCGGTTGTACTTTGCCAACCACTTTCACGAGAGACATCGAGTCACCCATGTCGGCATAGTGCAGGTGGAACTGCGGATGACCTTCAAGGTGGGCAATCCGTTCTCTGTAATCTACAGAGCTGCGGCGGATGATGCCATGTACATCGTATCCTTTCTTTATTAGAAATTCAGACAGGTAAGAGCCGTCCTGGCCTGTGACACCTGTGATTAATGCGACTTTTTTATTCATAATGCTTTGTTGATTGTTATTCTGTTGATATTGTTTAATTCTGTCCTGAGAATTGTTTTATGCGTTGTTCTTCCGATAGTTTACATATAAGGAGAGTGTCGTTGTTCTCCGCCACGATATAGCCGTCGAGCCCTTGGATGACCACTTTCTTTTCCTGCATGGTGTGGATCATGCAGTTGTGTGTCTCAAACAGGTTTATGTCTTTTCCTATGCAACTGTTTCCGTATAGGTCTTTCTTTGTCTGTGTGAGTAGGGATCCCCATGTGCCGAGATCGCTCCACCCGAAATCTGCCGGACAGATGAAAATCTCTTCGGCCTTTTCCATTATAGCGTAATCCACTGATATGTTCTCACACTCAGGAAACAGCCGGTTGATTTCTTTTTGCTCATTATCCGTATTGTATACAGGTATAAGCGATTCGAATATTTTTGCCATGGTTGGCTGGTATACTCTGAATGCGTTTACGATAGTGTTTACGTTCCAAATGAAGATACCTGCATTCCAGAAATAGTTTTTCTTCTGTATATATTGCTGTGCGGTTTGCAGATCGGGCTTTTCACGGAAAGAGTCTACTTTGTATATTTCTTTGTTTCTCAGTGAACTTGAAGACAGGTCGGCCTGTATGTATCCGTAGCCAGTTTCAGGACGTGAAGGTTTTATTCCAAGCGTGACTATGGCGTCGTTCTCGCTCGTGAACTTCATGCATCCGGAGATTACACGTGTGAATTCCGCTGTGTTTGTGACAATGTGGTCGCTTGGCGAAATCACGATATTGGCTTTGGGGTCTTTCGATTTTATTCTCCAACTTACATAAGCGATGCATGGTGCTGTGTTTCTTCTGCACGGTTCGCAAAGAATGTTGCTTTCGGGTATATCCGGAAGCTGTTCTTTCACGATGCCAATATATTTCTCGTTGGTTACAATCCATATATTGTCATGGTCGCATATATCTTTAAATCTCTCTACCGTGAGCTGTAACAGCGATTTTCCCACACCGAGGACATCGATAAACTGTTTCGGATTGTCCGTTGTGCTCATGGGCCAAAAACGGCTGCCTACGCCGCCTGCCATGATAACCAAGTGATTGTTGTTGGCTGCCATAATGATTAATTTGTTTAATTGTTATTTGGTGGATTTGCCGCGTTTGCTCATCATTCTTTTAATTACGAAGTAACCTACGGCGATGATAAACGCTACAATAATGAATAATTGAATCTGATGTGAGTATTCCGATATTTTATCATTGAGTTCGTTTTCCGGAACGATCGAATGCAGATACCAGCCGAGTGCGGCTAATATGCCGTTCCAGCAACCGGCTCCTATTGTTGTATAGAGCAGGAATTTCCAATAGTTCATCTTTGCCAGTCCGGCCGGAATGGATATTAATTGCCTTATTACAGGCAGCAGTCTTCCGGTCAGTGTCGCTACCGTGCCGTGATCATAAAAGTATTTTTCGCTTTTTTCCACTTTCTCCTGATTCAGTAAGCACATCTTTCCCCATCTGCTGTTGACAAATCTGTATATTATAGGTCTGCCTAGAAAATAAGCGGCAACATAATTTGCGGTAGCTCCAAGGTCAGCTCCGATGGTCGCAAATAGTATTACAAGAAAAATATCCAATTCACCTGCCGCGGCATGATATGCCGCTGGTGCCACCACTACCTCCGACGGAAAAGGTATGGCACTGCTTTCGATGAACATTAAAAAGAGAATCGTTCCGTAATTAAGGTTGTCTAACAGTGTCGAGATAATATTCATTCTATTATTTAATATTTAATTTGTTAATCATGTAATCAAAATAATTCTCAGGCTTGATATCTTTCGGGAAGATATTTGAAAGCACGTTTTCCGCTTCTTTCGGATTACGTTTTACTGCAATTTTAAGATAGTATAAAAACTCATCCGCTTTTTTCATATCCCAGCAGCAACGTGCCATATATGCGTATCCTTGATTGAAACCGTCTTCCGTTACTTCAAATAACTTTTTGAACATATTGTATGCCGCTTCGATGTATTTGTTATCGTATAATGATACTGTGATGCGTAATACAATCTCGGGATTGCTCTCAGATTTTATGATTGCTTGTTTGTATATGTCTTCCGCCTCTTCCAATCTGCCGTTTTCCAGTAATATATGTCCTTTAAGCACGTCTATATCAGCATGATTGCAGTCAATGCTTTTTGTCTTGTCGAGGACCTCCAGCGCTTTGTCTGGCATTTTTTTTGCGCTGTACGCAAAAGCGAGTTCCTGATAAATCTGCACTCTGTATGGTGAACTGGACTGTGCCGCGGCCTCAGCTTTAAGCAGGGCCTCTATTGCTTTGTCATATAAATCAAGATATGCGAGGCATGTACCAGTGTTTAGCCATCCGAATTCGTCATCGGGAACCACGTCGCAATATCTTTCATAATACTTCAATGCCTCTTCATAATTACCAAGACGGTACAGGCCGTTGGCCTTGGCTATCAGTCCGTCGGGGTCTGTCGGGTCGATGGCAATCGCATATTCGCTGCTCGTTATGGCATCGCTGAACTTCTCTTCCATGAACTGTGCGCTGGCCAAGGCATTCCAATAGTTCTTGGAATACGGATTTTCATCAATAAGCTCATTGAAAATATCGGCGCTGTCGCTGAATTTTCCCATTCCGAACAGTGCCCTTGCCATAAGTTCCTTATAGTCGGAACTGTGATGATTTTTTGCCCGCGTCATCCATTGATACGCCTTGTCGTTTATTCCATAGTCTATGTATATGTTTGCTATGTCAAGTACAAAATCGTCGTAATCATCCGGTTCAACGGTCATGAAATACTCATGAAGGAATTTTTCCGCTTTGTCGATTTCGTTTTTGGCTATCAATATTTCCGCTTCAAGATATTTATAGTCAGGTGTTTCTTTATCTGTGACACAGCCGGCAAGCTCTTCCGCATTTTCAATCCGGCCGTTTCTCAATTCTTCGCATGCTTTGAATATTAGCGGCGATGCGGCCTCGGGATACAATTCGAGCGCAAGCCCTATTGCTTCCCGAGACTTTGCCGCTTTGCCTTTGTAGTTATAATAGTCGGCAATATCAACCAAATCGTCAACATCCATAAAGGGAGTATCGCCCGATTCGATTGATTCTTCGTATGAGTTTAATACTTCCTTAAACTCTTTACTGTCGAAGTATTCGTCGTCTATTTGCATTACTTAAATATTCTTCGAGGCCTTATTTGTTCATTTTTGCCCATGTGTCTTTAAGTCCCACTGTGCGGTTGAATATCAACTTATCTTTTGTGGTATCCTTATCTATCGTGAAATATCCGATTCTCTGGAATTGCAGGAAGTCACCGACATTTTTTTCCGTGATGAATCTCTCCACATAACAATTGTTGAGTACTGTCAGTGATTTCGGATTGAGCAGTTCTCGGAAGTCACGATCATCGGCCGACGGATTTTCCACGCTGAACAGTCTGTCGTATAGGCGCACTTCGGCAGGCACACAGTGACCTGCGCTTAGCCAATGTAGCGTGCCTTTCACTTTTCTGTTTGCCCCGTCCATGCCGCTTTTACTCTGCGGGTCATACTCGGCATAGATTTCTTCTATCTCCCCGTTTGCGTTTTTTTTGCATCCGGTGCACATTATTATATAGGCGTTTTTGAGTCTCACTTCCTTTCCTGGTGTCATGCGGAAAAACTTCTTCGGAGCGTCTTCCATGAAGTCATCCCGTTCTATCCACAGTTCACGGCTGAACGTGATGGTATGGGTTCCCTCGGCTTCGTTTTCCGGATTGTTCACCGCTTCCATCTCTTCCGTCTTTCCTTCGGGATAGTTTGTGATGATAAGTTTCACGGGATTTATCACTGCCGATATGCGTGTAGCTCTCTTGTTGAGATCATCTCGAACGGCTGCTTCGAGCAGTGCGTAGTCGTTCAGTGCGTCAAACTTGGTGTAACCGATTGAGCGTATGAAATTTCTTATGCTCTCTGATGAATACCCGCGTCGTCTCATACCGCAGATGGTGGGCATTCGCGGGTCGTCCCATCCGTTTACGAGTTGTTCGTCCACGAGAGTGTGCAGTTTGCGCTTGCTCATCACTGTGTACGTGATGTTCAGGCGGTTAAACTCAATCTGTCTCGGACGGTAGCCTGACTCGTTTTCCGTTTTGTTTTCCGACTCTTTGAGCAGGTCTATGAACTTGTCGTATAGAGGGCGGTGAGGCACAAACTCCAGCGTGCATATAGAGTGGGTGACACCCTCGAAATAGTCGCTCTGTCCGTGTGCGAAGTCGTACATCGGGTAGGCGTGCCATTTCGTTCCGGTGCGGTGATGCGGAGTGTGGATGATGCGATACATTACCGGGTCGCGGAAGTGCATGTTGGGATTTGCCATGTCCATTTTGGCTCTCAGTACCATTGAACCTTCCACGGCCTCGGGTGTGTTCATCTTGGTGAACAGTTTGAGACTTTCCTCTATCGGGCGGTCACGGTACGGACTCGGCTTTCCCGGAGTGGTCGGAGTGCCTTTTTGTTCGGCAATCTGCTCCGATGTCTGTTCGTCTATGTATGCGAGATTGTTTTTTATCATCCATATTGCGAAATCCCAAAGTTGTGGGAAATAGTCGGATGCATAATAAACGTTGCCCCATTTAAAACCGAGCCACTTGATGTCGTTGAGTATCGAGTCAACATATTCGGTGTCTTCTTTCGAAGGATTGGTGTCGTCGAAGCGCAGATTGCATACTCCGCCGTATTTTTCCGCCACTCCGAAGTCCATACAGATGGCCTTGGCGTGTCCGATATGGATATATCCGTTTGGCTCGGGAGGAAATCGTGTCTGTATTTTTCCTCCGTTTTTCCCTTCCGCAAGGTCGTTTTCAACCATCTGTTCAACGAAGCTCAAGCTTTTTTTCTCTTCGTTTTCACTGCAATTTTTCTCAACCATAATAATCTTATGTTTTTTGTATTTGTGAATGCAAAGTTACTAAATATCATGGCACAAAGCCATCGTCATATAATAAAATATGTGGGATGCAAAGATACGAAATAAATGTCTAATAGATATTGTCAATATCTTTTTTTATGGATTTATTATAATAAAAATCCATTCCGGCGGCATAATACCATTCCAACCGTTTTATATCATTGTTGTAATCGTACCGTAAAACCCTGTCGTCATATATCTTTTGCGGCACGAAGACACTCATTCCGCCATATAGGCCTTCCGCGTCTTTGAAATCGAAATCAATATTGTATGACGTGGTCCATTTCCTCGTCCATTTCTTGTACACTACCGTTCTGTTGAGCTGTGCTTTCCATTCGTCGTATGCTTCGGCATACCGTATGTTTCCGCTCATTATGCAGTCTATATCGGTTAGAATCTTGATAACATCCGCTCTTGAACGTTCTCCATAATAAAAGATAGCATCTTCTGTTTTTATCGTTCCGTCTTCCGGCAGCAGTGCTATAATCCTGTTTGTGATGTAGGCCAGATACTCCATCTCGTTTGTCTTTATCACAGAGAGTGGCACTTTATTGCCGTAATAATCTTCTTGTTCGAAATATGTGTCTACGATTTTCTTATAGAAATCGTCTGATGTGCCGAACAGTAATGGCACTATTTTGTCGTAAGGCGCGCCGATAGCCGGTATTTCTGCCGGTGATCCTATTATGAAATCCGCGGTGTTGCGCAGTTCGTATGCGACTTCGGCCGACTGGAAGTTGCATATATCTGCGAGGATGAATTTGAATCGTATTCGAAGTCCTTCGAGAACATTTGCGAGAGTGGGTATGTTGATCCATTTTCGTCCGCCATTTCCGTCCATGTCCGCACCAGTATCATATCCGTAGGCCCTGCGTACCGTTTGGGAGGCTTGATGAGCGGTGCGGTATGCTATCGTGTCTTGTTCTATCAGCCATCCGCTTGCATGTCCCCATAGTACCAGTCCGTATTCTTCTGCCGGATACTCCGTAATGATTCTGCTCAGTATCTCGCTCATCTTTTGCGGGTCAGAGGCATAAAACTCATTTCCGGCACTGTTGTATCCCGTGTTCTTGCATATCTTTCCGCCTGCAATTCTTGCGATGTATGGAGGGTTGTTCCTGTCTGTATTGTCTACGAATGCCACCAGGTTTACATCGTCTGGAATGTTCTTCGACCCGGCTGCCATTTCTGTCAGGTCGGCAGTGGCGTTACCGGACAGATTGTTTTCAGCTATCATATATACAATCACTGTTTTCCTTGCGGCAGACGGGGGCTTGTGATTGTTAGGTATTTCATTATCATCGTTGCATGATATGAGCAGAAACACAGCCCAAATCATGGTTAATAAATACTTCATATATTAATATTTTTCGGCAAAGTTACATTTATTTTGTCAATAGTTAGTATCTTTGCAACCTAATTTTGCTATCATATAATGAAATATTTGACGATTATATTACTGCTTTTAATGTCCCTATACATGCGTGGTCAGGATTTTTACGAGCAGTGTGAGGATACTTGTACACACGTTCACGGAATAGACATGAGCCACTATCAGGGAGAAGTGTTCTGGGAGGCGGTGGGAGAAAACACCAAGATGGCATACGTGTACCTGAAAGCCACTGAGGGCGGTGACAGGATAGACTCGAGATATGAGCGTAACATAGAATTGGCCCACAGGCACGGACTGAAAGTGGGAAGCTATCATTTTTACCGCCCGAAGACCGAGCAGGCCAAGCAGTTGGAAAATTTCAAGACACAGTGTCTGCCGGGAGAACAGGATCTTATACCTATGATAGATATAGAGTCGACCGGCGGATACGGCACAGATGAGTTCTGCGACTCGCTTTTTAAGTTTCTTCGGCTTGTGGAAGAAGCATACCATCAGAAACCACTATTGTATACATATACCAATTTTTACAACAAGCATCTGTGTGGAAAAGTGGATGACTATCTTCTGATGATAGCCCAGTACACGGAGCGTGAGCCGGTATTGGCAGACGAGCGGGATATAGCCATGTGGCAGTATACCGGAAAAGGAAGCCTGAACGGGGTTAACGGGTATGTGGATAAAAGCAGGTTCATGGGAAATCACGGCCTGCGTGAAATCAGATACAGGCATAATGTCAAAGTTTCGGAAAAAATAAAAGAGTAGAATATGGCAATAATAAAGTGTCCGGAGTGTGGCCATCAGGTTAGCGACATGGCCAAGACGTGCCCGAGTTGTGGCATAGAGATAGCCGGAAAGGTGATGAAATGCCCCGATTGCGGAGAGGTCGTTTTTAATGATTTGGACTTGTGTCCGGGTTGTCATCATCAGTTGCACACCGTCAAGGCAACCCGAAATGATGGTGCCGGCAATGTAGGTGCACAGTCATCGGATGATTCAGTGGAATCTGTCGGTGCGGTTAATGCACCGAAGAAAAAGAAAACAGGGTATACTGTTTTTGCCGTTTGTTTTGTCATAGTTCTGATAGCCGTGTTCGTTGGCGTGTATTTTTATACTGGCGAGCAGCAGCGCAATGAGTTGGAGGCATACGAGAATGCCGTTTCGAGTGAAGAACCGGCTGTGTTGCAGACATATCTTGACATGTATGAGGACGCTCCGGCAGAGCATCGCGACTCGGTGAAAGCCTGTCTCGACAGGTTGGGCAAGATCGACGCAGAGTGGACCGATGCGGTTGTAAACGGAACGAAAACAGCTTTCGAGCGTTACATGAGGTTGCATCCTGGAAGTGTGCATAATGTGGAGGCAAAGATAAAGATAGACTCTCTCGACTGGATTTCGGCCACACAGACAGATACACGCGATTCGTACAGGAACTATATAGACGCGCATGCGGACGGAATGTATGTAGATGAGGCCCGTGACAGATTTGACCGCATGGAGGCAAAACGTGTGGACGATACAGACAAGACGGAGGTAAGCCGGTTGTTCACAGCTTTTTTCAACGCTCTTGCCACCGGTGACGAAGCCGGGCTGACTTCGTCTGTAAGTCCGGTAATGGACGATTTCTTGCACAAGGCAAATGCCACGAAGAGCGATGTCCTTGATTATATGGCACGCATACATGAGCCGGAAGACATAAATTCGATTGTATTCAGGCCTAATGGTGACTGGAAGATAAACAAGCAGGAGACGGCAGATGGAGGCCGTGAGTATGGCGTGATGTTCACGGTAGATATGAAGATAGACCGTAGTGACACAGAGAAAGAGACTTTCTGTACTTACAAGGTGGATGCGAAGATCACTTCCGACGGAAAGATAGGTGTGCTTAATATGAGGAAAATAGTGCAGTGACGAACATCCTCTCATCAGGCAGGTTTGATTGGTTGGATATATTTACAAAATCCTCTTGAATACTCGGTTGTTTTGAAATAAAACTCCAGTGGTCGAAAAAAACGTGTATTTTACGTTGTTTTGTTAAGTGTTTGATATACAGTGTATTACTGCTTGTTGGGTGTTGAGGGTTTGTTTCCCGCTTTGCAACGGGATACTTATTGGTCTGCATTTAGCCGCTCGTTGCGTTGCGTTTAGCAATCCGTTATCTTCCAATTGGCAACCGAATGCAAGGCTACAAGCACCTTAATGTATCCAAAGGTAGTAGCCAGTGTTAAATATATGTAAATTATGTGTTTGAAAACAGCATAATTATAGACATGTTTGGGTAAAACAGCGCCTTTGATTTTCTATTTTGCGGAAAATTAAAGGCGTTTTTTTATGATATTATTATTACATCAGATACAGGGCGTTTGCCGGTCTATGTATGCTTTTCCTTATTTTTTTATTCCTCGATGCGTGATAGTGAGCGGGCAAAAGAAGCGAAGAAATTGGTGAAAATCTCAGCTGGATAATATTTGAAGAATTTTGCGGTGTGACGGATGTGCCATAGCATGGCATTCGAGTTGCTTGTCGTGACGAACACATGTTTGCCCTGGGTAAAGAACCAGTCTACTGTATGGCTGCCGTTCATGTCGAAAATGTCGTCGGTTATTGTAGTGGTGTCCGTGTCGTTTTTGAAGTTTATGAACGGTAGCTCATCCTCATCAAATTTCATCAGCTTTACGAGAAGTGCTCCTTCGAGTAGTGCCATGTGTTGCAGCTGCAGTTTGCCGATCCATTTTTGCAGTTTTACGAAGTCCACCTTGTCTCCTTCTTTTCTGAGAAACATCCCGAAGTCGATAAGTTGTTTCAGGCTGATGCCTTCGTTCATGATATAGCGTGCCATGCGAACTATGATGATAAGAAGACTCAGTGTGTGAGGCACGATCTCTATCTTCGTTCCGTTTATGATGCGGTATGCGGAGTCGCAGCATCGTATTTCGCTATCTATAATCTTTTGTAAGCGCCTGTTGAGCAGTGTGTTTGTCAGATACATCATTTGCTTGTGATGTTCTATCTTAATGCCGTGACGGAAGTATTTCAGCATGTTTCTGTCACTCTCGTCTTTTTCTGTGCCATGCTCGATAGCCCATGCGTCGGCCTTTTCCGCTTGCGGTTTGTAAGGGAAATATATGTCTATGTCTCCTCCCGAGCGGTGGCCGGGTCGGTCGTATAGTGATGCGAAGCCCTGGCCTTTCAGTAATATAGGGCGCAGGTGGGCATGATTGAACGTGTCGAAAAGCTCGGCCAGGCACATGTCTGTCTCTTTGTTTCGCTCTTCCGTCTCTTCGGTAATTCTATGCCAGTTATCCTTTTGCCTGTCCGACAGTCGCAAGAAAAAATCATCCGAGTATGCTTTTATTCCGTCTGCCACGAGTGCGCCTACACCGTGCATGAGCGCCAGTTGGCACAGACGGTCCCATTTCCATTCGGACATGGGTTCCAATGGCTCGTCTTTTCTTCCGAAAGTTCCGCTGCGCAGGAGCCGGAAGAAGTTTCGCTGTATCACCGGCATTGTTTTCATGAGTATCGTTTCGGGTATCTGAATATGATGGCAAGTACGGCGGCTGCACCTATGCAGAAAGGATAATAAAGATATGGGATGAGGCTCATGGGGCTTGTCGAGGCTATTCCGGCTGCCAGTAGCAGGTGTGCCCCGTATGGCAGCAACCCTTGGGTGAAGCACGACATGGTGTCGAGGATGCTGGCGCATTTGCGATTGTCAAGGCCGAAACGTTGGCTTATGCGGCGGGCTATACCGCCGACGGTGATGATTGCCACCGTGTTGTTGGCCGTGCACATGGTCACTATGCTTACAAGTGCCGCTATCGACAGTTCGGCTCCGCGCTTGCCGGATATGCGGCGCGTCATGTTTTTGATGATGTAGTCTATACCACCGTTTACTTTTATCAGTTCGAGCATTCCTCCGGCGAGCATCGTTATTATTATAAGCTCGCCCATGCCTGTGATACCGTCGCCGATAGTCTTGAACCATCCGTAGGTGTCGAATGAGTTGTCGAGCAGTCCTATGAGTCCTGTGAGCGATATGCCGAGGGCGAGAACGGCCATGACATTAAGTCCGCACACAGCCGTGATAAGTACTACGATATACGGTATTACTTTCGTATACTCCACGTCCGGGATACTCTGAGGCGAGCTAATGTTGTTGCCGAGTAGTATGTATATGATGAGAATGAGGAACGCGGCCGGCATTACGAGAAATGAGTTGACCTTGAACTTATCGCTCATCTTGCATTCTTGAGTGGATGTGGATACGATGGTGGTATCGGAAATGAATGACAGGTTGTCGCCGAAAAAGGATCCTCCCACAACCACTGCCACCATCATCGGGACGCTTGCTCCCGTGGAATGTGCCAGACCTGAGGCAATCGGGGCGAGTGCCACGATGGTTCCGAAGCTCGTGCCGATAGACTGGGATATGAAGCATGACGCGAGAAAAAGACCGGCCAGGAGCATGTTTCCGGGGAGTATGGTCAGCATGAGGTTCACGGTGGCGTCTATGCTTCCCATCACCTTTGCGCTGTTTGCGAACGCTCCCGCCAGAATGAATATCCACAGCATCAGCATCATCTGTTCTGAGCCGGCTCCACGGCTGAAAATGTCGATGCGTTGGCGCAGTGTCCTGCCTCGGCTTATGATTACCGCATATACCGATGATGCCATGAACGCCACGGTAATCGGCACCTTGTAGAAATCACCTGCCACAATGGAGGTGACGAGATACAAGGTGACGAATACCAGTAACGGACTTAATGCTATGAGACCTTTGTTCAAATCGTTATAGTGTTACACCGTTTTTGAATATTGCTATCTCACGGTAGTCGTTTATTTCGTTGCGGGCTTTCTCTCCGCTTGCCACAGCGAGTATCTTGTCGATGAACTCAGGTACAAGTTCCTGCATGGTTTTGCCCTCGATGAGCTGGCCTGCGCTGAAATCGATCCAGTTAGGCTTGCGGGCGGCCAGGGTGGGGTTGGTGGCTATTTTCATTGTCGGAACGAATGTGCCGAACGGTGTGCCGCGGCCGGTGGTGAAAAGTACAATCTGGCATCCAGCGGAAGCGAGTGCCGTTGAGGCTACCAGGTCATTGCCGGGAGCAGATAGCAGGTTTAGGCCGTTGGTGTCGAGCCGTTCTCCATATTTGAGCACTCCGCTGACGGGAGCGCGTCCGCATTTCTGGGTGCAGCCGAGAGCTTTGTCCTCGAGGGTAGATATGCCTCCCGCCTTATTGCCCGGTGAGGGGTTTTCGCCCACGGGCTCGCCGTGGCTGAGGAAGTATTCTTTGAAATCATTTACCATGCTCACGGTTTTGCCGAACAGTTCAGCGGTCTCGCAACGGTTCATCAGAATCGTCTCGGCACCGAACATCTCCGGCACTTCGGTGAGTATTGATGTTCCGCCTTGGGCCACGAGCCAGTCGGAAAACTCGCCAACGAGCGGATTTGCAGTGATGCCGCTGAAACCGTCGCTGCCGCCGCACTTCAAGCCCACTCGCAACTTGCTTACACTCACATCCTCACGCTTGTCTTCCTTTGCCGTGGCGTAGAGACTGCGCAGAATATCCATTCCGGCCTCAATCTCATCGCCGTCAACCTTTTGGGTTACGAGGAATTTTATTCTTTCTTTATCATAGTCGCCGAGCAACTGCTCAAACAGTTCCGGCTGGTTGTTCTCGCATCCGAGTCCGAGCACGAGCACACCGCCAGCATTGGGGTGTAGGGCGATATCACGTAGCACGTTGCGTGTGTTCTCGTGGTCACCGCTGAGCTGTGAGCAGCCGTAATTGTGATGCCATGCATAGATATCGTCTATGCCTTCGCAGCCTGTCTCATGGCGCAGTTTGCCGGCAAGTTTCTCGGCAATGCCGTTGACACATCCCACGGTGGGCACGATCCATATCTCGTTTCTGGTGCCAACCTCGCCGTTTTTACGCATGTATCCCTTGAAGGTTCGTTTTTCATCCTTGATATCAAGAGTTTCTTTTACGGGGTTGTATGTATATTCGAGAGTTCCCGATAGATTGGTCTTCAAGTTGTTCTCATTGACCCAGTCGCCGGCTTTCAGGGGCTTGCAGGCGTGTCCTATCGGGTATCCGTATTTTATTATGTCGGCTCCTTCGGGGGTGTCGGTGATGAGGACTTTGTGTCCCGCCGGGGTGTCCTGGTTAAGGATGACGGTCTTGCCGTCTATTTCGATGGTGTCGCCTTTGCTTTTTTGTTGCAGGCAGACAACAACGGTGTCGGCCGGATTGATTTTGATGAATGTTTGTTCCATTTTAGTAGGTATTTTAAGTTATTGAAAATCATGATTGTTTGTCATGAATCGATATTCTTCATCCGTGAAGTCACGCTTTTTGCTCATTGGATTATATGTCTTCAGCGGTGATGTAGGGGATTTCATGGAATATGCGTTCATAGCTGTTGACGTCTGTAAAAGTCGACGTTTTCTTTTGTGAGAATTTCTATCGGCATATAGTTGATGGGTGTCACTTCTTTTTTTAGTACAATGGCTTCAAACAAAGTCTCGATACACGAGAAGCCTTGCATGTAGGCATGTTGTGCGATGAGGAACGAAATGGAACCTTGCTTTACACATTCAGCGTTTTTATTGACCATGTCATATCCCATGATTTGCACGTTACGTCTGTTGCTTTTCTGTAAAAACTCACCGACAAGATGTGCCTTTGAATTGAAAGTTATACAATGATGTACATGAGGGTGCTCTTTGAAGAAAGTGTCGAGAATGTCATCATATTGTTCACGCTCTTTGTTAAGAGGAAGATTTACCTCGGTTATTTTTACTTCGGGAAAATGATCCCGCATGTAATGCCGGAAGCCGGTCTCCCGGTTTTCCTGCTGCTTGCTCGCCACGTTGCCGTTTTTCATTTGTTTCATGAGCATTATCTCATTTTCTTTCGCTGCCAGCAGCATAAGCATGCGACCGGCAAAATATCCGCTGAAAAACGAGTCCTGCCCATAGAATGACAATGGTTTAAGATCCGGCATGTATGAGTCGAGGAGTATGAAAGGAATGTCTTGATCGTGCAAGATGTCGGTGAACTCGCGCATCACATCAAGTGTCGTCGGAACTATAATCACTCCGTCCGGCCTGTCTTTGAGACACTGCTCTGTGACCTGCACGAATGTGTTCTTGTCAAAGCGATTGTAATACATCATTTTCATGTTGATATTGAAGTCGCGGCGATGCTCGCACGCACTCATCGCTCCTTCCTCTATCTCTTCCCAATATGCTTCGGATTCATGCTTTGGGATTATGAAATCAAAATTGTATTTCTTGTTGTAGGCAAGCGCGCTGGCATACATGTTGGGATGGTAGTCCATCTCTTTCAGTGCTTTCTCCACTTTCTCACGCGCTGTTTTGGATACATTCGGACGGTTGTGTATAACCCTGTCCACCGTACCTACCGATACACCGGCGAGTTCGGCAACGTCCTTGATTCTTATTTTGTCGGCGGCCATGTCTTATCAGTAATTTTTTACAATGCAAAAATACCAATAAAAAATGAATTGTGTAAATGCACAGTTCAATATTTTACAAAATAAGAAAGATTTTGTCAGTTTTGTTTCGCCATTTGAGAAATAAGTACTATTTTTGTGCTCACAAACTGTAGATCTATCAAAACAATAATAATAAAAATATTTTAGAAAATGGCTAAGGTAGTTACATTGGGCGAGATAATGCTCCGCCTGTCTCCTAACGGCAATGACCGTTTCATTCAGACCGATTCTTTCCGTATCATTCCCGGTGGCGGAGAGGCTAACGTTGCGATAAGTTGCGCCAATTATGGACATGATGCGTATTTTGTCAGCAAGTTACCGGCTCACGAAATAGGTCAGATAGCGGTTAATTCATTGCGCCGTTACGGTGTAAATACACAGTTTATAGCACGTGGCGGAGAGCGTGTCGGGCTTTACTATGCCGAGACCGGAGCCTCAATGCGTCCGTCAAAGGTTATTTATGACCGTGCTCACAGTGCCATAGCTGACGCTGATCCGTCTGATTTCGATTTCGACGCAATTATGGAAGGTGCCGACTGGTTCCACTGGTCAGGTATCACTCCGGCCGTATCCGATAAAGCGGCAGAGTTGACAAAACTCGCTTGCGAGGCGGCAAAGCGTCATGGTGTTACTGTATCTGTTGACCTTAACTTCCGTAAGAAGCTTTGGACATCCGAGAAAGCAATCTCTATCATGCGCCCGTTGATGAAATATGTCGATGTATGTATAGGCAACGAGGAAGATGCAGAGCTTTGTTTAGGTTTCAAGCCGGATGCAGACGTTGAGGGAGGACAGACTGACGCTGCCGGATATGAGGGCATTTTCAAGCAGATGAAAGAAGAGTTCGGCTTTAAGTATGTTGTGTCAACATTGCGTGAGAGCTATTCGGCAACTTTCAACGGTTGGAAAGCGCTTATTTATAATGGTGAGGAGTTCTATCAGAGCAAGCGTTATGAAATCAACCCCATTATCGACCGTGTAGGCGGCGGTGACTCGTTCTCGGGCGGTCTTATCCACGGTCTGCTCACTAAGTCTACTCAGGGAGAGGCTCTTGAATTCGCTGTAGCCGCTTCGGCATTGAAGCATACAATCAACGGAGACTACAACCTTGTAAGCGTTGATGAGGTGGAGTCGCTTGCCGGAGGTAATGCCAACGGACGTGTGCAAAGATAACCTAATATTATTATAGTTTAAGAACATAAACTGATACGTTTAAATTTTAGATAATGGCAAAATTTGATAAAATAGCTGTTTTGGCAAAGATCGGCCAGACAGGAATGGTTCCTGTATTCTATCATAAGGACGCTGAGGTGGCAAAGAAGGTTGTGAAAGCTTGCTATGACGGCGGAGTACGTGCTTTTGAGTTTACCAATCGCGGTGATTTTGCTCACGAAGTGTTTGGGGAAGTGGTTAAATTTGCAGCCAAAGAGTGTCCGGAGCTGGCGCTTGGTGTCGGTTCTGTCGTAGATCCCGCCACGGCAGCTCTTTACATTCAGCTTGGTGCCTGCTTTATTGTAGGTCCGCTTTTCAATCCTGAAATATCCAAGATCTGTAACCGTCGTTTGGTTGCTTATACTCCCGGATGCGGTAGCGTGTCTGAGGTAGGAGCCGCTCAGGAGACAGGTTGCGATCTCTGCAAGATATTCCCCGGCGACGTTCTCGGTGCCAATCTCGTGAAAGGGCTTATGGCTCCGATGCCATGGTCTAAGCTGATGGTGACCGGTGGCGTATCTCCAGACGAGGCTAACCTTACATCGTGGATTAAAGCCGGTGTATATTGCGTCGGAATGGGTTCAAAGTTGTTCCCCAAAGACGTTATAGCGTCAGAGAATTGGCAGGCGATTACCGATAAATGTGTTGAGGCATTGGGATATATTGCTAAGGCACGCGGATAATGATATGACATTCACAAAAGGCTCCTTATGGCTTTTATGCCTGTGGAGCCTTTTGTTTTTTTCGGCATGTTCACGTTCCGATAGGCAGCAAGTGGACAAGTTGAATTCTATATCTTATGCCTATCATTATCGAAATCTCGATTCAACCTATTTTTATGCACGGCGTGCTTATGACATGTCTGCCGGTTACGGGGCGGGCAAGGCTGCCGCATTGAACAACATGGCATTTGTCAGTATTGCCAGGATGGATTATGAACTGGCGGAGAAGCAACTCGAAGAGGCTCTTGATGTTACCGATAATCAAATCGAATTGCTTGTAGCCGAGGTTCAGAAGATGCGTCTTTGCCAGCGAATGTCGCAAAACCGCAGGTTTTATGATTATCGGGAACGTGCCAACAGCCGTATATCCAGAATCAATGAGGAGCGTTTTGAACTGTCTGATGCCATGCTTCGACGTATGATATATGCGGAGACGGAATTTGCGATAGTCAATTCCACATACTATTTCTATGTAGGTCTGGAAAGGCAATCTATAGATGCCATATCCGTTATATCTCCTGATGGTGATATTAGGAAAGACACTGCGCAGTATTTGAATTATCTGTATAACATAGGTGTCGGCGGTATTATAACAGGCGGTTCGCAAGCAGAGATAAGCCAGCGTGAGTTTGACTATCTGATTAAATGCCTTATTATGGCCGGGCAGGGGAATTATCCGTTTTTTGTGGCCAACAGTCTTGAGGCTTTATCCGAGCACTTGTTAAAAATACGATACCGGAATAGACTGATAGAGGATAACGCTCCGGCCATGAAATACATCAATCCGACCAATGTTCCAGATTCTATTGTTCCGGAACTTTTGGCGAAAAGGTCACTTTCGATATTTCTTGATTATGGCGATGTGTACCAAACGGCGGGTGCTTACCGCACTTTGGCGTCATGTGTCATGGCTGTTGGCGACAATGCGGCGGCTTTGCAGTATCTTGATTCGGCCTTGGCTGATAGGAAAATATATCAGGCTCCCGATTTGGTGGCAAGTATCAGAGAACAGTTGAGCGTAACTTTTTCCGCTGTTAATGATAAGCAGGCAAGCGATTATAACCGTAATATCTATATAGACTTGCAGGAGCAGACGCGCCAGGACCGTTATTTGGAAGCCCGTGCAGACATGTATGATAAGGCTGCCAAACAGTTAAACATCATGATTATAGCCGTAATCGTGGCAATACTGGTGCTTGTATTCATGCTTTTGTTTTTTTATTATCTCAACAGAAAACGTCGTGATGAGTTTTCGATGGACATGCTTCTGCGTCCTTTGCGTTTATGGCAGCGGAAAGAGGAAGCGGAAATGAACCGGCTGACCGATTATGAGGAGGAGATAAAGGAAAGGCACGCCCTTCTCCTTTCACACATAGAATCAGGAGAGAGAGAGGCTCTTGAAAACAGGGCTAAAGTATTTCTTGTCAACAGTGTAATGCCGTTTATAGATAGGATAATAAACGAGGTGCGTATGTTGGAATGTAGAGATGAGCCGGATGATGTGCGTGCCGGTCGTTATACGTACATCTCAGAGCTGACCGACAGGATAAACGACTATAACGATGTGCTTACACATTGGATACGGATGCGTAGCGGCAGGCTTGGCTTGCGTATAGAGAGTTTCGCCCTTCAACCTCTCTTCGATATTGTGGGAAAGGGCGTATCCGGTTTCAGGATGAGCGGGATAGATTTGAAGGTGAAAGATACTTCGGCGGTAGTGAAAGCTGACAGGGCGCTGACTCTTTTTATGGTGAACACTCTTTCTGATAATGCCCGCAAGTTTACTCCTGCCGGCGGAACTGTCACCGTTAGCGCGAAAGAGACTGATGATTATGTCGAAATATCGGTTGAAGATACCGGTGATGGTCTTACGGCGGACGAATTGAACTCTGTTTTCGAGCGAAAAGTGTACAATGGTACTGGGTTCGGATTGCTGAACTGCCGCGGAATAATAGACAAGTACCGCAAGACAAGCCGTATATTCGATGTCTGTATCATATCGGCAGAGAGCGATAAAGGTACCGGCAGTCGTTTCTTTTTCCGTCTTCCTGTCGGTATACGCCGCTCCGTTACGGTCCTTTTATTACTCTTTATTTCTTTATTGTCATCCGTGGCGGAGCCTGTCTCAAACATTTTCATGGCCAAGGCTTATGCAGACAGCGCTTATTTCTCGAATATAGACGGCACATACGAGCTTACGCTTCGGTATGCAGATTCGTGTAGGGCGTATCTCAATCGGCATTACCTGTCGCTATATCCCGATGGGCGGCATCTAATGGTGAGGGAAGGGAATATCTCCGTCATGTCTCCGGAGATAATATGGTATCATGACAAGGTCGCAACTAATTACAGCATTGTGCTCGATATGAGAAACGAAAGTGCCGTCGCTGCCCTAGCTCTTCACCGGTGGACATTATATGACTATAATAATAAGGTATATACGCAACTGTTTAAAGAGATTTCGGCAGACAATACACTTGCTGACTATTGCAGGATGATGCAAAGTTCGCAGACCAACAAAAACATAGCCGTGATACTGCTTGTACTTGTTTTGGTAAGCATTTTGCCTGCTTATTATTTTCTTTATTACCGTCATCGGATTTATTATCGTTTCTGTTTAGAGCGTATAAATACTATCAATGAGATCCTTCTTGATGATATAACGCCGGCGGAGAAGCTCGGCAGGATTGATTTACTGGCAAAAGAGCGTTATCCTGATGATTTGCGGAAGATTGTGTGTGACATAAAGAAATCTCTTGCCATGGCCGTGGATTCCCGTAGCCGGCTTAGTGCTGATATAGAACTTGCCGATGACGAATGCCGCCGTGCCGAACTCGAATGCAACAATCTGCATGTGGCCAATTCGGTGACAGACAACAGCCTGTCGGCATTGAAGCATGAGACTATGTACTATCCGGGGCGTATACGCCGCATTGTGGATGAGCCGGAAGTTGACGTGCATGCTCTTGGAGAGCTGGCCTCATATTATAGGGAATTGTATTCGGTGATGAGCAGGCAGGCCATGCGTCAGACAGAGAGCGTCAAACCTCATGTCAGGCCGTTGCCTGTATCTGATATACTGCCGGGCGATGACAGCGGGCTTGTTTTTCTTGCCGATAGAAATCTTATTGTTTTTCTTTTCGACATATTGCGCCGGCAGAACGGCCGCCAACCGCTTGATGCCGTTGTGCGGGCCGCAGGTGTGAAATATATAGAAGTGACGCTTGGTATGCCTGGTGAATATGCTGTGCCTGGCACTGCCCCGGATATATTCACACCTGCGGCTGACAATATCCCGTATCTGCTCTGCCGACAGATTGTGCGCGACCACTCGGAAGCTACAAACCGCCACGGATGTGGAATAAAAGTGAGTGTAAAAGACGGGAAGGCGGTGATGGCGATAACGCTGCCAAGATATAAATAAATGAAAACGAATGACAAACAGACGTATGGATAAGTTTAAAGTGATAATCGTTGAAGACGTTCCGCTCGAACTGAAAGGTACCGAGGGAATAATACGCGGTGACATACCGGAAGCTGAGATTATAGGAACAGCAAGTACCGAGGCCGACTATTGGAGGCTGATGAAAGGGGATTTGCCCGACCTTGTACTGCTCGACCTCGGTCTCGGAGGTTCGACGACCGTGGGCGTTGAACTATGCCGTCATACGAAAGACACTCACCCTGAGATTAAAGTACTCATATTTACAGGTGAGATACTGAATGAGAAATTGTGGGTCGACGTTCTTGATGCCGGGGCAGACGGGATTATCCTTAAAAGTGGCGAACTGCTGACGAGAGTAGATGTGTGCCGCGTGATGGAAGGCAACCGCATGGTGTTCAACCAGCCGATATTGCAGAAAATAGTTGAGCGGTTCAAGTCTTCGGTAGGTAAGGAACTTGCTCGTCGGGAAGCTTTTGTCAATTATGAGATAGACGAGTATGATGAACGTTTTTTGCGTCATCTCGCTCTCGGATATACGAAAGAGCAAATAACAAACCTGCGTGGCATGCCGTTCGGTGTGAAGAGCCTTGAAAAACGCCAGAATGAGCTTTCACAGAAATTCTTTCCCGATGGGAACGGTGGTATGGGCATTAATGCCACGAGACTCGTGGTGCGTGCTTTCGAGATAGGAATACTCGACATTGATAACCTTGAGCCCGATGAGGAGTAGGATAACTGAATATTCTGTAGTGGCGCTGTGCCTGGTTCAACTTGTGCTTGTACCTTTGTCATGGTTACTCAGTGTGGCCGATGTGGGTTTTGAGGTGCGCAGCCTTATAAGCAGCGAGGGTATCAGGTGGTTTTTCGGACGTTTTGCCTCCATGTTGGCCTCTCCGTTTCTCGTCTGGCTTTTGCTGTTGTCAATGGCTTCCGGATGTATAAAAGCCTGCGGATTACCGGGTTTGTTTGTGCGCAGACCGTTGCTCTTGCGTTATCGGGAGCGTGTGGCATTGCTGTTCGGCGGGTTGTCTCTTCTGCTTCTGTCATGTGGCTATTCCATGCTTGTTTTTGTTCCTCATGCCGTATTGCGCGGTGTTACCGGCGATTTGTTGCCGTCTCCGTTTTCTGCTTCCGTCGTGCCGTCTGTCGCTTTCATCATTATTGTCGTCGGTATGGTATACGGGGCTGTGTCGGGCTGTTTTCATCGTGTCTCGGATGTTTGCCACTCGTTGTTTTCCGGAGTATCGTTCGCTGCTCCGTTGTTTCTATACTATATTTTGTTGATGCAGTTGTACCATTCCATAGTATTCGTTTTCGGTTGAAACGTTACTTTGAAGTATTGTGTGTTTAGGATATTAATTCATATTTTTTTCAATCGTTGATAACCGTATATATAAGATGGAAAGATGAATTGCCGGAAGTGATATGTGGATTAAGTCGAAGGAATTAACTTCATGACGTTTTTATGATTTTGAATTGACCGGACGTAAAATCGGTCAATTCTTTTTTTGTTTGTTGGATTGCTGTTTGTTAAGATAATTCGCGGTGGGCCGGGCTTTCTTAATAGTTGCGTTTTGGGTGTGAAAAAAATCATTTCCTGTGTAAAAACCATTGAGAAATGATAAAAAAATGCCAGCGTTCATGCTCGTTTTTATTTTTTCTGCGTTTGGATACCGAACGCAGAGCAACGGGTAGCCTATTAGAGGCTTGTTTGGCGTTGTTTTTCGGAAAATAAAAATCCCGTCGGTGCATGAATATGCACCGACGGGAACAATGCTCGGCCCTCACTGCTGTTCGCCGGGTGTCGACAGTCAAGACATTTATTCCTATTATGGAATGTGAGTGTTGCGCCGGTATGTTGCGGTATCAAATATTACAGTCGCTTTTTTGGGGCAGAATTTATTGCGGTTGTTATGGTGATTGTAAATATTTATCATGAAAGTTGTCATAAAAAGAGTTTTTGTTCATCACAAAGATAATATAAAACATGCCGTGAAAAAAGGATTGTCACGATACACTTTCATATACATGCGCATATGTCTGACTGTCTCGATTTATTTATTCCGCCATTGCGGTAATGTGGCACGGAGTATAAAAATTAGTCTTCCTATCGTTATTTAGGCGGTTCTGTAAACGGTTTTTCCGACGTTTTTTATTAATTTTGCATTGTTTTACACGATAAAAATAAAAACGATATATAGATTATGGAATTAGCAAGCAAGTACGACCCGCAAGCAGTGGAGTCGAAATGGTATCAGTATTGGCTTGACAACAAGCTGTTCAGCAGCAAGCCCGACGGTAGGAAACCATACACGATAGTGATTCCCCCGCCGAACGTGACGGGAGTGTTGCACATGGGGCATATGCTCAACAACACCATTCAAGATATCCTTGTGCGCCGTGCCCGCATGGAGGGTAAAAATGCTTGTTGGGTTCCCGGCACCGATCATGCATCTATTGCCACCGAGGCAAAGGTGGTGAACAGGCTCGCACAGCAGGGAATAAAGAAGACCGATCTTAGTCGTGACGAATTTCTGAGACATGCGTGGGAATGGACCGACGAGCACGGAGGTATAATATTGAAGCAGTTGCGCCGTCTGGGAGCGAGCTGTGATTGGGAACGCACGGCATTCACGATGGATGATACTCGCTCGGCAGGTGTTATAAAAGTGTTCTGTGACCTATATAAAAAAGGCCTTATCTACAGAGGCGCTCGTATGGTGAACTGGGATCCGCAGGCACAGACGGCTCTATCAGACGAAGAGGTAATATACAAGGAAGAGCAATCCAAACTCTATTATCTGCGCTATATGGTTGACGGCGAGCCTGGTAAGTATGCGGTGGTGGCTACCACGCGGCCGGAGACAATCATGGGCGATACGGCAATGTGCATCAATCCTGGCGATCCTAAAAATCAATGGCTTCGCGGCAAGCATGTGATTGTGCCGCTGGTGGGTCGCCGCATACCGGTGATAGAAGACGATTATGTGGATATTGAGTTCGGTACAGGTTGTCTGAAAGTCACTCCAGCGCATGACATTAACGACCATGCGCTCGGAATCAAGCATAATCTGGAAACGATAGATATATTCAACGACAACGGAACGATCAGTGAGGCTGCCGGAATGTATGTGGGAATGGACCGCATGGACGTGCGTGTCAAGATAGAGGATGACCTCAAAGCGGCCGGGCTGATGGAAAAAGTGGAAGACTATACCAACAAGGTGGGATGTTCAGAGCGTACCAATGTACCCATAGAACCTAAGCTGTCTACACAGTGGTTCCTGTCAATGAAGCATTTTGCTGATATAGCTCTGCCACCGGTGATGAACGATGAGATAAAGTTTTATCCGGTAAAATACAAGAATACGTACCGTCACTGGCTTGAAAATATCAAGGACTGGTGTATCAGCCGCCAGTTATGGTGGGGACACCGGATACCGGCTTACTATTTCACCACTGAAGACGGAAAACGTGATTTCGTTGTTGCCGAGAGCCGTGAGGAGGCTCTCATGATGGCACGGGAAAAGAACGCGGCTCTTGTCGAGGCTGATCTTGAGCAGGATGAGGACTGTCTCGACACGTGGTTCTCAAGCTGGTTGTGGCCGATGTCCGTGTTTGACGGAGTGAACAACCCTGACAATGAGGAGATAAACTATTATTATCCGACAAGCGACCTGGTGACAGGTCCGGATATTATATTCTTCTGGGTGGCGCGAATGATAATGGCCGGATATGAGTATCGTGGTACAATGCCGTTCAAGAATGTTTATTTCACGGGTATTGTCCGTGACAAACTCGGACGTAAGATGTCCAAGAGTCTCGGCAACTCGCCCGATCCGCTGCTGCTCATAGATAAGTATGGGGCGGACGGAGTGCGTATGGGCATGATGCTTTCGGCACCGGCCGGAAACGATATTCTCTTCGATGAGAGCCTGTGTGAGCAGGGACGCAACTTCAACAACAAGATATGGAATGCTTTCCGTCTTGTGAAGGGCTGGCAGGTAGCCGGCGTTGAGCAGCCAGAGGCAAACAGGATTGCCGTGGAATGGTTTGATGCGAAATTGCGCCAGACAAATGCAGAGATTAACGACCTGTTCCGCAAATACCGTATCAGTGAGGCTCTTATGGCCGTATATCGTCTTTTCTGGGATGAGTTTTCGAGTTGGTATCTCGAAATGATAAAGCCGGTTTACGGTCAGCCGATAGACAGCACGACGCTCGGTGCCACCTTGCGTTTCTTCGAGACGTTGCTGAAAATGCTTCATCCTTTCATGCCTTTCATCACCGAGGAACTGTGGCAGCATATTTATGATCGTCGTGACGGGGAGTCAATCATGAGCGACAAGCTCGAGATGGCGGAAATGACGGCAGCCGATGAGGCTCTGATTTCAGGAATAGAGAGCGTGAAGCAGATTGTGGGCGGTGTGCGCACGGTGCGTAACCAAAAGAACATAGCCCCAAAGGAGTCTTTGGCTTTGCAGGCAGTGAACGCCAACAGGTATGAGGCTTATAATAGTGTCATTGCCAAAATGGCCAATCTTGGTTCTATTGACATTGTTGAAGAGAAAGATGCCACTGCCGCTGCTTTCATGGTCGGGACAGATGAATTTGCCGTACCATTGGGCGATATGATAGATGTAGATGCAGAGATAGACAAGTTGGAAGGTCAGCTCAAGCATCTTGAAGGATTTCTTTCCGGAGTAAGGAAGAAACTGTCCAACGAGAAATTTGTGGCTCATGCTCCTGAGGCCGTAGTGGCTTTGGAACGCAAGAAGGAAAGTGACAGTGAGGAAAAGATAGCCGCAATAAAGGAGTCGCTTGCCGCATTGAGAAACAGATGATACATGGCCGGCTGGGTTAATGATGATACAATGTGCGTGGACAACCATCCACGCACATTTCATAAGTCTCGGTTACGGTAGTTGTAGTGTGGTGGTCTGGTGGCGAATAATAATGATTCGGATATCAATTACTGTTCGTCTCATTGTCTGAAATGTTTTATTCGCGCTGTTGATTGTAGATATACTCATTATCGGGCAGGAATAACGTTTTATGTATTTATAATGTTTATCAAGAAGATGAAGAAATCAGAAAGATATAAAGTTGTCTTGGAGTATTTCAGAAAGGAAATGCCCGATGTTGACACAGAGTTGCAGTTTGGCAGCATATTTCAGTTGCTTGTAGCCGTGATATTGAGTGCCCAATGTACCGATAAGCGTGTAAACCAGGTTACGCCGGCGCTGTTTCGGCGCTATCCTGCGGCAAAAGACATGGCAGTTGTTGAGCCAGAGGATGTGTTGGAATATGTGAAAAGTGTATCATACCCCAATGCCAAGGCTCGACACCTTGTGGAAATGGCGCGTTGTCTAATGGAAAAGCATGACGGTGAGGTACCGTCGGATCTGAAAGAACTGCTCGCTTTGCCGGGTGTGGGCCGCAAGACGGCGAATGTGATCCAAGCTGTCGCTTTCGGGAAACCTACAATGGCTGTCGATACGCATGTATTCAGGGTCAGTCACAGGCTCGGATTGGTATCGGATAAGGACGATACCCCTTATAAGGTGGAGCGGAATTTGATGAAATATATACCCGAAGATGATATACCATTGGCTCATCATTGGCTCTTGTTACATGGAAGATATGTATGTACATCAAGAAAGCCGCACTGTGAGAAGTGCGGCTTGGAGAGTATTTGTCCTAAAAATATAGATAATTCCAAACTTGGCTGAATATCAGTTGCTATATGGAGGGCATTCGGTTCTGATATAATGGGATATTCGTTCCTATATGACCGATATGGCAATTCTGATATAGCTGAAACCGGTTCCTGTACGACAGGTATTGAATCTGTTTGACAGAAGGCATGTTCCGATACAGCCGGTGTTCGATTTTAATATAATCGTAAATCTATTTTCTGCCTTTCTTTTGGTTGTTATCGTGCATTTTTTTCAGTGAACGCCTGTGAAACTTATTCTCCGCTTTTATGACATCAAGCAGTTTTCGTGCAGGTATGACGGTCAGAAACTTGTTGTGATATGACTGTTGTATCCTCTTCAGGTCTATTTCCAGTTTGTCGCACTGTTTGATTATATTCAGGCAGGCGGCATCGTCTGTCGGATTATTTCTGCTTAATTGGCGTATTCGGTCGAATTTCGCACGTTGGGCTTTTCTCATTTCATCGTATAGCGGAAAGAATTTCTCTGCCTCTTTGTTGGTCAGGCCGGCTTCTTTGATAATGAATTGTTCCAAATCAGCCTGAAATTTTTCTGGAGAGAACCCTTTCCCACGGTTATCCTGGGCACAGACAGACAGTGCAATGACCAATGAAACAAAACAAAGCAATAATCTTTTTCTCATATATTCCCTATTTTATTATTCGCTCATAAGGCAGGCATAAATGTCAGCATTGTCCATCATCGCATGGTCGATTATGGCATCTTCCGCCGTGTATGTATACCCCCCATTTGAGTGAGCAACGGATTCGCTTCGCATGGTGTCGTGTTGTGGCTCTGTTTTAGACAGATATACCGTGATGCCGAATATGGCGAGACACAAGCATGCTGCCGAGTAAAGTATCGGACGCAATATCTGTATGCGTGAGCGGCGACGGATTATCCTGTGTTCTTGCTCTGGCAATTTGTCGATAATTGTTGAGGCAAAATTGTCGAAATAGCCTGTCGGCACACGGAAATGATTATCCTTGCCAAACCGATTCTTTATGTACCTTTCTTCTTTTACCATAACTGTTCTTTATCTTTTTGATGTATAACAAACTGAAAAGTTTAATCATGCAGCTTGAAATACTCCGATATTTTCTTTACCGCAATGTGGTAAGAGGCTTTTAATGCGCCTTCGGATGTACTCAATATCTTACTTATTTCGCTGTATTTAAGTTCATCGTAATACCGCATGTTGAATACGCAACGCTGTACATCGGGCAGCTTGGATATCGCTTCCTGCAGCATCGCCTGGGTCTCGTCGCCGTCGAAATACTTATCTGCTATCAACTCATTGGCGACGTTGGTATCTTCGGCGTCAGCGCTTATCAGTGTCATTGTCTTGCGTTTCCTGAGAAAGCCGAGGCTTTCGTTTACGGCAATGCGGTAAAGCCATGTGGAGATCTTGGAGTCGTTACGGAACGAACCGAGATTGGTCCATGCTTTTAGGAACACATTCTGCATCACATCGTCTGCGTCTTCATGAGTGATGACTATACGGCGGATTTGCCAATACAGCTGCTCGCTATATTGGCGTACGACCATTTCAAAGGCGTTGCGCTGGGTTTTGGGGTCGGCCAGCAACAATGTTATATGTCGTTCGTCGTATTTTTCCACTTTATTCTTTGACGATTTATTTCATTAAAGGTTTAATACCGTTCCGGTAAATGCTTTATTATGCTTCATCAGGTGTCTGGCACGGCCTCGTGATATGCTCGATATGGTATAGTGAGGTGTTTAATCCTGTCTCATAAACGGTTTGATGTGCATGCTCATTATATTGTCGTATCCGTATACATCGGGATAGCTCCGTAAAGAGCCGTCCGGTTCTTCAAATATAGTATAATAAGTTATGGATATCGGCACGTTTGGTTTGACGGTCAATGAGCGTATCAGCCGGCGGTTGTTGTCTTCGTTTTGTATATATCTTCGCCCTTTGTTGGTCTCCGGTGCGATATCCATTGATATACGCAATCTGTCAAGCAGCCATTCGTCGGGATTGTCTAACAGGAATACCGCCAGGTCGAAAGGCCGTTGAACTCTCACGCATCCGTGTGAGACGCTACGGTTTTCCCTGCCGAAAACGCCACGGCTCGACGTGTCGTGAAGAAATACCGAGAAGTTGTTTGGGAACCTGAATATTATGCGTCCGAGCGAATTGCCTGCTCCGCCTTCTTGAATGACCGCATAATGCCCTGAGCGCAAGTTACCGGCCGTCAGATTCTCTATGTCAATTCTGTTTCCGGTTTTTCTCTCGATGATGTAGTAATTGTTTCTTTCGAAATATGAAGCGTCACCCGCATGCGGTGCGACTTCGTTTCTGATGATGCTCATCGGGATGTTCCATACGGGATTAACTTCCATCCAACCTATTGCGCTTGTGAGTAACGGGGTCTTTGTCTTAAAGGCTCCGCATCCTATTCGCATGTCAATCACGTTTCCACTGCCGTATGCGTATAAGTGATATGCCGGGATGTTTACGATGATGTGCTTTCCCGTTGTGTCGCGGACGCCGTTTTGCCGCCATCTGCATCGCTCCATATTGCATAATATCCGCATTCGTGATTTGGTGTCATTGTCATTTTCGGATGCGGCCAATTCCTTTTGCAGGCGTAGATACAGAGGGTTTGTAGGCTTCACGCTGCGCAGAAAACCTGATATGCTGTCGTTGGTGATTTGGCTTAAGGCATGTATGAAGAATTTATCATCAGGCCTGCGTATTTCAATGTCGAAAAGCCGGCGGTAGCCAAGTACACGCTTTGTCGAATCGTCGCTGATGGCATCCAGTTTGTTAAACATATAATAAGGGTTCGTAAACCCGAAACTCTGTCCGGTTACATAGCGAAGATACGCTTTTGTAAGTCGGAATTCCAAGCGGGCCATTACATCGTTAATGGTATTTCCGTCTTTATCGAAATCAAGGTTGCGTATGCGCTGTATATCGTTTTCGATGAGTTCGGCATCGAAAGAACGGCTTGTAAATCCTATGCTGTCTTCCACCGTTTTCAGAACGGTAAGCAGGCTGTCGGCGCAGCTTCCGACACCATATCTGTTTATCCATAAAAGCGAACCGTTGTTTACATAATGACTGCGTGTATGCCCGTCAGCGAATATAGTGTCAGTCTCAATGCGACAGATCTTGTCTATATTCTCTTTTATTTTATGTGAATTTATAACATATTCCTGCGTTCTCAAATCCGAAAACGCATCCATTGTTATATTATTATGATAATGATTGTGGCTGTTGTCACCGCACCCGGATATAATTGCCAACAGGCAAAACCAGATTAACGGATAGAGACTTTTCTTACAATCTTGCCGATTTTCAATATGTAGCAACCTTTGGGTACATTAAGTTCAACACGTTGTGCGGGGCTTTCTATCTTTATTTTCATCACAGGTTTGCCTGTGAGCGATACGACTTCGAGTATCAGCCCGTTCGCGCCTGTTACATGCACAGTAGCCTGTTCAACCGTTATGCTTATGGCCCGCTCATCAATCTGCTCCTGATAGCTCGCTTCCATCTCTGAGGCGAGTGCCGGTGAAGATGCCGCAAGTGTCATTATGGATATAATTGCAAGTATGAGTAGTCTTCTTGTCATATTCGATTTAATTTTATTTGCAAATATAATATTTTATATCCATACTGCAAAATATTTATTGTGAAAATACAATATAATCGTGAATGCAGAGTTGTATGGGGATGAAATTTTTATGCAATATTAAACAATCCTTTACGTAATATTAACCGAGATGAAACATTTATGAAATATAATGACTTTAATTTTGCATCGACAAAAGAAGTGAAATTATGGAATTAGTATTTTTAGGAATAATCATTACAATCTTTTTGCTGGCAGTCTTCGATCTCTCGGTGGGTGTAAGTAACGATGCGGTGAACTTTCTTAACTCCGCCATAGGCTCAAAGGCGGCATCATTCAGGGTCATTATAATCATCGCTTCGGTGGGTGTCTTCATCGGGGCGGCCATGAGTAACGGCATGATGGATATCGCGCGGCACGGTATTTTCCGTCCGGAGCATTTCTCTTTCTATGAGCTGATGTGTATTTTCATGGCGGTGATGGTCACAGACATCATTCTTCTTGACATTTTCAATTCAGTGGGGTTGCCCACGTCCACTACCGTTTCGCTTGTCTTTGAGTTGCTCGGTGCCGCGTTTGCCGTTGCCATCGTGAAGATAATCGGCGATGCGGGAGACTTGGGTATAAATGATTTGCTGAATACGGAGAAAGCGTTGTCTGTCATACTCGGTATATTCCTTTCTGTGGCCATCGCTTTTTTCTTCGGCACGGTTGTGCAGTTTATCACGAGAATGATATTCTCTTTCGGATATAAGAGTACGATGAAGTGGAAAATAGGGCTTTTCGGCGGTGTCGCCACCACGGCTATAATATACTTCCTGCTTCTTAAAGGTATAAAGGATATGGCCTTCATGACTCCTGAACTGAAAGGCTGCATACATGACAATACAATCGTCATTCTTGCTGTATGCTTCTTGTTTTTCACTGTCCTGATGCAGGTTTTATATTTTCTGAAGGTCAATGTGCTGAAAGTTGTGGTTCTTATCGGTACGTTCTCGCTGGCTATGGCGTTTGCAGGGAACGACTTGGTGAACTTTATAGGTGTGCCTCTCAGCGGATTGTCCTCTTACACGGACTACGTGACAAACGGTGCCGGTGATCCCCATTCGTTTATGATGGGGTCGTTGAACGCTCCTTCAGACACGCCGTTTTATTTCCTTGCCATTGCAGGCACGATAATGGTTATATCGCTTGCCACGTCCAAGAAAGCTCTTAACGTGTCGAAGACAGAGATAGGATTGGGCAGTCGTGATGCCGGCGACGAGATGTTCGGTTCGTCGCGTGCCGCCCGCAAGATTGTGCGTACGGTATTGTCTTTCAGTTCCTGGCTCAGGAGGTATATCCCCAAGCGTGTGCTGTCTTGGCTTAACGGTCGTTTTGATACTGAAAAAACAGAAATGGAGGACGGGGCGGCTTTCGATCTTATACGTGGAGCGGTAAATCTGACCCTGGCTGGAATGCTTATAGCCGTCGGTACGTCGCTGAAACTGCCTCTTTCCACTACTTTTGTCACTTTTATGGTGGCAATGGGTACGTCGCTTGCCGATAGGGCCTGGGGGCGTGAGAGTGCCGTCTTCCGCATAACGGGAGTCATATCTGTCATCGGTGGCTGGTTTATTACGGCCGGTGCGGCGTTTATCGGTGCGGCGGTGATAGTTCTTGTCATGCATCAGGGTGGTTATGTGGCAATGATAGCCGGTGCTGTGATAGCGGTAGTCTTGCTGATAAAGAGCAACATCAGGTTTAAGAACAGGAAGAAGGAAGACCAAAGCGACTCTCTCTTCCAGACCATTCTTACCACCAGGGACAAGAAGCAGGCTTGGAATCTGTTGTCGATATACATGGGTGAGCACCACAAAAAATTCCTGTTGCATGTAATCGAGACTTACAGTGACATCACATCCGGATTTATCAATGATAAGATAAACATGCTCAGCAAGAGCGAACGTGAACTGTACAGGCAGAAGTCTATATTGAAAGGTACGCGGAGGAGGGAGACTCTATGTCTCCGATATGTCAGCAAAGAGATTGCTATAGAGAAAAATACGTGGCTGCACCTTGCCAACAATTCTTGTATGGCGATGAACTATAATATGAGGCACATAAATGAAGTGTGCAAGGAGCATGTGGAAAACAATTTCAGGGTGCTTCCGTCGCAATATAAATCAGAGTTTGACGATATTCGCTCTGAAATAATGGATGTGCTGAACGAATCGTTGAGCGTGATAGATACGGACGGTTTTGAATACATAGCGATGATACGCAGGAAATGCGACAAGATAAAGGATGCCATATCTGTAAAATGCCGTCTTATGTTCGAACGTCTCAGAGATGGCGATCCGGCTGATATGGCTGTGCTGTACGTATATCTTAATATGCTACAGGAATCTCAGGAAATGATGTCAAATCTGCGTAAGTTGCTGCGCTCGGTAGACAAGTTGCACAGGCAGACCGGTTTTTAATCCGGCTGCCTGTGTTGCTTGGAAAAAATATTACAAAAAACCTTTTGTATTTCGGTTTTTCTGAATTTAAAATCCTGTGGACGGAAATACCGGTGTATTTTGTCGTTTAGTTTAATTCGTTGAAATTCAAACAGATAGGTTAAGAGGTGAATTGCGGCATGCTTTCCATCTGGTCTCAAAACGCTTTCCGGGTTGTGTTTAGCGTCTAATTGCGTTGCATTTAGCGTCTGATTGTCTTCCAACGGGCTGCTAACCGTGTTGCGGTTAGTTGCCCGATGCGTTCCAACGGGCATCCGGTTGCGGAAAAACTGTTTACAAATAGTATTCGGATGATTGTGCTATCGCAATGTATATGGCGACATGTATCGTTTTCGCAATTCTGGTTTGAGAAAAAAGACAGGGCTTTTTTTATGATATATTTCTTACATATCGGGATATGCCTGAACCATTGTTTCCGGTTATATGGCTACTTCCTGCTTATGGAGAAGTGGAATTCCAGTCCTCCGTCACGTCTGTTGTTCACCGAGATGGTGCCGCCGTGAAGTTGTACCGAGTTTTTGACGATGGATAGTCCGAGGCCTGTTCCGCCTGCCTTTCGTGAGCGGCCTTTATCTATACGGTAGAAACGTTCAAACAGGTGAGGTATGTGTTCGTCCGGAACGCCTATACCGTTGTCAGACACAGAAAAAAAGTATTTATCGCTGTCGCTTGCTGTCAGTTTTATTTTTATATTGTCGCCTTGCGAGTATGTGATGGCATTGTCTATCAGGTTTCTGAATATTGATTCGAGAAACGGTGCGTTGCCGCATACCGTTAGATTGTCTTTAACGTTGTTATTGATATTGAATCCATGTGTCTCAGCGTGCGGTTTCTCATCGGTCACCACACCCGCTATCAGCAAGTCGAGTCTCAGTTTTTCTTTCTCTATAAGTCTCGAACCGTCGTCCATGCGTGTTATTGACGATACATCGGCCATCAGTCTGCCAAGCCGTTCACAGTTGTCATGGCACATTCGGATGAATTTAGTGCGCTTTTCTTCCGGCAGTTCGGGATGGTCGAGCAGTGTTTCAAGGCATGCCAGCATTGATGAAACGGGAGTTTTAAGCTCGTGGTTTATATTGTTGGTAAGTTGCTTTTTTATTCTTATCTTCTCCTGTTCCTCGTGTATGGCAACCTTGTGCTCGTGTTTAAGGTCGGTCGTGGCTTGTTGCAGTCGGGCATACAGTCTGACTATATGGCTCGATATGCTGCCAAGTTCATCGCTCGGGAAGTATCCGTCATCGTAGATTTTCTCTCCTTTCTCTGCTTTTTCCGCAAAATCGTTGAGTCTGGTGATGGTGCGTCCGAGGCGCCGTGTGGCAAAATATCCTATTATGCTTATTCCGAGTGTTACGAAAAGCATGAACCACAGGAATGTGTTATCCGTTTTGAGCACGGCTTGCAGCGGCAAGGAGTAGGGCACGGCCGATCGTATGATGATGTCGCCGCCCCTTGTGGCAGAGTAGAAATATGTGTTGTCAGTGCTCTGTGAGTGTCGTCTCAGTGTGTAGTCGTGTCCGTATTTTATTGCGTTTGAGATCTCGGTGCGGCTGAGGTGGTTTTCAGACGGCAGGGTGTCGAGCGAGTTGTCGAATACCACATGTCCTGACAGGTCTGTGATTGTGACACGGATGTCGTCCATAGGCTTTCTTGAGTCGTTCAGAACCCGGTCTATGGGTGTGTCGGCAGATATGGCATCGAGCAGATGCACGTTGTATAGTTGCAGTTGGCTGTCCAGTTTGTCTATCTTGAACTGTTTTTCGCGTTCATACTGAAAAGCCACGAAGCAGACGACCATCAGCCATGAAAAGCCAAGCAATAGAATGAAAAGCTTCGTATGATATGACATTTTACCCCTTGAAACCATATCCGTATCCTACTCGTGTGAAAATATTTTTTCCGTATTCTCCTATTTTGGAGCGCAGGCGCGTGATATTCACGTCTACCACTCTGTCTGCCACGACAACTTCTTCCGGCCATACTTTTGAAAGTATTTCATGCCGCGAGAAAACCCTGCCTTGGTGTGTCAGCAACAGACAAAGTATTTCATATTCCTTTCGTGGTAGTATCACTTCCTTGTTGTCTACAAGACAGCGTTTAAGGGAAAGCTCGAGCGAAAGCCCTCTGTATGACAAAATGTCCGGATTGGTGTCGGCTGTGTGGCGGGTGCGTTTCAAAACCGTTTTTACCCTGGCCATAACATTCCGCACAGAGTACGGCTTGACTATGTAGTCATCGGCACCGATATTCAGTCCGGCCACCATGTCGTCTTCAGAGTCTTTTGCCGTGCAGAAAATGATTGGTATTCCGGCTGTTTCAGGTGCGTTTTTTAGTATGCGCGCCATTTTGAACCCGTTGATGTCGCCCATCATCACATCGAGCAGTATGAGTGAGTAGCGGCTTATGTCTTTTTCCAACGCTTCCTCTGCACTGTATGCCACATCGACTTCATAGCCCTCAACTTCGAGATTAAACTGCAAAACCTCGCAGAGAGTCTCTTCGTCGTCTACGACCAGTATTCTGTCTTTTTCCATTTTAGGTGGGTTTATATGCTGTTAATTCAGTAAAAAAACGGTAAAAGGCTGTATGGCGGCAAATATGATTTGCCTGAATGAAAGAGTCATACGTCGATGACAGCCATTTCATCGGATAGAATAGTGTTTTCAAATACGGCCCGTGCCTCGTTGAGCAATATGGTTTCGTCCTCGTATCGTGACGAGTAATGGCCCAGTACAAGTTGTTTCACTCCAGCGGCAAGTGCCGTACGGGCAGCTTCTTCGGCTGTGGAGTGCTTGTATTTGATAGCCATTCGCTGATTATCGTTGGCGTATGTACTTTCGTGGTAGAGAGTGCTTGCTCCAGATATGAGTTTATGAAGTCCGGGTATATAACGCGTATCGCTGCAATAAGCATAGCTGCGCACAGGGTCGGCCGGTGTCGTGAGCTTTGAGTTAGGTATGACATCCCCGTCTTCCGTGGTCCAGTCGTGTCCGTTTTTGATATTGTCTATCTGGCTTACCGGTATTCCGTAGAGATCGATGATGTCTCGCCTGATATGTGGCATGGTGGGTTTCTCTTTGAAAAGAAAGCCGCAACATGGCATACGGTGGTTTAGGGGGATTGTAGTTACGGTAAGGCTGCGGTCTTCATAGATGACGGTACTTTTTGCGGTGTCTATCGGGTGAAAGCATATTTCGTAGTCAAGTCCGGAGCAAAAGGCTGCCAGACTCGATTTCAGTATCGGGCCAAGTTCTTCCGTGGCGAAGATGTGCATGGGTGCCGTGCGGCCCAACATTCCGAACGTGGACAGCATTCCGATAAGGCCGAGGCAATGGTCGCCATGCAGGTGTGAAATGAATATGTGGTTTATCTTGGTAAATCGGATTCGGGAACGTCGCAGCTGCATCTGCGTTCCTTCTCCGCAATCTATCATGAAAAGTTTCTTGCGCACCTCGACAACTTGCGATGATGCGTAATGCTTAAGGGTGGGGAGGGCACTGCCGCATCCCAATATATGGACTTTAAACGGTTCCAAAAGCTGATCAGGATTTTTAATTATCCGGTTTATTTCTGACGGCAGTATTCAAAAATATCTTCGTCGTTTCCGAATACCAGCGAGTCGGCATCAAGCTTCTTTATGTCGTATACCTCGATTTCGTCCTCCTCGCTTCCTCCTTCCCGCATAAGTGTCAGTTCAAGGCGGCCATTGGTAATTCGCCATGCTTTATACACGATATTTGCCATGTCTATGCTTTCCGCTATACCGCCGTCTTTCAGGGCCATGCCAACTATCGAACTGCCGTCAAACGGGTCTGGCATAGTCCAATTGCCGAGCAGGGTTGTCTCGTTTATTACTTGCTTGGCTTCGGTTTTATCATCATTGAGCAATACGGCCATACGGTCTCCTATGCCGTAACCGCCAAATACATTGTTGTTTTCCTTGGCTTCGTTGACACTCAGAGACAATGTGTCGCCGCTGTCTGTTATCAATTGCAGGGTGTTCATGGCGGAAGCCTCTCCGCACATGCCGAATACGGTAAGTTCCTTGTTAATGACATTCTCAACCACATTTGTGCTGTCTTTCGGTGCTTGCCGGTCTGTCTTGTTGCCGCAACTGAAAAGTGTGGCCGCTACAGCTGTCACCATTAGTAATATTCTTTTGTCCATAAACTTTGATTTTAGTTGTTGGATAATCGTCATTCATTCTCATTTTTCTTGGCTTCGTTCCATAAGGCATCCATCTCTCCGAGAGTCATGTCTTTCAACGGTTTGCCTATTTTTATGCTGTGCTCCTCTATATAATTGAAACGACGGATAAACTTGTCGTTTGTCTTGTCAAGAGCGGTATCGGGATTGAGGTGATACAGGCGGCCGGCGTTTATTACGCTGAACAGGAAGTCTCCGAACTCGGCCTGCGCCCTTTGGGTGTCTTCACGTCTCAGTTCGGCTTCCAGTTCTTCGAGTTCCTCGCGTACTTTACCCCATACATCGCCTTTGTCTTCCCAATCGAAGCCTACGTTTCGTGCCTTGTCCTGAATGCGGTAGGCTTTTATCAGTGAGGGAAGTGATGTAGGAACACCGGACAGAACACTCTTGTTACCGTCTTTTTCAATCAACTTTATCTGTTCCCAGTTCTCCACTACTTGTTCGGCTGTTTTAGCATTTCGCATATCATCGCTCTTTTCACCGTTTTCTCCGTATGGTAATGGCTTGGGCGCAGCCGCGCCTACTTGCGACGGATGGTATACATGAGGATGCCGATATATTAGCTTGTCAACGAGCTTGTTGCAAACATCGGCTATGTCAAACTTGCCTTCCTCGCTGCCTATTTTAGCATAAAAACATATATGAAGCAATACATCGCCCAATTCTTTGCAAATATTCAGACTGTCATTTTTTAGCAGGGCATCGCACAGTTCGTATGTCTCCTCTATGGTATTGGGGCGTAGGCTTTCGTTTGTCTGCTTGTGGTCCCATGGGCATTTCTCCCTGAGTTGGTCAAGCACGTCAAGCAGTCTGCCGAAAGATTCCAACTGTTCTTCTCTTGTATGCATCGTGTTTTTATATTTTGAGTTCTTTCATTATCTCGCTCATTCGCTGTAATGTGGAGATTCTTGTTGGCACGAGCGGCAGTCGCAGTATATTGTTGATCATTCCCATCTCGTGAAGCATGGCCTTGACTCCGGCCGGATTGCCGTCTACGAACAGCAGGCTGAACAGGTCTGTAAACTTATGATGTATCTTTCTGGCTCCGTCGTATTCTCCTTTGAATTCAAGACGGATCATCTTTGAGAACTCACGTGGCAGCGCATTGCCTATAACGCTGATTACGCCCACGGCTCCACATGATATCATCGGGAATGTGAGAGCATCGTCTCCGCTTATCACATCAAAGTCGTTAGGTTTGTTCTTGATAATCTCGTCTACCTGTTCGAGGCTGCCACCGGCCTCTTTTATTGCAACGATATTATTGCAGTCGCGTGCCAGCCTTACTGTTGTGGCGGCGGTGATGTTGACTCCCGTACGTCCCGGAACATTGTAAAGCACGACGGGCAGTTTTGTTGCGCCGGCGATAGCTTTGAAATGTTGGTATATACCTTCTTGCGACGGTTTGTTATAATAAGGACAGACACTGAGTATACCGTCTATGCCGCGAAAGTCTCCTGTTTGCAGTTCGTTTACGATCATGGCTGTATTGTTACCTCCGCAACCCATAAGAATAGGTACCCGTCCGCCGACTTTATCCACTACAAGTTGTTTGATCTTATTTTTTTCTTCGGATGTGAGACATGGAGTCTCTGCCGTTGTGCCTAAAATGCAGAAAAAATCGGCACCGTTATTTAATTGATATTCCAGTAATTGGAGCAATGACGCATAATCAACGGAACCGTCTTCGTTGAACGGTGTGACCAACGCTATACCCAATCCCTTGAAAATATTATGTACCATAAAAAATAATGAAAGTCTGATTATGCCTACAAAATTATAAAAATTAATTGTAATCTGTTATTACAAATGTCACTTTTTTGATAAATCAATAATATAAAACATATATAAACAATAAGCCCGTGATATCAATGTGTCATAAAGACAACAGATATCACTGGCTTATTGTTTCATGATGATATTATGGTGCTTATTCGGCTTTGAAGAGTTCTTTTATACCTCCTATACTGCCCATGAGGTTTGTCGCCTCGTAAGGCATGTATACAGTCTTGGTCTTGTCGCCTTCAGCGATGGTTTGAAGCATCTGGATGTATTTCTGTGCGAGCAGGTAATTGGCAGGATTGCTGCTTTTGCCTACAGCTTCGGTTATCTTCTCAATGGCGATGGCTTCGGCTTCGGCTTTTCGTATTCTTGCCTGAGCTTCACCTTCGGCATGTAAAATGGCCTCTTGCTTGGCTGCTTCGGCACGGTTGATGGTAGCCATTTTTTCTCCTTCAGACTGCAATATTTCAGATGCTTTCTCTCCTTCACTTGTCAGGATGGCGGCACGTTTGTTGCGTTCGGCCTGCATTTGTTTTTCCATTGCTGCAAGTACGCTTGCAGGTGGAGTGATGTCTTGCAACTCTACACGGTTGACTTTTATTCCCCATTTGTTTGTGGCATCATCAAGCACGACACGTAGTTTGGTGTTGATTGTGTCACGGCTGGTCAATGTCTCGTCGAGTTCCAACTCTCCGATGATGTTTCGGAGCGTCGTTTGTGTGAGTTTCTCGATGGCGTTTGGCAGATTGCTTATCTCATATACAGCCTTGAACGGATCGACAATCTGGAAGTAAAGCAAAGCGTTGATCTCTGTCTGGACATTGTCTTTGGTAATCACGTTCTGCTTCGGGAAATCATAAACTTGCTCTCTTAAATCTATGGATGTCGTATACATATAACGACCGCGTGAGAGAATAACAATCTCTTTTGCCCTGTCGATAAATGGGATTATCAGATTTATACCGGGGTTTAGCGTCGCATAGTATTTACCGAGTCGCTCGATAATTTTTGTTTCTGACTGCGGAATGATCACCAAGGCCATTTTGGCAAATACCAAAATACATACTATTAGTACGATAAAAAAATACTCTATGAACATATTTTCTTTACTTTAAGGATTATACTTTCACGTCCTGTTACCATCACCTTTGCGCCGGCAGAGATGGTCGTGCCGTCTTCCGATTCAACTTTCCAGTTGTCGCCGTCTATCTCAATGCGGCCGTATCCGTCGCTCTCTATGGTCTGAACAACGAGGCCAGTGCGTCCTATGAGCGCATCGGCATTGCTTGGGCGCCATTTGCTGCCTGTATTTAGATAGCGGACCGCAAACGGCCTGACGAGGAATATGCTTATGGCCGAAACCACTGTGTATACAGTCAATTGTAGATATACGCCTCCGAAGAATGACGTTATCAAGGCGGATAAGGCTCCAACAGCAAAGCATGCGATGAAGAATCCGCTTGTGAAAATCTCAAATAAGATAGATATTAGTGCTACAATCAACCAAAGTTGCCACATGTTATCTATTAAATAGCCAATCCAAGACATAATAAACATTAGATTTTAAATTCACCGTAAAGATACGAATATTTATTTGTCATGATGCTTTTTTTATTCTTTTTTTACATAAACTATGCAAAAAAGAATTTTACCATTGTATTCTTTTTCAGATAAACGGTTATCGTGAGCCTATGTATAGGAATATCATGCCGAGAATGACCAATGTCAAATCAATGAATTTGGATTTGAGATTTTTTTCATGGAAAGCTATCGCTCCTATTAAGAAACTGACAATAACGCTGCCACGACGGATCATTGACACAATGCTTATCATGGCGTCCTGCTGACTTAACGAGTAGAAATAAACGAAATCTGCCGTACTTAGGAATATGCTGACGAATATAATGCTCCAATCCCAGTGGAATGGTGTGGTGGATTTGCGTTTGGGCCACCATAAAATCATCATCATTATTCCCATCATGAAGCATTGGTATATATTGTACCAGCTTTGTACCATCATTTTGTCAAGTCCTACTCCTCCGCTGCTTTCTGGTGCCATTAGATATTTATCGTATAGTCCGCTGATGGCTCCGAGAACGGCCGCGCCGACTATCATCCATATCCAGTGGTCGTGTTTGAAGTCTATCCCTTCTTTTTTGCCGCTGCGGCTGAGCATGAAAAATGATGCGATTGCAAGCAAGACACCTGTCCATTGCCATAAATTGAGCCTTTCTCCAAAGACAAGAAAAGCCCCGATGAGAACCATTACAGGGCGTGTGGCGTTGATAGGCCCGACGATTGTAAGCGGCAAATGTTTCATGCCGAAATATCCGAGAACCCAACTGCTGAGAACAATTATACTTTTAAGGATTATGTATTTATGTGCGTCCCAATTTCCGGATGCTACATGAAAGATAGTGGAATCGAAAACATCAGTGTTGTGGCTTAATATGATGAAAGGCAAAAATATGAGTGAGGAGAATAAGGTGTTGAGAAATAAAACAGGTATTACGGAATTGTTTCCGAGTGCTTTTTTCTTGAATGAATCGTAGAAGCCGAGTAGGGCGGCTGACATGAAAGCTAAGATTAACCACATAAATTATACAAATAGAACTTAATATTTTATGTCTTCCAGAAACAGAGCATTGCCTGGCATTGACTCTCCAGCCTCTGTTCGGCGCCGTCCTTCAATGACATTGCGGAACTCTTCTATTGTAAGGCGATGGCGTCCTACATCTACCAGTGTGCCGACAACAGCGCGGACCATGTTGCGAAGAAATCTGTTTGCGGTTATTTCGAAGTACCATGTTGTGGGTGACATGCGGTGCCATTCTGCTGATGTTACCTCGCATAATGTTGTCTTCACATCCGCATGGCTTTTACAGAATGCTCCAAAATCCTTATATTCAAGTAAAAGAGCGGCGGCTTCGTTCATTAAGTCAAAATCAAGTTGATAATGAAGCTCGCAGGAATAGGCTCTGAGGAATGGATTTTTGGCGGTGTGCACATAATAATGGTATGTGCGTGATGTGGCACTGAAACGAGCGTGCATATTGTTGCCGACAGGCTTTACTTCGCTAACGGAAATGTCTTTAGGTAAAAGCCTGTTCAGTTTGTATGCCAATTGCTGGCAGTTTAAATTTCTTTCAATATCAAAATGTGCAGTCATGAAACGTGCGTGTACGCCGGTATCGGTGCGTCCGGCACCAACTACGTTTATATCTTGGCGCAGCAAGATTGTCAATGCGCATTGAAGTTCGGCCTGGACTGTATTCCCGTTTGGCTGGATTTGCCATCCGTGATAGTTTGTTCCGTCATAACTGAGTGTTATAAAGTATCGCATATAAATCTTTTTACCATTTTAGCAAAGAAAGCCTTGTGCCATTTTTCAAGAAAAGAGATGCGGTAAGAACCTCATCTCTTTTTGTGATCCCGGAGGGATTCAAACCCTCGACCTTCAGAACCGGAATCTGACGCTCTATTCAGCTAAGCTACGGAACCAATGCGGATGCAAAGTTAATAAAAAGAATGGAAACTGCCTAATTTTTATACAGATAAATTCGTATCATAATATTTTTTGGCTGTACATGTCGGGGTGTTTGCGGCTTCTGCTTTTGGTTGCATGCCCATGCGGAAACGACTGCTTTCTGTCGACGCACGATTGCAATTATATATATTATACTGTGGCGATTTGTATTTTCAGTTTAATTGTACGGGATTTGTCAAAACGTTATAAATAAACAGCCTTTTCTTTCTTTTAATTTAAAATACAGGTGCTGTCGCTTGCGTATTGGAGTGAAAAAGACTATCTTTGCAAACGATAAATGAATTGTATGGAAGTACGAGAGTAATCACATATTTATAGTTGGAATATATGAGTGAATTGATAAAGCCGGCAGGCTATAAGGCATTGCTTGACATGAAGCAGACAGAACAGGGGATAAAACTGATTAAAGAATTCTTCCAGCAAAATCTGTCTACGGAATTAAGGCTTCGTCGTGTCACGGCGCCGCTTTTTGTTTTGAAAGGGCTTGGTATAAATGATGATTTGAATGGAGTGGAGCGTGCGGTGTCGTTTCCGATAAAAGATCTTGGAGATGCGGAGGCAGAGGTTGTCCATTCTCTTGCCAAGTGGAAGAGGCTGTCGCTCGCAGAGTATGATATAGAACCCGGATACGGAATATATACAGATATGAACGCTATCCGTGCCGATGAGGAATTGGATAATCTCCATTCGCTGTATGTCGATCAATGGGACTGGGAAGCTGTAATAACGGATAGTCAGCGCAGTGTGGCTTATCTGAAGAATGTGGTGGAACGTATTTATGCGGCAATTCGTCGTACAGAGTATCTCACTTGTGAGACATATCCGCAGTTGATTCCTTTTCTGCCGGAGACGATAACTTTCATTCATAGTGAGGAACTGAGACAGATGTATCCGGGGCTTTCTTCAAAAGAGCGTGAGGATGAGATATGTAGAAAATACGGTGCGGTATTTATAATAGGTATAGGAGGAGAATTGGGTGACGGAAAGAAGCATGATGGTCGTGCACCTGACTATGACGACTGGTCTACTGTTGGCGAGAATGGGCTTGCCGGCCTTAATGGCGACATTCTTATATGGTATCCGGTTCTTGGCCGTTCGTTTGAACTGTCGTCTATGGGTATCCGTGTTGATGGCGGGTCACTTTTGCGCCAGTTGGCAATGGAGGGTAAGGAAGAGCGGGCATCGCTTTATTTTCACAGGAAACTTCTTGCCGGAGAACTTCCGTTGAGTATAGGAGGTGGAATAGGACAGAGTCGTCTTTGTATGGTGCTGCTTCAAAAAGCGCATATCGGTGAAATTCAGGCAAGTATCTGGCCGGATGACATGAGGCGGGCTTGTCGGGAATGGGGTATGCAACTTATTTAGTAAATGTAAAAAGCATAGAGCTTAAAAGTAAAAGGTAAAAGGCCGGCGGTTGGTTTTTATATCAATACTTATAATATAATCATGCCGCCAGCCTTTTACCTTTTATGCTTTTTTGTATGTGTTATGCCAGTTCAAGGTCAAGCAGTGCCCGTAATTTCTCAATGGCCGGATTTTGCCGGCTCATCATTTCAAATTGTTCTCTTCTGGTTAATACTTTCACTTGTTCGTTCCGCTCGGCCATTTTCATATTGAACGTGATCTCACTGTTATGCAGATAAAGCTTCAGCGTGTTTACGACGCTTCCTCGTATGGCTTGTATCTGATCGAGCATGATTTGGTTTTCCACCGTAACTTCAATATTCGGAAATTCCGTTATTACGGGATTCATATTTTTCATCCGTGCGGCTATGCCGCTCAGTTTCTGCGGCATCCGGTTGCACATGGACATCCACTGAAATTCAAGCTCTTGTTGAGTGAATTCCTGATATTCGTTTTTATTTGTCGAGTTCGGATCGTCTGTTCCGAGTGTACCAGGAATGATTTGCATTTTCTTCGGTTTTGACATTTGCCGAAGATTATTCCATGAGTATCCTAATGCTCCTTTACTGTCTTTGAGCACAATGCGTGATGTCGTTTTTTGTGTAGGTGATATAGAGTTGCCCGATTGTACGGTTGTCGTTTGCGGTTGGACATCAATATCGGCATTGTCGGATTTGGTATTTGTATTTACTGATATCTCTTTTTCTGGAGTAGCCACATTGTCTGTGGCTACAGGCTTTGTTGATTTAGCAATGCTTGAATTTTGCCCGGCGGCGGCCACCTGCGGAGCCTCCATGTGTTGTCGGGATTGCTGAATCAGGTTCTTGAACAGGGATTTTAATCTCTTGGGGCAACGCCCCGCGGCAGGAGAGTCTTCGGGTTGTGTTATTTGTCCGATCTCTATCAGCGTAAGCTCCACTAAAAGACGCTTGTTGCTGCTTTGACGGTAGTTTATATCGCAGTTGTTCATTATTTTCAATGCCTGATACAAAAATCTTGTATCACAGCGCCCGGCTTGCTGTTTGTACATTTCCCTGCGGCTGTCGCTCACTTCAAGCAACGGGAGTGTGCTTTCATCTTTTGCCATCAGTACGTTGCGCACGTGCTTTGCCAGTCCGCCGATGAGCAGTCCACCGTCAAATCCATTGCTTATTAGATTGTTGAGCAATATCATTATTCCGCTGATATTGTTTTTGATACTCAGATCCACTATCTTGAAATAGTTGTCGGAATCAAGCACGTTGAGATCTTCGATAACTTTCTGGTATGTTATGTCGCCTTGGCAGAAACTTGCCGCCTGGTCGAATATGGAGAGGGCGTCCCGCATTCCTCCGTCAGCCTTATCTGCAATGACGGCCAACGCTTCCTCCTCATATTTGATGCCTTCGCTGTCTGCCACGTTTTTCAGATGTGCTATGGTGTCATGCACTGTCATACGCTCGAAGTCATAGATTTGGCATCTTGACAGAATTGTAGGCAGGATTTTGTGTTTTTCTGTGGTCGCGAGCACGAATATGACATGTGCGGGCGGCTCTTCAAGTGTTTTTAGAAAGGCGTTGAATGCCGCTGTGGACAGCATGTGGACCTCATCTATGATGAACACCTTGTATTTTCCTACTTGGGGCGGGATGCGTGTCTGCTCCATAAGGGTCTTTATATGCTCCACTGAGTTGTTGCTCGCTGCGTCAAGTTCGAATATGTTGAATGAGCGTTGTTCGCTGAAAGCCTTGCAACTCTCGCATTCGCCGCATGCTTCTCCATCTGCTGTCGGGGTCATGCAGTTTATTGCCTTGGCGAAAATTCGTGCACAAGTGGTCTTGCCGACTCCTCTCGGTCCGCAGAAAAGATAGGCATGTGCCAACTTGCCGCTCTTCACCGCATTCTTTAATGTTGTTGTCAGAGATTTCTGTCCAACCACAGTATCGAATGATGCCGGCCGGTATTTACGTGCCGAAACGATGTATTCTCCCATAAATATACCAATTTAAATATGCTTGCAAAGATAGTAATTAAACCGCAAAAATCAGCCTTTGGTATATTAAAAAAGAAATGTATATAGCCTTTTTGATACTGCCTTTTTTCGTAATGTCAGCTTATGTTTCTCACGTCAAGGTCATATTCCTTTATCGTTTTTATCCTGGTTGGAATGGTTTTGCCATGTGCTTTATACTTATTTGACAGGTTGGTCCTTGCTGGACGATATGCGTACTATATTATTCCGGAGTGGATAAAATCGTGTCAGTCTGTGGCTTCCCACTTATTGTTATCGCTTTTATATTGCTTTTAAAGGTAAAAAGCCTATGAAAGATTTTGCCATATCGGAAAATATTTGTAACTTTGCCGCCCGACAGTGAGTATAATCATTTATAACAATAATATTTTAAAACAACAATGAAACAAGGTATTCATCCAGAAAACTATCGCCCCGTCGTATTCAAGGATATGTCCAACGGCGATATGTTCCTTACACGTTCTACATGCAAGGCTACAGATACAGTAGAATTTGAAGGAGAAACTTACCCGGTGGTAAAAGTCGAAATCTCAAGCACATCTCACCCGTTCTATACAGGTAAGAGCAAGCTTGTTGACACGGCTGGTCGCGTAGATAAGTTCATGAGCCGCTACGGTAAGGCTGCGAAGAAATAAGATATATATTTATCTTTAAGAAATTACAAAGGATGCGTCGGTGTAGTTGCATATGCACAGACGCATCTTTTTTGGTTTATGGTATTGGCAGTCCCGTTTAATAGATGATAAAACCACGTCTGTTTATCAATTTTTTAAATCTTAGATCTTTAATGTTTGGAAGTGTCGTTCTATTTGTATGGTGATGTCCAATTGAATAATCAAAGCATATAAAATATTTATTATTGCATGGTGAGAACTTGTGTGGTACATTTAAAAACATTTTATTATAGTGGACGGTTGGAGTTGGACATGTGAAAAAAAGGATTGCTATATAGGGGGATATTTGTCTTTGAAATAAAAATGGCGGACCCACATCACCACGATGTAGGCCCGCCCGTTCATTTCTGCTAACTACTAGTTATAAAAATTACTCACTAAAAAACAAATATCTGCTCACGTAGGGCAAAATATCATTGTTTTCAATCTTATTTTTTTTAAAATAGTCAATACGTAAATATGTTTACAATTTATTGTTGTTTGATTTGAAAATCTTTTTATTTTAATTCCTGATTACAAATTTACAATTAATGATAAGTAAATAACAATCAAAACGTTATGAAAATATGAATATATCACGATTTTTGACATATATCAACACAATTATCTGACAATAATAAAAAGATATTCAGATTGTCAAAAACATCATAAAAAGAGAATAAACATTTGGGGGTAAAGCGGAAAATGAGTACTTTTGCGACACAAACAATAAACAATGTAAACATTTATAATCGGATATAAACATTAATAATAAGAAGATGAAAACAGTTTATGATTTCTCTGTCAAGGACAGAAAGGGCAAGGATGTATCACTCAAAGAATATGCCAATGAAGTGTTGCTGATTGTCAACACTGCCACAAAGTGCGGCTTCACACCGCAGTATGAAGAGTTGGAGAAGTTGTATGAGAAATATCACAGCATGGGATTTGAGATCCTTGACTTTCCGTGCAATCAGTTCGGACAGCAGGCTCCCGGTACAGACGAGGCTATACATAGCTTCTGCAAGCTTACTTACGGAACGGAGTTCCCTCGCTTCAAGAAAATCAAGGTTAACGGAGAGGATGCCGATCCGTTGTATAAGTTCTTGACAGAACGAAAGGGATTTGCCGGGTTTGATATGACTCACCCGATTGCGCCGAAGCTTGATGAGATATTATCCAATGAGGATCCGGATTATAAGGAGAAAGCGGATATAAAGTGGAACTTTACCAAGTTCCTTACAAATAAGAAAGGTGTTGTAGTGGCACGCTTCGAGCCGACAGAAAAGATAGAAAACATAGCCAAGCAGATAGAAGAACTGCTTGCATAGTCTTTCTGTCGGGAACCGCATGATGTGGATTGAATATCTGAACAGTCTTTAATATCATGCTTCCATAAAGTAATATTCGTAATTTACATAATAGGAATACTTCCCATAAATAAAAAGCAATGGAACAAAACCATACCGAACACGTCCGTTGCCTCATTGTAGGTAGCGGACCTGCCGGATACACGGCAGCCATATATGCGGCCAGGGCCAATCTCAATCCGGTGATATACTGCGGAATACAGCCGGGCGGGCAATTGACGCAAACAACTACCGTTGAGAATTTTCCGGGCTATCCACAAGGAGTTGACGGCAACCAGATGATGATGGATCTGCGTGAGCAGGCCGAGCGTTTCGGAACCGACATACGAGACGGTGAAATAGTTAAGGCTGATTTTTCGCAAGCTCCTTACACTCTAACGGCAGAGGGTGGAAAGACAATCAAAACCGATACGGTGATTATCGCTACCGGTGCGTCTGCCAAGTATCTCGGGCTCGATGACGAGAAGAAATACAACGGCATGGGAGTATCTGCATGCGCCACTTGCGACGGATTTTTCTATCGTAAGAAAAATGTTGCGGTAGTGGGTGGTGGCGATACGGCCTGCGAGGAAGCCATATATCTGTCAGGTCTTGCGGCAAAGGTATACTTGATTGTGCGTAAGCCGTATCTTCGTGCTTCGAAAGTGATGCAGGAGCGTGTGATGAAAACAGAGAATATTGAGGTGCTCTTCGAGCATAATACCCTTGGATTATTCGGTGAAAACGGTGTGGAAGGCGCTCATCTTGTGAAGCGTAAGGGTGAACCTGATGAAGAATTGGTTGATATCAGCATCGACGGTTTCTTCCTCGCTATAGGCCATAAGCCCAATAGCGATGTATTCAAGGAGTGGCTTGACACCGATGAGGTTGGCTATATAAAGAAGATAGACGGCACGCCGAAAACCAAGGTTCCTGGTGTTTTTGTTGCCGGCGACGTGGCGGACCCTCACTATCGTCAGGCCATTTCAGCTGCAGGTTCCGGATGTCAGGCGGCGATAGAGGCTGAAAGATATTTGTCTAACATGCAATAAGATAAATACGAATATTCATATTTTATTATAATTCATTAATAAAAATACAAATGAAAAAAACAATCAGACTTGTTGCGGTGGCTATGTTCTGTGCCGCAACTGCATTGACATCGTGCGGTGATTCAAAGAAACAATGCGATGCGCAAGGTGGCGAGGCTCAGACAGAACTTTCCACTTCTCAAAAGATAAAGTTGAGAGCTTTTGAGAAAGAGATGGAGAGGGTGAACAAGCAGTTGCCTATGGACATGGGGCAGGGGCTTACACTTGTGAAAGCAGAGATCAAAGACGGTTTCATGACCAATACTTATACGTATAAGAAAGGCACGGATATTACAATAGACAACACCGAAGAGTCGAAAAAGGCTATCAAAGGTGCTGTCGGTGAGTCTATCAACCGTTTGAAAGAACTTAATCTCGGTGTGAAATATATCTATAAGGAGGAAGGCTCAAACATAGAGAACGTTATAACAATCTCTCCAGATGAGATGTGATAAGACCGGCAGATGCCTATCGTGGCATGGTTGACGGACACAAAAAGACAAAGGGGTAAAGCCGCATAATGCGTAATCGCAGAATGAAGACTTTATCCCTTTGTTTTTTTTGTTTATGTCCCGTTTACTAAAAGCATTTTGTATTTCAGTGAAAGTATTCTTGGCTTTTACTAAAAACATTCCCGCCTTTAATTAAAACTTAGTATGTATTTCTGTAAAATGTTGCTTCTGTTACAGTCAGATGATGTCCAACAGTTCGCTGAAATCATCTATCACATAGTCCGCATTGCCGAAGTCTTCTTTTTTGCCGTTGCCATATGTCACGGCACATGTTTTCGTTCCTGCGCTGCGTCCCATATCGATGTCAAATGTCGTGTCGCCCACCACAAGTGCCTCGTCGGCTCGTCCGCCTGTAGCTTCCAGTATCTTGTATACCATTTCGGGTGCCGGTTTGGCTTCTGTCACGTCCCATGCCGATACGATGTATGAGATATATGGTTCAAGTCCCATATCGTGTACAAACGCCACAAGCGTGTCCCGTCCTCTGCTGCTGGCTATGGTGAGTGTCAATCCGCGGTCGTGCATCTTTTTCAGGGTCTCCACCACGTTCGGGAATAAAGGTACTGCACCCGGCACGTTGTTTATGTCGAACAGTCTGGCGTAAGTCTCTTCGCACTTTTTTCCTGTCTTCTCATCCATCGGTATCAGTTCCGTGAAAGTGCGGCGTAGCGGCAGGCCTATCATTGCCGCACACTCATCATTTGTTCTTTCCGGTAATCCGAGCTTGGCTATCGTCTGCTGCATCGTTTTCACTATCAGTGAGTTGGTGTCGCCCATCGTACCGTCGAAATCCAGAATAATAGTCTTCATATCGTTTTTTTATTTATCAGTTGTATATATTGTTTTGCCTTTCACCTGCCGTTGTCATGTTCATTTCTTAATGTTCTGCCTGCCAATTCCCGACGCATACAGTCCGCAGAAAGTCAGCATACCGTTCATCATCAGCAATTCATAACCGAATTTATATCCGGTTAGCCACTGTGTAAGCATATCTATTGCAAAACAAAGCAGCGGTGATGCTATGGCGATATAAGGTGTCCATGCGTCGTTCACGTTCCTTCGAGTTGCCAGTCCGAAGGCGAACAGTCCCAACAGTGGGCCGTAGCTGTATGAACATATTATATATATGGCATCTATCACGTTGGTGGAGTTGACTGTCTTGAACAGCAGTATGCACGCCACGAAAAGAATGCACATTGCTATATGCGTGCGTCGGCGAAGCGTTTCATCACCGTATCGCCGTCTGATATCCACACAATAGCTTGTGGTCAGCGATGTCAGAGCCGAGTCGGCACTGCTGAACGATGCCGCCACCATGCCGATTGTGAAAAGGATGACGACCGGTACTCCGAGGTTGCCTGTGGCGGCGAACAGAGGCAGAATGTCATCTGTGGCAGAAGGTAATGCCACTCCCTGCCTCTCGGCGAGCGTCACGAGCAGAACGCCGAGAGAGAGAAACATGAGATTGACCGGAACAAAGGCAAAACCGTATGTGCACACGTCTTTGCGGGCTTCGCGCAAAGTCTTGCACGTAAGGTTTTTCTGCATCATGTCCTGATCAAGCCCCGTCATTACTATAACGATGAATATTCCGCTTATAAACTGTTTCCAGAAATTTTGTTTCGACATCCAGTCGTCGAAGACAAAAATACGGCTCATGTCGCTGTTCGCTACCGTATGCACGGCCTCGCGGAAAGTAAGTCCGAGGGCATCGGCGACATTGACGAATATGAGAATGATGGCTGTAAACAGGCACACTGTCTGGAATGTGTCCGTCCATACAAGTGTCTTTATTCCTCCGCGATACGTGTACAGCCATATCAGTGCCACCATACAAATCACGGTGACAGCAAAGGGAATGCCGGCAGCGCCGAAGACAAACCGTTGCAGGATTATGCATACAACGTAGAATCTCACGGAGGCCATGGTCATCTTGGTGACGAGAAAGAACCATGATCCGGTCTTATAAGACCTGTCGCCAAGCCTTCTGCCGAGATAAGTGTAAATGGAAGTCAGGTTATGCTTGTAATAGAGAGGCAAGAGAACAAGCGCTATGGTGAAATATCCGAGTATGAAACCGAGGCATGTCTGTATATATGTCATGTCGGAATGTACCACCATGCCGGGCACCGACACAAATGTTATTCCGCTGATAGAGGCGCCAATCATGCCGAAGGCCACCATGTACCATGGCGAGCGACGTCCTGCCCTGTAAAAAGTCTCGTTTGTAGCTCCGCGCCCTGTTATCCTGCTTACAACGAATAGTACAAGGAAATATACCAATACGGTGATGATGATTATCATGCCGCAAAGTTACTTTAATTCGTGCATTCGGCAAAGAAAAACGCCAAGAATACATGGATGATATGATGAAAAAGCCAGGTAACGATAATGTACCGACAGGCGATGTTGTCTGAAACTGTGATGATACAGTCGCTAATTTGCACTTTCTCTGTCTTTCAGTATCCGTATCTATTATAAAGCAAAAAAACGATAAGTGGTAAGTAATGGACTGATAACCTGTTTTTACAGATTGTCAGTTTTATTGTGGTATATTATTTGATTTATATCATAAAACATGTTATTTGAGTGTTGATTTAGTATTAAAACAATAAAAATAATAACAAAAACGATGTATAATGCAATAAAAATAATATACCTTTGCACTATTCAAACCAATAAACGAACATATATGTCGAAGCAAAAGAAATTCATTCTGGAAGAAAACAGTATACCCACCCGGTGGTATAATATACAGGCTGATATGCCCACCAAACCGTTGCCGCCGCTTAATCCGGCAACGAAGCGGCCGATGACGGTAGAGGAACTGGGCCGTGTTTTCGCTTTGGAGTGCTGCAAACAGGAACTCGATACCGAGCATGCGTGGATAGACATTCCGGAGGAGGTGCTCGACAAGTACAGGTATTACCGCTCTACACCGCTTGTGAGGGCTTACGCCCTTGAAAAAGCACTCGGCACACCGGCGCATATTTATTTCAAGAACGAGAGCGCCAACCCACTGGGCAGCCATAAGATAAACTCGGCGATTCCCCAGTGCTACTATTGCCGTGAGGAGGGAACGACCAATGTCACCACCGAGACGGGTGCCGGGCAGTGGGGCGCGGCTCTGTCGTATGCCGCAAAGATATACGGTCTTGAAGCCGCTGTGTATCAGGTAAAGATAAGCATGCAGCAGAAACCCTATAGAAGTTCGATAATGCGCACGTTCGGAGCCACGGTCACCGGATCACCGTCTATGTCCACCCGTGCCGGCAAGGATATCATCACTGCCGATCCTACTCATCCCGGCTCGCTTGGAACGGCAATATCCGAAGCCGTCGAACTGGCCACCACCACACCCGGTTGTAAGTATACGCTTGGTTCGGTGCTCAGTCATGTGACGCTGCACCAGACCATAATAGGTCTTGAGGCGGAGAGGCAGATGGAGATGGCTGATGAGTATCCTGACATGGTGATAGCCTGTTTTGGCGGCGGGTCGAATTTCGGAGGAACGGCATTCCCATTCATGCGGCATAACATAAAGGACGGAAAAACAACGGAATTTATAGCTGCCGAGCCTGCAAGTTGCCCCAAATTGACGCGCGGCGTGTTCAGATACGACTTTGGAGACGAGGCGGGATACACACCGCTTCTGCCGATGTTCACGCTCGGGCATGGTTTCAAGCCCGCCAACATCCATGCCGGTGGTCTGCGTTATCATGGTGCGGGAACGATAGTAAGCCAACTGTTGAAAGACGGAATGATGCGTGGTGTGGATATACCGCAGCTCGAGTCTTTCGATGCCGGAATGCTCTTTGCCCGCACTGAGGGCATAATACCCGCACCTGAGAGTTGCCACGCCATTGCGGCGACCGTCAGGGAGGCAGTGAGATGCCGTGAGGCGGGTGAGAAGAAGACCATTCTGTTCTGTCTTTCGGGGCATGGTCTGATAGACATGACTTCCTACGACAGATATATCGACGGGGATCTGCAAAATTATTCCATTGCCGATGAAGACATAGAGAAGAACACGGCAGACCTGCTTCATGTGGAGTAGTGGGGAAGTAAAGGTCGTTTGATAAAGATAAAACGCCATGCACGGAAATGTGGTGGATATGTCACTTATAGTGAGATAGCCATGCGTTTTCGTGCATATGCGTTATTATAGATTTAATTTCAAGATTCGCTTGTCTTGTTTTTTATTTCCGAGAGTATCTCCACTCCTGCCGCTACGGTCTTTACATCGGTGATGATTATCGAGCGTTTGCCGTTCTGTTCTCTAAGATTACAGCGGCGGGGATTGTGAGATATGTAGCCGAGTATGCTGTCGAAAGCAGTGCTGCGATAGTAAGGACTGTTTGCGTTGCTAACGAAGAAAAGCGTCATGCGGTGCTGTTTTATCATTATCTTCTCGCAACCAAGGCTTTTGCCGAGACGACGCAGCGGTACCACGTTCATCAGTTCCTCGGCCACGGCAGGCACGGCTCCGAAGCGGTCGCACAGTCGCAGACGGTATTTGGCTATCTCGTCATCGTCGCGCAGGTTGTCAAGTTCACGGTAGAGAAGCATTCGTTCGCTGTCGCTTGGCACGTAACTGTCGGGGAAATACATCTCGATATCACTCTCAAAGGCGCAATCGTCCACGAAGTCGCCACCTTCGGCTATCGCTTCTTCGGCATATAGATCGGCAAACTCGTCATTCTTTAACTCGGCTACCGCCTGGTTTAAAATCTTCTGATATGTCTCATAACCCAGATCAGCGATGAATCCGCTCTGTTCCGCTCCGAGCAGATTACCGGCTCCGCGTATGTCGAGATCCTGCATGGCAATGTTTATTCCGCTGCCAAGGTCGGAGAAGTTTTCGAGTGCTTCGAGGCGACGGCGGGATTCCCGGCTGAGCGACGACAACGGCGGCGCGAGCAGATAGCAGAAAGCCTTGCGGTTGCCGCGCCCCACACGTCCGCGCATTTGGTGCAGGTCGCTAAGGCCGAAGTTGTGGGCTCCGTTTATTATGATGGTATTTGCGTTTGGTATGTCTATGCCGCTCTCAACTATAGTAGTGGATATGAGCATATCGTAGTCATGGTTGGAGAAGTCGATAAGGATGTGTTCGAGGTCTTCGGGTTTCATCTGTCCGTGCCCGATGGCTATCCGTGCGTCAGGAACATACTTGTGCACCATGTCGGCTATACGTGTAAGGTCGCTTATGCGGTTGTTTACAAAGTATACCTGACCGTTGCGGCTCATCTCGAAATTCACCGCATCGGCAATCACTTCAGGGTCAAACGTGTGTATTTCTGTATTTATCGGATATCGGTTTGGCGGCGGAGTCTGTATTATGCTGAGGTCTCTTGCGCCAACCAGAGAGAACTGCAAGGTGCGTGGTATTGGTGTGGCACTCATCGTCAGCGTGTCTACGTTGACTTTTATCTGTCTCAATTTCTCTTTCGTAGATACTCCGAATTTCTGTTCTTCGTCTATAATCAACAGGCCGAGATCCTTGAATTTCACCGTCTTGCCTATCAGTTTATGCGTTCCTATTAGTATGTCTATCTTGCCGTCGGCAAGGTCTTTGAGCACTTCTTTCGTCTGTTTTGCCGATCGTGCCCTTGTAAGATAGTCTACCCTGACAGGGAAATTCTTCAATCTGCCGCTGAAAGTGCGGAAGTGCTGATAGGCCAATACGGTTGTCGGGACGAGCACTGCCACCTGTTTTGAGTCGCATGCGGCCTTGAACGCCGCCCGAACGGCCACTTCCGTCTTGCCGAATCCTACATCACCGCATACCAGGCGGTCCATCGGACGGCGCCGTTCCATGTCCGCTTTTACGTCGTTGGTGGCTTTAAGCTGGTCGGGAGTGTCTTCATATAGAAATCCTGCTTCAAGCTCATGCTGCATGAATGAGTCTGAGCTGAAGGCGAAGCCCTGCTCTTGTTTGCGCCGTGCGTATAGTTTTATGAGGTCGCGCGCGATGTCTTTGAGCTTGTTCTTCGTCCGTTCTTTAAGCCGCTCCCACTGTCCGGTGCCCAAGTGGCTCAGTCTCGGTGCCTCGCCGTTGTCCTGCGCTTTGTATTTCGACACTTTATATAGTGAATGTATCGACACATATATGGAGTCGCCGTGCTGATACTGTATTTTTATCATCTCCTGATAACTGTCGCCTTGCGGCATTCGTACCAGTCCGCCGAAACGTCCTATGCCGTGGTCTACATGCACTACGTAGTCACCCGGTTCAAACTGGCGTATCTCTTTGAGCGTAAGAGCTACTTTTCCGCCTCGTGCCCTGTCGGAGCGAAGGTTGTATTTATGGAAGCGATCGAATATCTGGTGGTCTGTGAAGAAGCATACCCGCAGGTCGTTGTCGGCAAAGCCCTCATGCAGTGTCTTGTCAACGGGTGTAAACTCTATCGTCTTGCCGTTTCCTGTGCGATTTTCTCCGCTGCCGAATATCTCTTTGAGACGTTCGTTCTGCTTGCGGCTGTCGGCAAGAATGAATAGTCGGTAGCCCCGAAGCAGATAGTCTTCGAGCGAACGTGTGATTAAATCGAAGTTCTTGTGAAAGAGCGGTTGCGGTGAGATGTCGAACTTGATGGTGGCATCCGGTTGGATGACAGGCCTGCGGCCAATCTCTATTATGCGGAAATCTGCGGTATCCTGTGCGAATCGGGAACCGCTGACCAGTTGCAGGTCTTTGCGCAACCGGCGGCTTATCTCCTGCTGTTCCATTTCCGTGGCTCCTTCCATCTGCTCCATCACGGCTTGCTGTGAGAAGCCCTCGTCGTAGATCCGGCTGACAGCGTGACGTATAAACTCGCTGTCTTTCATCACAAGCAACGTGTCGGCAGGCAGAAAGGACAACAACGGTACGCGGTCTTCGGCTATCCGTGCGAGTTCGGGCATTATGTCGATACACTCCTTACGCTCCCGCGACAACTGTGTCTCAACCTCAAATGTGCGTATTGAGTCAATCTCGTCGCCGAAGAAATCAAGGCGGAACGGATATTCGCAACTGTATGAATACACATCGAGAATGCTGCCTCGGAGAGCGAATTGCCCCGGCTCATATACATAATCGACCTCCCGAAAACCGAAATCGCGCAGTGTCCGCATCATGTCGGGCATGTCGGCGGTCTGTCCTTGTCTTAAAGATAATGTGCGGCTGTCGAGCCGTTTGCGTGAAACCACAAGCTCGGCCACTGCTTCCGGGTATGTGACGACATATAAGGGTGCGGTGTCTTCTGCTTTTCTGGCTGCCAGCCTGGACAGTGTCTCTGTGCGCAATATCTCGCTGGCGGCGTCTCTTTGGCCGTATTTCACTGCCCGTTTGTATGATGACGGGAAATAAAGCACGGTCTCGCCGCCCGTCACCTGCGTGAGATCATGATAGAAATAACCCGCCTCGTCGGCGTCTTGCAGAATGAAAAGAACGGCAGATAGGCACTTGGAGGCAAGTGCTCCGAAGACCATTGGCGCGGCCGATGCCATGAGCCCGTCAAGGAAAACCGTCTTCACCGACTTGTCTTCCAATGTCTTTGCCAGCGCTCCAATTTTTGGAAGCCCGGCATACATAGTTTGTAAATCCTGTATGTTCATCGAGAATAGTAACGGCAAAGGTAATATTTTTTGGCCGTTCAACCAAAAAAAGAGCAGAATCAACACCGGCATGTACAGATAAAAAGGAATTAAAGGAGACGCGGTTGCGGCCTGTCGTTCCTTTAATTCCACCACAATTCACCAAAAGGATAAGGTATAGATATCTGGTTCCAGTCAGTTACGCATGTCTTGTACTTATCTCATTCCCATTTCAGCTTGTCGTACTCTTGGTCCGTCATCTCCTCAAGCCACTCGTTTGATGTGTTTTCTCCCGGTATCTCAAAAGCGAGGTGTGCAAACCAACTGTCAGATGCGGCTCCATGCCAGTGTTTAACGTTGGCGGGTATGTGTACCACATCGCTGGGCTTCATCATCCGTGCCGGTTTTCCCTCTTCCTGGTACCAGCCTCGTCCGGCCACGCATACGAGCGTCTGGCCTCCGCCTTTGGTCGCGTGGTGTATGTGCCAGTTGTTTCTGCACCGTGGTTCGAATGTTACGTTGCTGAACGGTATCTGGCTTGCCGACACACGTGCCAGATAGCTTTTGCCCTTGAAGTACTTTGCGTATTCGGTGTTGGGCTCGCCTATCGGAAATATCATCTCATGCTGAAAAGCCGCTTTTGCGTCTTCGTTTGTCGTTTCGTCTCTCCATATATCTTTTGCAAGTCGGAATGCTCCCCATGCGTTTGGCCAGCCGGCATAAAAGGCGATGTGGGTCAGCGTCTCCGATATTTCCGTTCTGGTGACACCGTTTGACTTGGCAAATTGCAGATGATGACTGAGCGAAGAGTCGATGATGCCTTTACCGACAAGGGTTGCCACGGTTACCATGCTGCGGTCGTGGGCACTGAGTCCGGGGCGGTTCCATACTTCACCGAACAAAACGTCGTCATTAAGCTCGGCGAATTTCGGAGCCAGGTCGCCGAGCTGGGTTTGTCCGGCGGTTTGTGTGATCTTTTTCTGTGCCATTATTGAATGTGTGACTGTTAATGCTGTAAAAAGAAAAAATGTGATTATAAGTCTTTTCATGTTATACTTTTTTGATTTGCAATGTATGCCTTCGGTTGCAAAATTACAACCGTACCGTAAAATTCCTTGTGCACATTTTCGTGAAAGATTTACCATATTCACGGTTTTGCCTGTGTCAATGAGGTTTATGCCTTTCATGCAGGGGCATATATGTGAGGATGAGAATATATTTTGTGGGCATGTCCGGTTATATGGCAAGGCGATTTTGAATAATTCTGACAAAAAGTTGTTTGTAATTCGCTTGTTTATAAATAAAAATCCGCAGGCCGAGAATATCAGCGTATTTCAAAGGTTTTTGCAAATGCTTGTACGTCAGTTGTATACGTTCTCGGTTGCTAAAATTGACTCTAAGCAAAATGTATATTCTCATGCTCGTTCTTGCAATGGGACGCTCGTTGGCCTGCGTTTAGCGTCCCGTTGGAACGCAACGGGACGCTAAACGGCTCGCAATTACTTGCCGAACACGGACCAACGGGTGTCCCGTTGCGAAAAAACTCATGAATTTACATATAGCGGAAGGTACTTCACTGCACTGTGTATAGCGATGTATATCGTGATCTCAGCTCTATTTCGACAAAAAAGAAAGTGTTAAATCCGTGACTTTATTATTACATATTTTACGGCAATGGGTTTAGGATGTATGAGCAAATACAAAATTTTGATAAATAAAATCGAATAAAGCAGTTTATCTTTGGCCGTTAAACGGCTTTGAAGTATCTTTGCGACTATAAAATAACACGTCCGACAATATAATATATAAATATTTGCGGCATAAAAAGACGTAGCATCATGAACAGTAGCGACAGCATAGTAATAATACCGACATACAACGAGAAAGAGAACATCGAGAAAATTATACGTGCGGTGTTTTCGCTTGACAAGTGTTTTCATATCCTCGTGATAGACGACGGATCACCAGACGGCACAGCGGGTATCGTTCACCGGATGATTGATACCGAGTTTGACGGCAGGCTCTTTATAATTGAGCGCACCGGTAAGCTTGGACTCGGTACGGCATATATCATGGGATTTAAGTGGGCGTTGGAACACGGGTACGATTATGTCTTTGAGATGGACGCTGATTTCAGTCATGATCCCAATGACCTTCCCCGACTGTATGCCGCCTGTCATGACGAGGGCTACGATGTGGCCATCGGGTCGCGTTATGTAAGCGGAGTGAATGTAGTCAACTGGCCAATAGGTCGAGTGCTGATGAGCTATTTTGCGTCTAAGTACGTGCGGTTGGTGACCGGTTTCAAAGTTAACGACACCACGGCCGGTTTCAAGTGCTACAAGCGCAGGGTACTCGAGACCATTGAACTTGACAAGATTCGTTTCAAGGGCTATGGGTTTCAGATAGAGATGAAGTTTACCGCCTACAAAATAGGATTTAGGATAAAGGAGGTTCCTGTGATATTCGTAAACCGTCGTGAAGGAGTGTCGAAGATGAGTGGAGGAATATTCGGGGAGGCATTCTTCGGGGTTATGCGTCTCAGATGGGACGGTTGGACGAGAAAATATCCCAAGATAGCACATTGAGACTTATTTCAACTCATGGTTGTTAGTGATGGGTGAATAGCCATGATTACAGCATGTGAATGCCTTTTGTACTGATGCGGTTACTGAACGGCATCGAGACTATGGCTGGTTATGCTCCGGAATCTATCGGTAATCACGGCTATTTATTTTGTACTATCCGCTCTAATACCGTAAACTATCGGGCATCGAGGGCGCTTGCCACTGAGTCATAGCTCTGTCGAAGCGTTGCCAAAACATTCTCCTGTCCCTTGCCCACCGGATATATAGGTTGATGGATTGTGAGGCGGAGCGGATGCCATGAAATCCAATGCCAGTCTTTCATGCGGGGTAGAACATCGAACGAACCGTTTATCGTAAGCGGTACGATGGGCAGTTGCAGTTCGTCTGATAGCATGAAAGCACCTTTCTTGAAGTCGCGCATCTGTCCGGTAAACGTGCGGGCACCCTCAGGAAAGACAACCAGGCTCATACCGCTGCTCAGCGTTTCGCGGGCCATGCCGTATGTCTCTCTTACCTTACCCGGATTTCGCTTGTCCACAAATATGAAGCGGGCTTTGCGGCAGGCATATCCCACGAAAGGGATTCTTTCCAGTTCGCGTTTCATCATCCACTTGAAGTTCCGCCCGAGATAGCCGTAGATAAGGAATATATCGAACGCTCCCTGATGGTTGGCTACGAATACATACGACTGCTCTGGTTCAAGGTTTTCGCGTCCCTCTACTGTCACAGGCAGCAGGAATATGCGTACCATGAGTTTAGACCACCACTTGCCGGGATAATACCCCCAGAAATGTCCGTTGCCGACTGTACAGCCTATAATAACGGTAACGGCTGTTGCCACTGTCGAAATAAAAGCCACGGGCAATGACACCAAAAGTTGGAAAGCACGGTATAAGTATTTCATCTTTGCGTTATTTTTAATGTAATTGTTTCGTTCCTTTATGCAATGTGATTACGACAATCTCTCCCGGAACGCCGAAGCGGAAAGGAATGAAGCCGCCAAGCCCCGTGCTGACGTTGATGGCACGGGTATTCTCATAGTACATGCCGCCCCACTCGGAGTATTTAAAGGCTACCGGCGACCATCCGAACAGTTCGAACTGCATGGCATGGGTATGGCCGCTGAGTGTCAAAGCCGCGTTAGAATGAGGTAATATACGGTTGCGCCATGATGTGGGGTCGTGTTCGAGCATGACGACAAAAGCACTGTCTGACACTCCTGCGAGCGTCTTTCCGATGTCTCCCTTTCTCGGGAAATGCTTTCCGTCTCCGTCGTTTTCCATTCCGGCTATGACGATGCTGTCTGTTCCGCGGAATATCGCACGGTTTTCGTTTCTGAGCAATGTCCACCCCATACGGGTCTGCAATTCGACAGTCTCACGCTCATTGGCTTCCTTCACACTTTGAGGAGCCGCTATGTAATCGGCATAGTCATGGTTGCCAAGCACAGAGAACACACCGTCATGTGCTTTTAATCGGTTGAGTACCGGTATGTGTGGGCGTATCTCTCCGGGATGCATGTTTTGCAAATCGCCAGTGAAAACAATCATGTCCGGCTGCCTGGCATTGATGCTGTCGACCGCACGGCTCAGCAGTCCGGTGCGGCTTCGACCGTATGTGCCCACATGGGCATCGGAAAACTGTACAATCCTGTACCCGTCGAACGATGCCGGCAACGTGTCGGAATAGTAATCTATATGGCGTACATCAAGTTTGCCGAAACCTATGAAAGAGCCGTAAAACAGGACATAAAGGCTTCCTGCGGCAAGAAAGACACCCATTGCCATACCGTAATTGCGGCGCATTCGGAACACCTTTTGCAAGGCAAGGCCCGCAGATGAGAACATGGCAAAGACAAGTTTGGGCACTACTGTAAGGCCGAGCAGAAACAGATATACGTTTAGTATGGCATTGTCTCTCGGAGCGAAATCGCGCATACATCCCATACAGACAGTGTATATCACCATCGATAGGGATGGCAGCCACCACAACAGTCGCAGCGGCAGGCGTGTCTTGGCACGGATATGGTTCAGATATATGTATATATCCGGTACCAAAATCATGAGTAACAGCGGTATTACTATCTTTGCAATCATGATACTTTTATCTATGATACATTTGTGTTTGTTGTTTTCTTATGTCTCAATCCACATTGGCGGCGAGAAATCTACGCATCATTTCCAACGGCACGCCGCGTCGCCTTGAATAATCGCGCAACTGGTCTTCGCCAATTTTTCCGATGCTGAAATAACGGGCGGCAGGGTGGGCGATGATCAGTCCGGAAACGCTTGCATGCGGTTTCATGGCGCCGCTTTCAGTCAGTCTTATGCCGATGTCGGCCATGCCGATAAGCCCGGCGATAATAAAGTTGATACCGGTGTCGGGCAAAGAGGGATATCCCACTGCCGGACGGATGCCGGCAAAACGTTCGGCGTGCATCTCTTCAATTGTCAGGCACTCATCGGGGGCATACCCCCAAAGGTTTTTCCGCACCTGTTCATGTAGGCGTTCGGCGGCCGCTTCGGCCAGACGGTCGGCCAGAAGTCTGGTCATCATCTTCATATATCCGTCGGACTCGAAGTCGGTTTCAAGCCCGATGTCCACCGTAGTGGCAAATACGCCCATGCTATCTTTTGCTCCAGATGACGCAGGACGCACGAAATCGGCAAGACAAAGGCAGTGTCCGGCAGTTCCTGCGGCATGTTGTTGGCGGAGCATCGGTATACGGACATCGCCTATGATAATGTCGTCTCCATCGCTCGCGGCATTGTCAATGACAACAATTCCATGGACGCGGTAATGCCCGTCAAGCCGTGACAGTATGTTCTCGGCCTCTATGCGTATGCGGGTTTGCTCTTCATGGTCGCGCAATTGCCATGCGAAATAGAAATAAGGCCAGTTGATGTAAGGTACAAGCTCGCCTATCTCATATCTCATTATATGTCTTGTCACTGTATCCCGGTTATCTGAAATCCACCGCACGGCCGACACGGCAACTGTCCACACGGCCATTCTCATATACTGTATGGCCGTTGCATATAGTGGCGGCTACGGTCCAGCCGAATGTCATTCCCTCAACGGGACTCCATCCGCACTTGCTCTCTATCATGTCTGCGGTGACGGTCATCGGTGTGTGCCGTACTATTGTTATATCGGCCTTATATCCCTCACGGATGAAACCGCGGTCACGGACACCGAACAGGCGTGCCGGATTATGACACATAAGTTCCACCATCCTTTCGCGGGTGAGGATGCCGGCATCCGTAAGAGTGAGCATTGCCGGTAGCGAGAACTGTATCATAGGCATACCGGACGCAGCCTTGTCGCACCCTCCTTCCTTATCGCATGACAGATGCGGGGCATGGTCTGTGGCCACTGTGTATATGCGGCCGTCGGTAAGCGCATGTCGCAAAGCATCCCTGTCGGACATGGTCTTTATTGCAGGATTAACCTTTATGCGTGCCCCGAGTCGCGAATAGTCCTCATTGCAGAACAACAAATGGCCGACGACAACTTCAGCGGTGATTTTAGTTCCGGTGGAGAAAAGTTCGAGTTCACGGGCTGTGGTAAGATGGGCCACGTGTAAACGGGCGTCATACTGTCGGGCAAGAGATACTGCCAGGGACGTACTTTGATAGCAACTCTCGGCCGAGCGTATTTCGGGATGAAGGGAAATGTCGGGAAAGCGTTGATCGGATAAACGTGCCTGCTCCATGTTTCGGTCGATAATGGACGTGTCTTCGCAATGTGCCATGAGTGGTAAACGTGCCGTTCGGAATATCTGTTCGAGTGCTTCGCGGCGGTCTACGAGCATGTTTCCGGTTGAAGAGCCCATGAATAGTTTTATGCCCGGAATGTGATGGGTGTCAAGATGGTCGAAAAGCGTCTGATTGTCGTTTGTGGCTCCGAAAAAGAACGAGTAGTTGACATAGCTGCTGCGTGAGGCAATGGCAAACTTCTCGTCGAGCGCTTCGAGCGTTGTTGTCTGCGGCACGGTGTTGGGCATGTCGAAATATGTCGTCACTCCACCTGCTGCCGCTGCTCTGCTCTCGCTCTCCATGTCGGCTTTGGCGGTCAATCCCGGTTCACGGAAATGCACATGAGTGTCTATCACACCGGGAATAACGAGACAGCCCGACGCATCTATCGTTTTGTCGACAGGTACACCGGGCTGTTGTTTGTTATTGTTTATTTGTAATATATAATCGTCTTCGATGATTATTGAACCTGAGAATGCTTTATTCTCGTTGACGATAGTCGCGTTTTCTATTAATGTTCTCATTGTCGTTTTATCACTGGATGTCGCCGGACAACTCTGTGTTTTCCGTCGAATCAACCGAAGATTCAGGCATCGTCTGTTCTTCTTCCGCTATCGGTGCCGGCATTTCATCCGACGGGTCGAGACCTTGCATGCGGTTCTCGTTATCGGTTGCGGTCTGATAATAGTCCTTTACGTATGGATTGTTTTTGAACTTTTCCGTGGCTTTGCTCATGATATCCTCTATCTGCGGTGTGAGGATAGGGTATCTGTAACCGCTGGTTATCATCATGAATACTCCCGGTCCGAGCACGTTGTCGAAGTTTTCAACAATGAAAGTGGTGACAAGTTTGTCTTCTTCCTTGGCTATCTTGCCGGCCTCACGTGACAACTCTTCGTTGATAATGTGTTCTTCTATGCCTTCAAGCATCATCTGGCTTTGGCGGTGAGACAGTTCGCTCATGCGGTTGTCGAGTTGATTGTGCTTTTTGAGAAACTGGTATAACTTCTCATTCAGCGGTGTTCCGCTGACTGTTTGTGTCGCATTGTCTATCTTGATTGTTATTTGCCCGCTTTCGAGTACTACCGGCATGACACTTTCATCACCGATGAACAGTGTTGCCATGCGCACGGTGTCGAGGACTCCGGAAAGTTGGAAACGGCCGTGCACGACATCACAGGAGTCAATTGTCTTTATCTCGTTTGACTTGACGGTTCTGAGATACATCATGTTTCCGTCAAGCGACGATATGGAAGAAGAGCCCTGTACGTTATAGGATTCGGCACATGATACCATCATTACCACAACAGCCAGTGCGTATAAGATTTTATTCATAGAAACAATTTTGTTCATTTGTCTTCGACAAAATTACAATGATATATCGACGTACGGAATTTTTTTTATGCTATTTAAAACATTTAGCCTTTCTTTTATATTTTTTTTGCCTCTTTATCGAGTTCTTTGCTTATCCTGTGCACCACATAAAACTGTAAAACAGCGGCGACAAGAAGAGTCACGACCCAGTTGTTATGAATATATTTAATATAGGTAAGCATGTCAAGCTTGAAAGGATTGCCGTGTCCGGCATACATGAGTAGGGCCGAAGCGAGCAATAAGACATCACTGAAAATCATTATACGGCGCAATCGTTGTATAGCGATGTTTCGTCCTTCGTATTTCTGGCGGAACTGCATCAAGACAAAAGCGATGGCTCCCATGGCGAATAAATACGGTGCCCATGAGTACATAAATATACTTGCCACGCTGCCAATGACCATCATTAAAGCTCCGAGAAGCAGGATTATGTTTTCTATTTTATTCAGTTGTTTCATCGGTTGGAATGTGTGTTGTCGGTTTGTCGTCACTTAACACGAAGATGTCCTCATCGTCCATTTTCATAAAATAACGCTCCCTTGCTATTTTCTCTATTGCCTTTGGGTTTCTGTCCAGTTCTCTCAGGCGGGTCTTGTCGCGTTCATAATCGGCGGTATAGCGCTCTATGTCACTTTTCAACTCGTTTATTTTCTGCTTATTCCTGAAATGATTCCAGACACTGTTCTCGTCGGCAAAGCCCACAATGGCAATCGCTCCGATTACAACCACGACATATTTCAGCGAATGGGAGCGGCGTATATAATTGAAAACGGTCTTGACGATTCTCATTATTTCCTGTTATATATTTCTGCAAAGATAATGTTTTTTTCGGAATTTTCAGTCTTTGCATATCAACATTAAGGTTTCTTAAAAACTGACGCTTATAGAGGCTTAAGCGTATATACATGGAAATAAGTCCGGTATGGTGATCGGAATATAACTTGATTTAGATGTATTGGGAAACAAATCCGGCTTTGAAACAATTCCGAAAGAGTATGAAACAAACGTCAAAGAATGTACAATGTATTTATATTAATTTTGTGGACAGAATGAGACGCGGTGGTGTCTTTAAAGGGAATAATGGAGTTTAATATACCATAATATATTTGAAATATGAAAATACGACTGTTTAAAATGTTTATTATGCTTGCTGTTTTCTTGTTGACGGCAGGCAAGGTCTCGGCGCAGGAACGGCGCCCCGTGGATGACAGACATCCGCTTTGGTTGATACATGTGGATGTATGGAATCAGGCTGATCCGCAAAAGATTATCAATCTTATTCCTGACGACATAAAACCGTATGTATGCCTTAACCTGTCTTTGTCGTGCAGCTATGATAAAGAAAAGGATGTGTATATGAGGCCGCAGAGTGCCGTTCGCACGTTTAAATCGTGGGCTACGGTATGTCAGGCCAATAAGATGTGGTTCTCGTGCCAGCCTGCCAGTGGCGGCCATACCCATATAAAGGATGACGACTTGGAAACGTTCGAGTATTTCTACAAGCGTTACCCAAACTTTCTCGGGTGGAACTTCGCTGAGCAGTTTTGGGGCTTCGACGAACCGAACGATAAGAGTTCCAGTACGCAGCTTGATCGGTTGGAGCTTTTCTCCAAGTTAGTGCCGATGGCGCATAAGTATGGCGGCTTCCTTACTATCAGTTTCTGCGGAAACATCTGGTCGCACGGCCTCAACCCGGTGGGCATGATGAAGCGCAATGCCGCATTATTGCAGGCGTGCAGAGACTATCCCGAGGCAATATTATGGCTCTATAAGTATACTACATCATCGTGCTTCTATAACAACGAGAGTGTGACTTTCTCGCCGTTCATCTCCGGATTGGCAAAGAACTATGGCGTTCGGTATGACAATTGCGGATATAATGGTGCGCTTGGTGATATACTTGGTGAAGGGCACGGACGCAAATATCCCATTGCTGCCGGCATAGGTACCGTGATGGAGCAGACCTGTGTTAACGGTGGTGCGGTATGGGACGGCCCGGAACTGATATGGACAGAGGATTTCCAGAACCTTAGCAACTCTACTGTTGACGGATATACACGGCGTAACTGGGGCACGTTCCCCGGATTTGACAACGCATGGATAGACATGTTCCGCAAGATAATAGACGGTACAATGTACATTCCTACACGGGAGGAAGTTGTGAAACGCACAAAGATTGTTGTCGTAAATGATGTCGAGAATGGCAGCGATGAGGATAAATACGCTTCGTGGGGAACTCTTTATGACGGACTTTACAAGCAGGACGACCCGTTCAACAAGGACAACGGGCAATGGCATAACAACTATTGGTACTTGAAGAAGACCGCCAGATATGGCACCATTCCCGTGGCTGTGGAGCTTTATGACGATTTGGCGAAAGCTATTCCGGTGGTAGTTAAAAAGTCGGAACGTTCAACAAGGTGGTCTACGGAAGGGAAAAAGGTTGAAGAATACAATAAGATGTATCCGGAAATGAGTTCCGGCGACCTGTTTGTGTCACGACATAGGAACCAGCTTGTCGTATATACCCCTTATACATATTTAAATAGTAAGACTACGGCTTCGGCAACTGTTCCGTTGGAATATAATACTTGCGACAGGCTGCAACTTACTTTCGGGCAGTTGTGCAGTGGCGTTATACGTGAATATGCGGACCATATAGACTGCTACTTGAATAATTATCGCACGGACGTGACAACGAATGTGGTTGATAAAATCGTGTTGGAAGGAGTGGCATCCGAGCCGTCTTATAAAATGACCAAGCGTGGAAAAGCAACGGCGTTGGCAACAGCAAAATGGGATGAGGCAAACGGTGTGTATACATTGGATGTGAAGCACAATGGACCTGTCGATGTGACAATAGACTGTGCCGGTGCGGCGACGGGGCGTAATACGGATGTGTTGCCTGCAAACGCTTTGACGGATAATCTTCCGAAACAGCCGGGAGAATATGCAGGTGAGCTTATTATAGAAGCGGAAGACATGGACTTTAAATATATAAAGGAGTGCGTCGTGCTGCCTTATTACAATCGTCCGAATGTCAGGGGATTCAGTGGCAATGGCTTTATGGAGATGGGGACGAACCGTTCGGGCAGTCTGCGGCACACTACTGATAAGCTGCAGGCGGGTACTTATGACATAACAGTGCGATATAGTTCTCCAAACAAGGCCGGCCGACTGAAAGCTTCCATAGGAGGGAAGGAATACACTTTGTCTTGTGAGAAGACTGGGACCAACCAGTGGCAAAAAGCAACATTTACAGCTGAAATTGCGGGAGGTTCCAACAGGCTGACCATTACCAATACGGATGGAGCGGATATGATGATAGATCAGGTGGTATATGCGCCTCAGGGAACTCCGGAAGAGGAATATCTCGTGACAATACGTGATGTGGAGCATGGCAAGGCGACGGCCAGTGTAAGCAAGGCGGCAGAAGGTTCAGAGGTAATGCTTACTGTACAGGCAGATGAAGGATATGCGCTTGCGGGTTGGGAGGTTATTCACGGCAATGTGTCGATAGGTGATGACCTTACATTTACCATGCCTGATGATAATGTTACGTTGCGTCCGTTGTTCGTAGATGTATCTTCCGTATATAAGCTTGACTTTGCAAAGGTGGGTACAGGTGCGATGCCGGAGGGATGGCGTGCTGTGCAAGGTAGCGGTGAAGTGCATGAGTATCCCAATACTTACGGTCAAGGTTCGCGTGCATTCTCTGGTTTCAACGGCTATCAAGGCAAGGCATTGTATTGGCGTGAGAACTGTGCCGAGTACGGTCGTCAGGATGCTTATCCACTTACACTGTCGCCCGGCACTTACAAGTTGTCGTATGCCGTCGCGGCATGGAAGGGCCAGCCGGGTTATAGAGTTGCCGTGCTTGATGCTGCCGGCAACGCCGTGGCGACATCATCGGTTCATACAGCGACTCCGAATGCCAATGGAAGTACTACAGCCAATGTGAGTGCGGCCGTATGTTATGAGCTTGATGTGAATATAAATAAAGAAGGTAAATACATTATCAGTTTCCAAAATTCAGGTGATGGTTTCAATGAATACCTGCTCTTGGAATGTAAATTGTCAAATGAAGACTTGGTAAATATCAGTCAGATCGTGGATGATGCCGATGAAGACGTGATTGGAATTTATAGTATAGATGGTGTGAAACGTTCCGGTTTGCAGAAAGGATTGAACATATTGCAGCTTCGTGGAGGAAAGACCAGAAAAGTGATATGCAGATAATAATAAGGAAATAAAAAAACAATACTTAAATAATAACGATAATGAAGAAAATCAGTTTAATTTTATGGGCTGTACTATCTGTCGTGACGATGACGGCACAGAACCCTTATCTGCCACTGTGGGAACATCTTCCCGATGGTGAGCCTCGTGTGTTTGAGGATCCGGATCGTCCTGGTAAGTATCGTGCTTATATCATCGGGTCGCACGACGTGACTTATTCCGCCTATTGCGGTAATGACATCCGTATGTGGTCGGCACCGGTAGAAGACCTTAGTCAATGGCGTGACGAAGGTCCTATCTTCACCTGGTTTGTCGATGGGCAGTGGGACACGATGTTCGCTCCCGACCTCGTGGAAGTGAAAGATCGTAAGACGGGAAAGAAGACATATTATCTCTATCCTCATTCGCGCGGTTGGCGTCGTGTCGCCATGGTTTGCAAAGGAGACAGGCCGAACGGTCCTTTCACTCCCGTTAACCTCACTGACGATGGCCGGCAGTGCCTTCCCGGTTCGCTTATAGATTTTGACCCGTCGGTATTTATCGAGAATATAACCGATAAACGCGATAAAGACTACGACCGTGGCTTCCGTGCATACGTGTTTTATGGTTTCCGCCACAGCACGGCATACGAGCTTGATCAGGATAACATGTATGCTGTCCGTCCGGGTACGGAGGTTCATGACTATTTCATTCCTGCCAGTGAGCGTTACGGAGTGGTGCGCGACCCGGAAGGAACGCAATATCCGGCGTTGTATAAAGACCAGAACCCCGGCGACTTTAACTTCTTTGAAGCGTCATCAATTCGACAGGTTGGTAATAAGTATGTGATGGTATTCTCCGGATACAGCGGTCCCGATTACGGACTTGGCTCAACCAATTCCGCTCTGCGTTATGCTTTCGGTGATTCTCCGTTAGGGCCTTGGCGCTCGGGCGGTGTGTTGGTAGATTCGCGTGGTGTGGTGCCGAATGAAGACGGAACGTGCCTTGTAACCACCAATGCCGCTCACAATACTCACGGCTCTTTGCAGGAAATAAACGGTCAGTGGTATGTGTTCTATCATCGTCCGCCGCGTGGTTTCGGTAATGCCCGTCAGGCAATGGTCGCTCCTGTGAAGATTACATGGGACAAGAAGAAAGTGGCAGACGGCGGTATGGTGCGCATCACGGCATACGATCCATATACTAAGAACAATGAATGGACGGCTTCTGCGTCCAATGGCATGACCTATACCGGTGCGGAAGTGACCAGCGAGGGCTTCCAGATATTCGGTCTTCCGCCATACCGTTACTATTCGGCCGGCTTGGCTTGCTATATGACAGGCAACGAGTGGATGCAGGATAATCACGACGTATGGAATGATGGCATGGATTTGGCTGGTATCAATAATCGTGGTATTGTGGGATTTAAGTATTTCGGTTTCGGTGGATTGGATAAGGACACAAAGGGTGTCAAGGCTTTCACCGGAACGAAAAAGGGCAATGGCACGTCTCTTTGTCTTGACTTGACTCCGGGTGGAAACGGTGCGTTTACTATTCGTGTGATGCTCGACGGACCCTATGCCAACGATACATGGAAAGGCCGTGAGATTGGTTCAATCGACATTCCGGCCGGTGCACGCCGTGAGCGCACCGTTTATAATATACCTGTTCCGGAGGTGGACGGATTGAAAGGCAAGCATGCCATATATCTTGTGGCAGAGGGACCGGAAGTAAAACAACCCAAACAGGATTCTCGCGCTCAGCGTCAGCCCCGTCAGCCTCAGCGTCCTGTCGGATTGTTCGACCTTCACGGTATAGGTTTTTCCAAGTCTGACATGCCGTTCAAGCGTCCTGTCGTTCCTACTGTTACCATTATGGCCGATGGCAAGACTCTCAATATTCCTGCCACTCCGATACGTACCAGCAATGCGAACGGACTTACGGATGCCATCCGTTATCAGGTATACGCTCCGCTTACGGCCGGTTCCAAGATTACCGTTAAGGCGTCAGACCCGTCTGTAAAGGCTGAGGTAAGCCCCGTAATTGAGGGACGTGCAACTGTAAAGTGCACTTATAATGGTAAGGAGAAGATATATCTGATAAACTAATATTTGGCATAATATTGGATAAAGACTGAAATTTATCTATAAAACCGGAAATGGGAGCGTCATCGGTGGCGCTCCCATTTCCGGTTTATTATCCCAATGTCGTTGTGTGATTGCGGCGGTATAAGACTATATCGGCATTCCGATTTCATTTTTATTATCTTATTCCCCAGTAATTATAAGCGACTTTGCTTTCTACTTTGTACTCTATTCCGTCCGGCAGATTACAGAAGAAGTCTATGCCAGTGCGGGCTTCAAGCTCGTCGATTGTTATCACATAGTTGCGTAAATTGTCTTTCGACTGGTCTGTGTTTTTGTGCTCTGCCCAAAAAGCGAGAGCTGAATACTTGCCCTTTTTCTTTGATAGTAACGCCATGTAGAAATATTTCGGTACAATCATTTTGCCTTGGATGCGTGTCAGTATCTGGCTCTCGTTGTCTATTGTGCCGCCTTTGCACACAAATAGGGTATCCCCGATAGTATTCGGAGTCCAGTCCCTTACTTTCTGTTCCATTACAGCCCATAGTTTGGCATTGAACGCGTTTCGTTGCGGTTGCATATTTGTCATGTAGAAAGTCTGATAGTTTGCCTCTTTTGAATACTGACGGTCGGCAGACGGGCATATATGGCCGTGGTCATATCCGGAGCGCACAAATAAATCGTCGCTCCATCTGTATTGTGCCGGTAGTTGCGGGTCGTATGGGTATTGTCGCTCGTTTGGATGATTACCGGGGTTTTTGTTAGGGTCATATCGCCCGGCATTGCCTTTGTATGTGTGCTGTTTGTCATAGTTGGAGTGGTGATGATCCACCATCATGTAGCACGACCAGCGTTGCGATTTCTTCTCCGTGTCCCATTCCACGCAGTAGTTTAGGCCGTAAGTATCGCCTGAATAATACTTCAGTATGATGCTCTTTCCGTTTTTTGCTTTAGGAAATTCCAGTCGTGCGAGTTCCGGATTAGCCGCTGTTACAATGTTTTTGTTCACGTTTGCATTATAATCAATGCCTCCATTATCATCATCGTCATTACATGATGTGAATGTGAAAGTGATTGCTGCGTAAACTAACAATGTCGATACTTTGAATAATCTATTCATATTTGTTATTTATATAGAAACAGACTGCAAAATTAAGTGTAATTTTGCAGTCTGCCAAATATAATTATATTTCTGTTGTAAAAATATTATATATAAGTTTCAAGGAATAAAAATCCCGATGCGTATTTAATACGCATCGGGATTTTTGTTATGGATATAAACGTATTATTCTGCGTATGAAATAGCCATTGATTTTATACGGAATTGAGATGCGGTGCCTTTACCTTCATGGGCATTCTTGATGACAAATTTGTTGTTGCCGATGCTTTCAATCTTTACTATATTATCTTTGAATGATACATTTCCGCTTGTGCATGTAACTTTTTCTTCGGCGTTACATGTGATATTATTATATACATCTACTGTTACGGTAATATCTTTGACCGGTTTAACAGCATTTATGTCAATGGAATTTTGCGGATACATCCGGAATGTACCGCCGCCCCCTGTGTAATATGCGGGAGCCGTAGCTCCGTCACCTTTACTGAATGTGAGCGTTGTTCCATCTGTTAATGTAAGTGTGGTTAGTAAAGTCTGGTTTGTCAATCCAAATGAGTTGGGATCTACGATGAATGCGTTCGGGTCATCAATGTCGCCTCCGCCTGTACTTCCGCCGTTCTTTGTCAATGAATACAGATAACTTTCGTTTGGAACGGTTTCGGGAGTTGGGATGCCCTGTGTACCTACATATTTAGTTAGTTTTCCGCATACTACGACATCGTCTCCGACAGCGATGTTCTCACCTTCAGTATACTTCACGTTGCCCAGATAGAGAGTGCGGAATACGTAGAACTGATTGTTTGTTGTGCCATCGTCAGAGATATTGAATGTGGCATTACCAAATTGAGTGCTGAATGTCTCTTTTATAGAAGAAATCTTACCCTTGATGTAGACTACTTCAGATTGCTCGTTGTCGCCTAGCGACATTGCGAGTTGGTTGGCTGCTACACTGTTGAATGGATTTTCAAGCGTACCGTCTCCTTTGGCTTCCCCTGTTATCGGTGGCTGGCCACCTTCCGAAGATGTTTTGCCGTTTATTGAGTAGATATATGCTTTATTCTGCACTGTCTCAGGAGTGTTACCCATATAGTTTGTAACTTTTCCGCATACAACCACCTCGTCACCTTCTTTGAGCAAATCTCCACTTGTGTATTTCTTGTTGCCAAGGTATAAAGCACGGAATATGTAGAACTTGTTCGTGCTTGTTTCCGTATCTGCGATATAGAAAGCGGCGTTACCGAATTGTGTAGTGAAGTTTTCCTTTATTGATACAACTTTTCCTTTGATGTATATATCTGTGGCTGATTCCTCACCGGAAGCCAATTTAGATGTATATTCATTTGCGGCAATTGCATTGAATGGATTTGCCAATGTTCCGTCTCCGGTCGGCTCTTCTGTTGATGGCGTTTCCTCTCCGCTTCCTCCGGGAATATCATACGGTTCTGGTACATCTTCACAGCTTGTGAATGTGCATGTCGCCATTGCTATGGCGAATATTGAATATAATATCTTTTTCATAAATGTTTGTTTTAATGTATTTATTATAATTATGATACGTTTAATTACCGTTTTCGTTGTTTATAACCTCAACATCGCTTCCTTCGCGCAGCAGTATCTGCCATGTATATCCGTATTTTTTAGGGTCGTTGGCGTATACGGTGAATATACCGGTAAGGTTTATTTTCCCTGTCGGCATCACCTGGGCGGCGAAGTCGGCGTATGTGCTTGAACGCACCACAAACGACGCATAGCTGCCGCTCATGGGCACTTTCCCGTTCACTGCGATAGAGCGGCTCACACCGTTGCCGGCGTCTTTTTCAGCATCGCTTGCCCAGACTTTTGTACCGTCGGCCTCGGCCATTGTCACGCCTTTCACGGTCATGAGCTTGCCGCGGCACGCTTTCACGTAGTCGGCATCCTGCATGCGCGTCACATCAAACACCTCGGGTACGACAACCTCTGTCTTTGACGGATTCACATATTTGAAATGGCGTTGCCACAGCACACGGCTCATACGGCTGGGGAAAGTCTTTCCCGATGCGTTGGTATATGAAACGCCGATTTGCGGCTGGTTGCCATACAGGCCTATGTGCAGGCCTTTGAGGTCTACGAGTATCTCCTTGCCGACAGGCAGGTAGCCGTACAGGCCGCCTTGGGCTATGCAGATAAGTATCGCGCCCGTGGCGTCTTTCACCGCCACCTCGTTGTAGATATTGCCTTCAATGTCGTTTCCGGTAATCACTACTTTTATTTGCACGTCATCTTTGATGAGAACAGTATCGTTGGCGTTTGTCATCGGGTTGACATACCGCTGCAAAAGCTCGGCCACAGTGATGACGTTTGTTTCTTTCAGCTCCGGGTTCCCGTATGCGTTCTGAGTGTCGGGAGCGGTCCAGTCGGTGTCAAATCCATAATCTTCTCCGCCCATGCACCCTGTAAGCACCGCACAGGCGAAAGCCGCGAGAATATATTTTATCTTTTTCATGTTCGTAGCTGTTTTAGAATTTATATGTAATGTTCAGCATACCGTTTGTTCCGTAGGCATAGAACTTCATCGGGTTCTTCGAGAACCTGTATGTTCTCGTGTTTCCGCTTTGCGTGTAGTCGCTGCGGCTCTGTTCATATCCTCCGGTGACAATGTCGCGGTTGTTGAGCACGTTGGTCACCATCAGGTTGATAGACAGAGAGCCTTTTTTGAGGTATATGCTGCGGCCGATGGACGCGTCGAGCATAAATCCGCCTTTGCCCTTGGTCTGGTCAAGTACTCCCGGGAGGATGTTGCCTTCATTGTCGAATATCTCCAAGCCTGCGTCATGACGGTTTTGCAGCGAGCTTTCGTAGCGGTAGCTCGGAGAGTAAGACAGGTATATGCGGTCATAGTAGTTTCCGTTCAGGTCTATGTACCATCCGTTAGAGTGGTAGCTCAGTCCGAGACTCAGTGCCGTGAGTGGAGTTCCGTTCTCGCGCATATCCTTGTTGTAGCATATTTCCTCGGTATACTTGGCCGATGTGGAGTTCATGTAGCGCACGTTCGAGTTGTCTGCATACTTTGCCTCGCTCATCTGTCCGAGCAGTTTCACGCTGAATGCCGAGTTGATCTTCACGTTTGCTCCAAGCTCCACTCCGTAATACTCTTTCTCCACGTCTGTGAACGAAATATATGTGAACGAGTTTACGTCGTCATAATAGAAGTTCTGCCATTCCGTTCCGTCGGTGATTTTGGAGTAGTATCCGCTTAGCGAGAGGTTGAGCCATGACGAGCGCAACTGGTATCCAACCTCGGCAGACATCACTTTCTCGTTTTTCAGGTTTGTCACGAAGTCGTTGTTGATTTCCGGTGCGGCAAAGGCAGCCGACGGAGTGGGGGTGCGCAGTTCGTAACCTACACCGAGTGCCACCGTGTTTCCTCGTCCGAGGTTTATGTTGGCTCCCGCTTTAGCTCCGCCGTCGAGGAAGCGTGCCGTGCCGCTCTTTCCGTAAGAGTTGTTCTTTGCCAGTCCGTTGCGCATCTTTCCGTCACGCTGCATTGATGTAGCGCCCACGCGTCCGCTGACGAAAGCGTGTACCGACTTGATGTTTGTCTTATATGTGGCCCATGCGTTTGCCTTGTCTACGAGTATGTTGTAGTTGTATCCGAACTTGTCTCCCTCGCGCACTTCTGCGTTCGGGTTGTTCATGTCATACTGCACCTCGTCTGAACCTGTCGGGTATGTACCCAGCGCATAGCTGTTTATATTATGGTAGATGTTCGCTCCGAGCAGGTCCTCCATTGTCTGGTAGTGCATGCCTTTTGTTGTCGACAGCGCTATACCGAGGTCGAGCGACGAGTTCTTCGTCAGTTCGGTTTTGAGCGATGACGACAGGTTGAATGCCAGCTGGTCGTTGTTCTTGGCCTGTATGTAGTACATGGCGTCCTTGCCTTGGGCCGCGAGCTGCTGGTTGCTGTAGTACAGTCTGTCCCAGTTTATCTGGCGGTTGGCTTTCGATGCCGTCCAAAAATCGTATGACGCGCGCCAGTCAGCGAGGTTCTGCTCCGTGCGGTTGGTAACATCGTTTTCATCCCATACGTTATAGAAGCTCGACGGCAGGTTTTTCCAGTAGTTAGGGTGCGGGTTGTCCGAGTTGCTGTAGTTCAGCTTCGTGCTCTTGTAGTGGCTGTACTTTCCGCTCAGTGCCGTCGTCAGCTTCATATAGTCGTTGATTTTATAGTCCCATGTGAGCAGAGCCGTAGGCGCAAAGTCATTGACTATTCGCGAATTGCGCTTCTTGCCGTTCTGGTATCCCCAGTTGGGGTTGTAGTAACGGTCGTTTGCCAGCCAGTAAGCCTCATCGGTGGCTGCGCCCTGCGACGCACGTTCCGTAGGGTTACCCCATGTCACGAGCGATACGGTGTGTTGGTCGTTTATGATTTTCTCCACGCCGAGGAAATAGGACAGGGAGTTGTAGAACGTGCCTTCCACGTATCCCCTGTTTGCCCAGCGATACATCACTCCGGCCGAGTATGCCCATCCGTTTGCGTTCACTCCCGAGTTGTAGGTGTAGCCTCCGCGCAGTGTGTAGCTGCGGTTGGCGCCGCTCAGTGTGAGCCTGTGGCCGGTGGGCTGTGCCGACGGGCGGAAGTTATAGTTGTTCGAGCCGCCCATTGCCGACATCGAGAAACTGTTCGCCTCGAACGGTAACGCAAACTCCATGTTCCGTGTCTGTGCGTTCAGTCCGCCTATCATTGAGTAGCGAAACTGTCCCGACTCGACATCGTTCATCGGCGCTCCGTTGATGTAAATCTCGTTGTACTTCTGGTTGAAAGCCCGGTATCTGAATCTCACCGGACTGAACAGGTATCCCACCTGGCTTGCGTAGAGGTTGCTGTTAGAGTTGATAATCGTCACGTTCTGCGACATGTCATCGTCTTCTCCCAGTTGAGCCTCGGTGAAAGTGAAGGCCGATTCTCCCGTGTCGACAGGCTTTTGTCCCTCCGTCTCGGTGGTGTTCTGGGCGAAAGCGGTTGCCGAACAGCAGATAGCCATCATTGCTAATCTCAGCTTTTTCTGCATAATTTATAAATTTGTTTGTTTATTATTTTCGCTACAAAGTAACTAAATAAAAATTGAATAATGGTATAAAAGTAGAATAAAATTAGATTAAAAAACATTCAAAAAGTGTATATTGTCATTTTATTTCCCGATATTTGCACAAAAATATACATGACCATGAACAGATTTATTTCATTATTGGCGTTTCTGCTCATCATTGTCGGTAGCGGAGCGCAGGCTCAAGAGAGGAAATTCTCCGTATATGCGGTAGGATTCTATAATCTTGAAAACCTTTTCGACACTTGTCATGACGAGGGAAAACGCGACTACGATTTTCTTCCAGAAGGGGCATATAAGTGGAACGGACGCAAGTATGCCAGCAAGCTCGACAACCTTGCCCGTGTGCTTGCCGACATGGGGACCGACGTGTTGCCCAAATCCGTAGGTTGCGCGGTAATAGGAGTGAGCGAGGTTGAGAACGCGAAAGTTCTCGACGACCTCACGGCCCGGAAGCCACTGGCAGACCGAGGATATAAGTATTGCCATAACGAAGGGCCCGACAGCCGCGGCGTCGATTGCGCGTTGCTCTACAATCCTCGTATTTTCACCGTGCGCGATGTAAAGCTCGTGCCGTACGTGCAGTCTCTCGCCAAGGACAGCAACTTCCATACCAGAGGCTTTCTCACGGTGAGCGGCACTATGGCCGGCGAGCACGTCACGGTGGTGGTGAACCATCTGCCCAGCCGTTTCAACGGCTCTTTCTATCGTGAGCAGGGCGGCCGCCAGTTGCGTCAGCTGAAAGACTCGCTGCTTCGTGAAGATCCGGCGGTGAAAGTGATTGTCATGGGTGACATGAACGATGACCCGATGGACAAGTCGATGGCCGTGGAGCTGGGTGCAAAGCGTAATATTAAAGATGTCGGTGACGGTGACATGTACAATCCATGGTGGGATATACTGGCAAAAGAGGGGCGTGGCACGCTTATGTATAACGGCGGATGGAATCTCTTTGACCAGATAATCCTTTCTCCGTCTCTTCTATGCCGTGACGGAAAGAAAGACTACTCCACACTCAAATATTTCAAGCATCAGATATTCACGCGCGACTATCTGTTCCAGCAGACCGGCAAATACAAGGGCAACCCGCTGCGCACCCATGCCGGCGGAGTGTGGCTCAACGGCTACAGCGACCACCTGCCCACTATCGTTTACCTTGTGAAAGAACAGAAATAGAGTATCGTATGCAAGGCGACATGACGATAGAGACACACCCGTTCGAGCCTTTTCTGCCGGCAGATGCGTGCCTGCTTATGTTGGGGACGTTTCCACCGGCAGAGAAACGGTGGTGCATGCCTTTCTATTACCCCAACTATCTTAACGACATGTGGCGTATTTTCGGTATCTGCTTTTTCGGAGACAAATCACATTTTGTCATCGGTGAAGAGAAGCGTTTCGATCTCGATGCCATCGTCCCGTTCCTGCGAAGTAAGGGAATAGCCCTTTTCGATACGGCTCAGAAGGTATGCCGAACCAAGAACACCGCCTCCGACAAAGATCTGGAAATAATAGAGCCGTCAGACCTCGACGGTATGCTTGAGGCCCTGCCTCTGTGCCGTGCCGTGATTACGGCCGGGCAGTTGGCTACGGATACTTTCTGTTCACACTACGGCATCGCGGCTCCAAAGGTTGGAGAGTATGCCGTTTTCAATTTCAGTGGAAGGGATATCAGGCTCTACCGCATGCCCAGTTCCTCACGGGCATATCCAATGCGTGTAGAGCGCAAGGCCGGGTATTATGACAGGGTGTTCGCCTATCTTGGGCTTACCGACGCTTTATGACGAGCAAGTACGTGCCCCTGCCGCTGTTACGGCAGGGGCGATATGGAAAAAGATAACTTGAAAACAATCCCAAACAATGACTATAATAGGAATAGCCGGCGGTACCGGTTCTGGAAAAACCACCGTCGTGAGAAAAATAGCCGAGGCCTGTCCGCCTCATTATGTGACAGTGGTGCCTCTCGACTCGTATTATAACGACACATCGCACATGACAGAGGAAGAGCGGCATGCCATAAACTTCGACCATCCTGATGCGTTCGACTGGAAACTGCTCACCGAACATATCAGGCAGCTCAAATCGGGAAATGCCGTCGAGCAGCCTACATATTCGTATATCAAGTGCAACAGGCTGCCGGAGACGGTGCATGTGGAGCCGAAGCCCGTGATAATAATCGAGGGCATAATGACGCTTCTGAACAAAAAGTTGCGTGAGATGATGGATCTTAAAATATTCGTCGACACCGACCCCGACGAGCGTTTGATAAGGAATATCCGTCGCGACGTGGTGGAGCGCGGACGTACCGTTGAGATGGTGATAGACCGTTATCTCGACGTGCTCAAGCCGATGCACGAGCAGTTTATAGAGCCGACCAAGAAGTATGCCGACCTGATTGTGCCTCAGGGAGGAGACAACAAGACGGGCATAAGCATTCTGAAAGCATACATAGAAGGCATAGTGACAAGAATATGAACTATAATAAGAAAATTGAATACGGTTAACGATAATTAGCATAATCATGCAGGTTATCGTGCATGGAAAGCTCGTCGGGGCTGACTGCTCAGCCCCTTGCCGCATGGCGTTCCCTCCGCAGATGAGTATTTATGGTCTTTCGGACTTGAACCCATCGACATACGGTATTCCTTGCTTGACCACCGCAAAGGCTTGCCTTACAAGTTTGTTGGCTACAGCGACGACCGCCACCTTACCCGGCTTGCCATTAGACCGCAAACGGTCGAAACATTCCTTGCACTCGGTATTACACCTGAGTGATGAGAATGCCGCTACATAAAGCTGGCTTCTGAGGTTTGAATCCCCGTTCCGGTTGATGTGACCTTTGACATTGACTGACGTACCGGATTGTTGGTAAGTAGGTGACAAGCCCAGATAACGGGTCAGTTGCTTGGCGTTATCAAAGTAGGTGAATCCTCCGGTGGCTACGATGAGTGCGGCTGCCAACGTGACACCGATACCTTTGATGGAAGTGAGCAAGTCCATCTGTTTCTTGTACTCGCCTCGCGCCAAGGAAGTGATTTTCTCTTCCATTGCCTTGATTTGTTTCTCGAGGAAAGCAATTGTCTTTTCGATGGTTTTCTTGCATTCAGGGTCGAAAGAAGGAAGAACTTCCAGCGAGCCTTTGAGGTTGCGTGTTGCCACAAGTTGCTTTTTAAGCTGGCGTAGCACCGTGCGCTTCTGCTTCAAAACGAGGATCGAATCGCTGCGTAGCTTGTAAGGTACAGGCTGCATCCTCTCACCGTACAGGGCTATCAGGCGGGCATCAATCTCGTCCGTCTTGGTGACGGTTAGCATGGCACGGGCGAAGTTCTTTATCTTCAGCGGATTCTCAAGGCTGACGGTTATCCCGGCTTCGGAAAGCAGATAAACGAGCAGCGCACTGTAATTGCCGGTGGCTTCCAGAACGCAATGATGCTCTGCTGCCGAAATAGTCTGGATGAACTCATGGACACCTTTGACGGTGTTCTTGAATGTTTTTGTCCTGCCTGTCCTGGCAGACGAATAAGAGACAACGAAAGTCGCCTTGCTGACATCGATTCCAATGTAGGTCATAGTCTATAAACTTTAATTAAACAACATCATTACATCGTGAGCCATCATTGCGAATGCGGGGTCTGAAAGCCCATTGAACTATCCGGTTTCTGATGTAAGAGTATGGGGGCGAAACATATTCTACGGTCTTTATGACTAATGAAAACTCTGCCTTATTCCACACTCCGATGTTGAAACTTTATGCAAAAGTATAACGATTAAATAATATACAATGAAATATATTGGAAACACTCGGAATAATATTTACAAAGTGCTCCTCATATTTCGTTTGTTTTAAAATATAAAACCGGTGGCCGCAAATAAGCGGGTTTTAGACGTTTTTGCGTAACTGACTGGCAATAAGAGCAATAGGTCAAATCATAACGATTTGACCTGTTTTTGTATGTCCGTCTGAGCGGAACTTTTCATCAATTAGATGCTTATTGGTTTGCATTGGGGTGCTTATTGGAAGCCAACGAGCCGCTAAACGCATTGCGTTTACCTGCTAAATGCGTTCCAACGAGTATCCCGTTGCGTAAAAACGGTTGCCTGGAAGTGTATGTTTCAATGGGCTATCGCGTAGCGTATAGTGATGCGTAGCGTGCGGGCATTTCTATTTCACGGAAAAACGAAGTGTTAAATCCGTGACTTTATCATTACATCCGCACGTTGAGATCAGGCTTTGCTTCCGGTAATCATAGCCCATTCTCCGGCTCATTGTGCATCGTCTTTTATCTCTGTGGCATTATCTTTTATTTCAACGGCATCATCGATGTCAAGTTTACGCCCCTTGGCCATGTATCGTTCTATTTTCTTGCGGTGAGCGTTTATTTTCAACTCGTTCACCACCTCTGTCACTCCATAGAGCAGCAGGCACCAGCCGATAATCACGAGCGGCGCTCCCGCTATCCACATGGGTTTGATGATGGCTATCATTCCAATGATGAGCACAAGCACCGGACTTATCCATAGAGCCGGGGTGATGCGGCCGAGCCTTCCTGCGGCGATGATGTTGAGCATCTGGTTGATGGTGCCGAGGATGAGTATTCCACCGAGTATGTAAGACAGGAAGTTAATCACCATGGCGGGAGAGATGACGAGCAGCAGACCGAGGGCCACGCTGCCCACTCCCACAATGGGGAATGTGGGGCGGTTGCAGGCAATCACCCGTCCGTCGCTGTCGAAGACCGTTGCCGTGTCGTCACGCCTTGTCACGAAAAAATAAGAAATGCACGATATTATGCCTGACAGAAGGAACAGGCCTCCTATTGCCATTGTGAGCCACACGGCAGTGTCGTCGGGATATTTTATCAGTAACGCTCCCACTGCTATCGAGCATATCGCACGGAAAATACTGCTTTGTATTGCTTTCATTGTTGTAAAGTTTAAGTTTTTGAAAATGACGTGTCTGTGCGTCGATATCGTTTGCAAAAGTACGCAATATAAATATGAAAAAGTAATTATTTTACTACTTTTGCAGAATAAAAACATTGATTATGACAACTCTATATCTTGTAAGGCATGGTGAGACGGAAGACAATGCGGCCATGATAATGCAGGGGCAGACACAGGGACGGCTGAGCCGGGAGGGGGAGAGGCAGGCTCGGCAACTGGCCGAACGGCTCGACGGCACGCACATAGACGCTTTTGTGTCGAGTGATTTGAGGCGCGCTTTCGATACGGCCGCCATAATAGCCGGCCGCCGCCGGATGGCAGTCGCCGTGACACCGCTGCTGCGCGAGCGTGATTGGGGCGATTTCACGGGCAGGTATATTCCCGATCTGAAAGACGAGCCGTGGCCCGAGAACGTGGAAACGGCGGACAGCCTCTGTGAGCGTGCCCGCCGTTTTATCGGTTATATAAAGAGAGAATATCCAGGAAAGTGTGTACTGGCCGTGGGGCATGGGATAATAAACAAGGCTGTCCAGGCCGTCTGTCACGGCAGGCCTATGAGCGGGATAGCCCGCATGGATAATGCCGAGGTCAGGGTGCTGGTGTTCTGACGCTTCATGTCGGTAGGGTTATCTGCTGCCTCCGAAGCGGCCTTTTGCTCCTCCTCCGTGACTCTTGCCGGCGTTTCCGCCTCCCTTCATCGCCGCTCCTGCCGATGAGTGCCTGCTCATTTTCGTGGCACTCTTGTTGACGGTAGGCGTGCTTCTGCTAATTTTGGATGTGTTTTGTTTCATCGTCGGCATGTTTCTGTCGAGCTTGCCCGTGTTGCGGTTGAGGTTGTCAATGCGTGAGCCGGTTGTTTCTTTTTTGCGGATGTCCGTTCCTTTGCTTATGCTGAAGCCCGGGTGTTTGCCGCTTACGGTTGTCGTGTGGCTTTCCTTGTTCAGGTCGAGCGTGCGCTTTTTTATTGTTGTTATGTTCGTTTTGTTGTCTTTTAATGTCACGTTAGTGCGGCTTCCGCCAAATCCGTTACCGTTTTTCCCGTTACCGTTGATGTGCTTGTCGGTATTGTGCTTGTCGCCTCGTTTTGCTGTCACGTGCGTCGAACTGAGTTTTCCGTGTCCGTTGTTTTTGTTGAAATCGCCTTTGTCCCACTTGTCTCGCATGCCGTGATGTCCGTCGCCGCGGTGAAAGTCGTGCTTGCGTCCGTGATAGTAGCTGCGTCCGCCGTTGCTTCGCCAACTGTGTCCTCCTCTGTATGATATGTATACCGTGGGGCGACCGAAGTAGAAGTAATCTCGTCTGGGATAGCGGGCGTAGATGCCGAACCGCCAGTAGCCGCCGTGCCAGTATAGCGGACGGTAGAAATATGTGGCCGCCCTGAAAGCTCTCCACTGCCAGTCGAGCAGAATATAGCTTATGTCAAGATTGCGTCGTGTCCAGTATGTGCCGAAAACATCGTCGCGCCCGGTGACACCCATAAGGTAATCGAGGTTTATCTCGTATGCGGCGTCATACTGCTCATTTGTCAGGTTTAGTTCATAGGCCATCTTGTCCGTGAGGAAGAGGGCCTCTCTCCGTGCCTGGTCGTAACTCATCGCCGTGGCCGATACCGTTATTGTCAGCATTGCCATTATCGCTATTATCATCCGTTTCATAATCGTATGGTTTTATATGGGTTAAACATCGTTGTTTGTTTTCTCAGTGGCAAAGTAACGGATTTTTCTTCGTTCCGGCAAAGGATTTTCCCTAAATGGAGGTGGGAAAATCCCTATCATGGCATATTTGCCGTATTTTATGGATGTAAAGTGCTGTTTTTTCACTACCTTTGCAGAAGTTATAATTCGTCTTCGGGTGATGTGTTATTACTATTACCGGAAAAAGAATTAAGCCAACAGTAAAGACTCAATCATGAACAGAACGATAAAAATGTTGTTGTCGGCGGTCGCCTTTTTCTCGTGTCATGCCATGGCGGTTCATGCGCAGCAGGAGAGAACGCTGCTTGACGGACTTGAATATAAAGTGTCGGCCGAGGCTTCGGCTACCCACGGAGACCGCACCCCGTTGTGGTTGAACGCCAACAAATATGGTCTCAGCTCTCTTGAAAAGTATAACGGCCATGTCAGGGCGGGAGTGATAAGACCTCTTGCCGTCGACTCGGCGAGAAAATGGGGAGTGGGCTATGGCATAGACGTGGCCGGAGCGTTCCGCTATACGAGCAAGGCCATAGTGCAGCAGGCTTTTGTCGAGGGGCGGTGGCATAGGGGAGTACTGACCGTAGGAAGCAAGGAATATCCTATGGAATTGAAGAACGGAAAGTTGAGCAGCGGCTCGCAGGCGCTCGGAATAAACGCACGGCCTGTTCCGCAGGTGCGTATAGCGCTGCCACAATACTGGCCGTTGCCGTTCACAAACGGGTGGGTGAGCCTGAAAGGACATATCGCTTACGGCATGACTACCGACGGAGGATGGCAGCTCGACTTCACGCAGGGCAAGACTAAATACACTTCAAACACGCTGTATCACAGCAAGGCCGGATACATCAAGATCGGAAACAGCTACCGTTTTCTTCCCGTATCTCTTGAACTTGGGCTGGAAATGGCGGCGCAGTTTGGCGGCACGTCGTATAACGTGGGTGGAGTTGAAGGCGGTTTGCGGAATGAGGTAAAGAACGACGGCGGCATTAAAGCTTTCTGGAACGTGTTCATCCCCGGAGGCTCTGACGCTCCGGAAGATGTGTATCGGAACATGTCGGGTAATCAACTCGGCACATGGATGATGCGACTGAACTTCGATTACGAGAACTGGTATCTGGGATTTTATGCCGAACACTATTTCGAGGACCAGTCGGCAATGTTCCATCTTGACTACGACGGATATGGAACAGGTGATAACTGGAACGTGAAGGAGAAGCGCCGCTATCTTTTGTACTCGCTGAAAGACATGATGCTTGGAATGGAACTGAAACTGAAGGGAAACAGATTGTACGTCAATGACATAGTCTTTGAGTATCTGTACTCAAAGTATCAGAGCGGACCTATATATCATGACAGAAACGTGAATATATCAGACCATATAGGGGGGAACGACAATTACTACAATCATTCCATCTTCACAGGGTGGCAGCACTGGGGGCAGGTGATGGGAAACCCGCTATATACGTCGCCTATATATAACGGAGACGGAACAATAGAGGTGAAGAACAACCGTTTCTACGCTTTCCACCTCGGAATAGGCGGTGAACCGTCTTATGACCTCAGCTATCGTCTGCTGGCTACATATCAAAGGGGATTCGGGCAGTATAACAATCCGTATCCGGACCCGAGTGACAATATCAGTGTGATGGCCGAGGCTCTTTACACTTTTGCCGAGGGTACGAGGCTTGACGGTTGGAGTGTTAAAGCGGCGTTCGGAATGGACAAGGGAAAACTGCTCGGCGACAACTATGGCGTGCAATTGACGGTGACGAAGAGAGGGTTGCTGAATTTTAGGAAATAGAACGAGATGAAAAAGATATTCTTTTTATTATTTGCGTGTGGGGCGTTCGCGGCCTGCGAGCTTGAAACATCCGGTAATGGCGATCTCGACGGCTTCTGGCAGTTGAAGAGCGTGGACACACTGGCTACGGGAACATCGGCAGACATGCGTGAAAGCGGTGTATACTGGGCGTTCCAGAACAAGATGATGTCTGTGAAGAAGATAAACCATGTGTCGGCTTTCCTGCGCTTCAATCATTCCGGTGACTCGCTGTTCCTCTCGGAACCGTATATAGACAACCGCGATTCTTCCGATATAGTGATTGATGATGTGGAGCTGCTCAGACCTGTAGGTATAAACGAGTTGGAGGAGCGTTTCGGTGTATCTCAACTTGATGGCGGCACGATGGTTCTTAAATCGAAGACTCTGAGGCTACGGTTCAGAAAGTATTGAGCCGTGTAATGGCTTGAACGGTTTTGGGGATAGACACAAAAACAAGTGTGGAGATACGGATTTTTTATCGTATCAGCGATATTGGTATTCCGTACTGTCGTGCATGCAGTGTATCTTCAAATGTTTTCAGGCTGTGTATTAACCTTATATCCGTATTGTATTACTGGGTGTTTCAGAATTTCTTTCCGGCGATAACGGAAAGGAACGTGTTTGCCACTATTTTCATGTCGAGCAGCAACGAGAAGTTGTTGAGATAGTCGAGATCCATGTCGAGCCGTCTTATCATCTTCTCCATAGTGTTTGTATATCCGTTGTAGAGGGTTGCCATGGAGGTTATTCCAGGCCGCATACGGTATAGCTCGGCATAATCGGGGCGTTGGGTCATGATCTTGTCTATGAAGTATTTGCGCTCCGGGCGGTAGCCTACAAACGACATGTCGCCTTTCAGTACGTTCCATAGCTGTGGCAGTTCGTCGATATGATGCTCGCGAAGGTACTTCCCGAACGTTGTCAGTCGCTCGTCGTTAACCTCGGCCAGGAGCGGTATCCCGTCTTCCTCGGTATTCGGAACCATTGTCCTGAACTTGTAGATGTCAAACGGTTTGCCGCCTTTTCCTATTCTTTCCTGTTTGAATATGGCGGGGCCTCGGCTTGTGATTTTCAGTATTATGTATATAACGATGTATGCGGGGATAAAGAAAATTATCCCGATAAGAGAGCAAACAATATCAAAAAAACGTTTAATTATCGTCATATTCCTTTTCAATATAAAAGACTTCTCCGCCTTTTTTCTTTATATAGTGGTTTATAGTCAGGTGAAACAAGACCCATATCATGATGTCCGTAATCAGTATCATGCTGAAATCGAGATAGTTGTATGCTGATATGTTCAGGATGATATAAAAGCATGCGAGTCCAAGAATGAGAATGAGGGCATTGTGCTGGCTCATCCCTGTGCGCATTATTTTATGGTGTATGTGGTTCTTGTCGGCATCGAATATGGCTTTTCCGTGTTTCAACCGCACGAACGTGATTCTGAAAACATCGAATATCGGCACTATGAGCAGGCTGCCGGCAAGAAGCAGGTTGTTGTGCGGCAGGGTTATTACATCGGGATTTTTCATTGACAGTTTTACCAAAAGGAAACTCAAGATGAAGCCAAGCGTGAGGCTGCCGGAATCGCCCATGAATATTTTTGTGCCCTTTTCTGTGGTTCCGAAGATATTGAAATAAAGAAATGATATGAGCACTCCCATGAGTCCGGCAATCAGAATGCTGTAAACCCAGATGCCGCCGAGCATGAAATAGACAAGAAAGCCCATGAGGGCGATGAGTGAAAGCCCGGCTGACAAGCCGTCTATACCGTCGATAAGGTTTATGGCGTTGTTTATGAACACTATAGTGAGTACGGTGAACGGAGCACCGATGAAAAACGGGATGTCGTGTATTCCGAAGAGACCGTACAGGTCGTTGATATATAATCCGGAAAGTGGCAGGATACTGGCGGCGATGATTTGGAAGATGAACTTGGTCCTGGCGTTAAGTCCGAGGACGTCATCTACGAAACCGACAGTATATATGATAATCATGCTTACAAAGAAAAAGCAGGACCACAGGCTTATCGTTATTTGTCCGTTTGTACCAACGGTGTTGAAAACGGACATGGCAAGAAAGAATGCCGCAATCATGCTTGGCAGGAAACTGATGCCCCCGAGGCGTGGGATGCCTGTCTTGTGTATCTTCCGCACGCCGGGCAAATCATACAGTTTGCGTTTTTTGCAGAAACGGTTTATGATGGGAATGAATACGACCCCGCATATAAAACTTACAAAAAATGATCCTAATATATATAGTATATATCTATTCATACAATAGAGCAGTTGTTAAATATATAACTATATATGTGGTCTAAATATTGTATAAGAAAAGGAAAACTTTTCAACTTGGTTACTCTGTTGCGTACAAACGATGTGGCGGTATATTTCCGTATGTATGTGCATGTTGACCGATAACAATCTGAGTAATAATAAATTCCCTCGGATATGGCGGTTAACGGAATGAAATGTTTTGACGTTACGCCTGTTTACGGGAGGGAAAGAGAAAACCGAAAATCTTGTAAAGATACTTCACCGAGATGAAAGCGGTGTTCGTGTACATCCCGTTCCGGCGGCATGCGATCACGTCTTCGCGTGTTATGATAAGTCGGTTCTTGACATTCTTTGTACTCAGTCCGCCTGTGCGCATGGTGACAAAATCTTTCGATATGTATTTGGCTTTTATGTGGTGCTTGTGAAAAAGTCTCACCATCATGTCGTAATCGGCCGCTATCTTATAGTCGGTGGCATAGCCGCCATAATCGGCGTATACTTGTTTACGGACATAAAAAGAAGGGTGGGCCGGCATGAAACCGAAGCGGAGCAGGAACGGGCGGAACAGTTTTGATGAGTAATATCTCGTGATTTTGTCCGGTTCTCCGTCTCGGATGAAGTGTATGTCGCCATATACGGCGTCTATGTCATTGCGTGAAAACTCGTGGGCGATGCGCTCCACAACATCGTCCGATGTGTAATAATCATCGGAATTGAGTATTCCTATAACATCACCTGTACATAGTGCGATGCCTTTGTTCATCGCGTCATAGATACCTTTGTCAGGTTCTGATACATAACGCATGCGTCCCTCGAATTCCGGCTGTGCCTTGCGGAGTATCTCTTGTGTCCCGTCAGACGAGTTGCCGTCTATGACAATATATTCAATATCCTTGTATGTCTGTGACAGCACCGACTTTATGGTGTCACCGACGGTAGCCGCACTGTTATATGTTATGGTGATTATCGAGATCTTCATTATTGGTTGTTCTTTTCCTGTCGGTTACGACATTATTGTCATTTACTTTTCTTATTCATAGTGATAATATCCATTATTATATTTATTCTGAACATTATCTTTTGGATTATGGAATAATCACTTTTACTTGCAGTAGTTGAATTATTATGCCCATGTCTTCTGAACAGAATCAGTTTATCGGATATAAACTTTACTTTATATTTTGAGGAGGCAACATTTCCTATCCAAATATCGTGCATTGGTATATTTTTCGGGAAAGGAAGAGATTTTTCAAGTATATTTCTTCGGAAAGCCATACAGCATCCTAAATAACCGTTTTTGATTAGAAGATTATATGTGATACCTGTTTTTGTTTTGTTTGAATGGAAGAAAGATGGTGATGTTTGGTTCAGATTACCGTCAACTACGATGGCATCACTTATGATACAATCGTATTTTTTTAGATTTTCCATCATGATACAAACTTTATTTTCAAGCCAAACATCATCTTGATCGGCAAGAAATATATAGTCTCCACTTGCTCGTTTCAATGCATTTTCGAAATTCCATATAGGTGAACCTTTATGTGGTCCTTCTATTATTGTAATTCTTTTGTCTTGGAAACTTTTTATGATATTGATGGTTTCATCGTCAGAGCCATCATCCGAAATGATAATTTCATCTTTTTCTTCCAGTTGTTTCAGGATAGATGCTATTTGCTCTTTAATGTATTTTTCTCCATTATATGTTGCTATACAAACTGAAATCATTTCTTGAATAAGTATTTATTAATATAATATTTTATGAAAATGAACTTTTTTGTTCGTAATGTCAGTGATATAGTGTGTCTCAGGACATGGAATGAACACTTTGATTTGAAAGATGTATTAAGCGCTCCTTTTATATATAATATATACCGGCAGAAAAGTTTCTCAGTATCAGTTTCTTCGTTAGAGAAATCTTGACAAGCCGTACTATCCATGAGAAAGAATTTATCTGAGTACTTTTTCAATCTCATGAAAAAATCGAAATCTGCAAAGTCAAGTTTTATTTTCTCATTATATCCGGATACGGTTATAAAAGAATTTAGATTAATGCATGCACCACTATTTACCGGAATGTACTTGTTTAGTGATAAAATTCCACTTTCAATATCAATACCTTTCAATGTCATATATTTAAACAGTACAGGTGAGAAAGAACGATTTTTACCATATTTGATTTTCGGTACGAAAACATTTATATCTTTGTATATATTCACACAATTTTCCAATTTATCTATATAATCTTTTTCAAAGATTGTATCTTGATCCAGTAACAATATAAAATCAAAGCATCCAAGCCGTTTGGCTTCTTTTGCTCCGTAGTTATATGCGCGTGAGACGCCACCATTATTTTTATCATGGAAATACAAAGTTTTTTTGTTCTTGTATTTTGCGTTTATGGGTATAGGTGAGTTGTCATATATTAACATTGGTCTTTCCGCATAATGACATATAAGGGATTTATAAGTATTACAATCCTTTATATCTGTCATGTATGTTACTATTATTGGAAAGATACGCATTTCTTGTGAATTATTACAAAGTTAAATAAATTATTTTATATATCCTATTACGTGTATTGTATTGTTTAATACTATACATTCAATGTTTTTTTACGTAAACTGATATTTGTGTGGCATATTATTATTATTATTATTGTTTGCAATATAGCTGATATGCCTTGCATTATCAATTCATCAAAAAACTGCATTATCAGCAATGTAAATATGTAAGCATACAAATATGTCATTATATTACATCCACTCTTTGAGTATTTATATATTGCACCGATGGCAATCCCTTCTAATAATGCGAATATAAAGATACCTTCAAAACCAAAATCCTTGTAGTATGGAAACATTACAGTATATACATTGGTTGGCATTGGAACAAGTTCAAAGTCTTGCAAAGCCTCAGTCGGCATGACATTAAATCCGAGACCATGCAATATATTGTAGAAAGGACGGAATGTCGTTTCTCCCCATTGCATGGAAGAATATGGTGTTATTGTTCCGAATGCAATGATTGATGATATTGTATAAATCAAAAGAATATTTCCAATCATTTCACCGTCTGTATTATTGTCTCCTCCTTGGCGCAATAATTGCATTATGGGAACCAATGATATGATGAAAAAGATGAATAAGGCAATTGGTTTTAGAGAAATCCTTTTCTTATTGTATAATATGTATAGGCCAGAGAATATATACATTAGTAATGTTAATTTAGCCATTGTTGCAATGAAAAACAGTATGCATAAAATTACAATCAATGACAATCTCCTTTTTCTGATTTTATCACGATTTAGCTCTATAATTAATAGCACGTTTATCACATAAATGAAATATTTAACAATACCTAATTGATTTTCTTCAGGATTTACGGCTTGTTCTCTTAAAGTATAAAACAATCCTTCTGGAGAAGCCATCATAACGGCATGTTGTATAGCTTTATATACGGCAAAAGGGACAAGAATCAGTGTCATTAATGTAATTATATCCACATTTTTCTCACACACAGCCCAAGGTCTTTTTTTATATTTTGGAAAAAAACTGTAAGCGATGAATGATGCTCCTGAGAATGTAAGAACCCATATCGTTATTCCGGTAACAAATTGCGTTGGAACAGCATATAATTCATCTTTGACACAAATATAAAGAAACAGAATTACTGCCCATATAAATGGGGTTATGCTCCATGGTGACAGTATTTGATGTTTTAATATCAGTGATACTGTCACAATCAGTGAAAAGATTATTATTAAAAATACAATATTTGTCAGCATGTTTTTCTTTTCGGTTATGTTATTTATTCCATATCCCGTCAGCCTTTCCCGTCAGCAGTTTGTTCAATTGGATGTTATTTGTAATAGAACATATAATATTTACTGTAATTAAAGCCAATACCACTCCCTCAATACCCAAATGTTTACTGAGATATATTGCCAATGGTATATATATAATGGCTTCTATGATTGTTATAATCGTTATTAATCTTATTTTCCCAATTCCAAACAGCATATTCGAATAGCATGTGCTGTATATGAGTATAATTATGTATAGTGCCATATATGTTGACATTTCCCATGTAATGTTTATTTGTTTTCCAATCCAGATATTATATGCTATTTGTGATAATGTTAGCATTATTCCTATACATACGAAAAACAACAACATAACTATCCTCATTCTTCTTAATGTTTTTTTTATCCATTCCATATCTTTATGGGAGTATGCATCGGTTGTTGCAGACCATAATGGAGCGGCAATGATGGTAAATATCATTATCGCAAGGCTGAAATATCTATATGATATTTGATAAGGAGTTACTTCTGACGGTGAAAAGAGATTTGATATAAGAACATTAGATGATGAAAAAATTACGATACCTGCTAATTGTACCATGAAAAAGTTTATACCTAAATCAAATAATCCTTTTAGTTCAGTTTTATCAAATAGTCTTATACGGGGTCTTAAATATTTATATTTTGTGAATGTTATAGGGTATGATATTATATACACAAATAATGGAGAAAGTGTATATATACAGGCAACACTGTATAATGATGAGACTTCTGTTTTACTCAATATAGCTATTCCTATTAGGGATACTGTCTGACCGGAGACAATCAGTAGATTATTTATGGCCGGTAATTGTAATCCCAAATAAATGTTTCCGATGAATTTGAATACAAATGTCATACAGATAATAGCAAATGAAAGTATCAAAATACCTTTAAGATTTGGTATTATGTCGGGATTGACATTCAACAATGTATGGCAATTGTTATATGTTATAAATAAGTATACTGCGATGAACACAGGCACCATTATCATAATGAGCATTACAAATGTGGTACTGATTTGTATTTGGCCTTTGTGTATGTCATTGATAGCAATGGATTCTGCAAGTTTGTTACGCAATCCATTTCCAAGACCGATATCGAAAGAATCAATCCATATAAGTATAGAATTGATGGTGAGCCATATTCCATATTCATATTGATTGAGGCAATTAAGAGTCAATGGAACTAAAAGGAGTTGTATGATGCAACTCCATCCCTTGATGAGAAAAGAATATAGTATGTTTTTTTTCACAAGGGAAGTTCTTGGGTCTCCCTTAAATATCTTTTCTATAAACATAAATAGAGGTTCCACAAAATGTCACGAAGAGCCAGAACATTACAAAAAACATCCTTTTAGGGCTTGATGGACGTAATGGTACCGATGCGCTTTGCAGCGTGGTGAAAGCAGGAGTACGTTCTTGAAGTTTCGCTTTTGCTAATTGCAGTTGTAGAGCTGTCTGCTGATAATTATTGAATAACAATTGCATTTCATTTTCAAGTTCGTCACGTTTCGCCTTAAAGCTTTCAAGTGCCAGTCCTTCATTGGCGTCAGCATAGGCTGCATACAGTTTTTGCGCTTTTAGGTATGATTGCTTTGCCTCAATGTTTAGTCTCTTAGCATAAGCAAGGTCTATTCTTGCTTTACTTGTTCTATAATTAGTGATAAACTGTTGTAATTTCACTCTTGCGGAGTCGGCAATAGTTGCACAGACAAGCGGGTCTTGATCCTCTACATTTATTGTGATGACATCAGTTTTCTTATCAACATTGCATTTTATCTTTCCTTCAATAATCTTTGCAATGTCGTTTTGGCTTTTTGACATCATGAACGGATTAACTTTATTTGACTGTCCATTTCCGGATATTTCTTCTTCATCTTTAGTGAACTTTGATAATATCCAAATAATGGCATAATCCCAATATGCGAATTTTTGATTGTTTTTCAAATAGTCAAAGTATGTTGTGTTAATTTTCCCGTTTTTTGTTGTTACTTTTACATCGAACATACTCACACGGAAATCGGTCGATTTCATGAGGTCAGGGTATAATTCTGGTATTATTGCATCTTGATTTGTCATGTTTCCGATGTTCATGCCAAGCGAGGATGCAATAGAACTTAAACCACCGATGTTCGGAGAACTTGATTCCGGAGCAAGTTTCACTTCACAGATATATGTCCTTGGAATACAAATAACAATAAGACTGCTTATTACCAATGCAATCGGTAGAGTAAATAGAAAATATTTTTTACCCTTTATTATTTTTCTTATCAGTTCCGCTATATTTATTTCTCTTAAATAGGGGAGTCCCTGATTTACCTCTTTCATATCGTTAAGAAGTTATATAAATAGTATCTTGTATTTTATTACTTAATCAAATTCGCTATTGTTGCAATCATGGTTGCTACCGAAGCCGTTCCGGAACCTATTGCTACCATTTCGGCTACAGACATCTTTTGAGCCTTTTGTTTTGTCGGTACGATAATCTCGCATCCGGGGAGCGGTTTGGTTTTGTAGCCCACTTGTGCTTTCGTTCCGTTCATGTATACAATGAATGTTCTGCTCTTCTTGGCTCTGTTGCCCCATCCACCGGCCTGGTCCACGTAGTAGTTTACGCCCTTGCCCTCTCTGTAGGCCACAGTGGTGGGTGACATTACATCGCCGCTGATTTTCACTGTACTTGAAAATTCGGGTACAATGATGCGATCTCCTTCACGCAGTATCACGTCGTAGTTGCTGCCGGGATTTTCCATTGCCTTGTCAAGGTCTATCGCCACGTAATATGTCTCACCGAAGTCGAGTTTCTTGGTGTCGAGCGTATCTTTCTCTCCGCTTTGCGTGATGAGCATCTTTCTCACGTCTTCCATCTTCAGCCTCTCCTCGGGAGTGATTGTCCTTTCCAGTCGTGCGCCTTTTATGTAGGCCGTTTTTGTGAAACCGCCTGCTTGTTTTATTATCTCACTAACTCGCTGGCTTTTCTTTTCCAGTGTGTATGTACCGCTGTAGAGCACTTCGCCTTCCACTTTCACGTTCTGCTGTTTTGAGTATCCGGGGCTTGTTCTTACGTACACTTCATCATATGGTCTCAACACAAAGCCCTGCTCGCCGTCTATCACGAAGCCGTCTTTTATGGCAAACGAGTACGTTCTCGCTATCGTGTCAGACGATGTTGTGGCGTTGGGATCGCTTATTCTCCGTGCCACGTCGACTTTCATCACGGATGCAGCGGCATTAAGTCCGCCTGCTTGCAATATGAGGTCTTCTATCGTCTCGTTGTCGGCATACTTGTATACACCGGGGTAGATAACCTCACCGTGTATCGTTAAGGTCTGCTCCTCGAGCAGTTCTTTCTTGCTTGGGATATACAGAACGTCCTCATTGCGCAGCGGAATGTCGGGCACCCTGCCGCTCATGATGCCGGCCACGTCTACCGACAGCACTTCAAGCGTGCGGTCGGGTTTCATGCGGTGCATCACTCCTCGGGCTGTGAAAGCCTCTTCCGTCACACCTTCGGCAGTCTCGATTAGCGAGCGAACCGAGTTTATGTCACCACCCACCTGATACATGCCGGGGCGGAACACAGCTCCCTTTATCTCAGCCATATTCGAGTATCGTGGCAGTATGGAGTCGACGCTTAGCGAGTCTTCATCGTCAAGGCGGAACGAGTTCATGTCAAACTCGCCCACGTTGTATACCGAGTATTGTGTGCCGGCCTTGCGTATCAGTCTTATCGATTTCTTATATGCGTCGCCAGTGAATCCTCCCGAGTATTTGAGCAGCGTACCCACGCTCTCGCTCTTCTTCATCTCGTAGAACATCGGGCGCTTAACCTTTCCGGTAATGTTGACCAGGCAGTCGTAAGGCCCTACCACTATAACGTCGTTGTCTGTCAGACGCACGTTCCCTCTCAGATTTCCGTTCAGTATATAGTCGTATATGTCGACTGTAGTCACGAGTCTGTTGTTGCGGTATACCTTTATGTTTCGCAGTGTTCCGATGTCGTTTATTCCGCCTGCCATGTAGAGTGCGTGGAATACTGTGGCGAAGGCCGATAGAGTGTATGTGCCAGGTGTGGTTACTTCGCCCATCACGTTGACGGAAATCGTGCGTGTCTGTCCTACGGTGAGAGTTATTTTCGAACTGCTGTATCTTGATCCGAGTGTCGAGCGAAGGCGCGAGTTGGCCTGTTCGACTGTCAGTCCGCTAACGTTCACAGGGCCGTAGCCGTCTATGACTACCATACCGTCGGGTGACACAGTGCTTTCTATAGTCTTTTGCGACGCTCCGTAAATGTCTATAAACACGGCGTCACCCGGACCGAGCCGGTAGCTCTGCGGTGTGGCTATGTTCATGTTGGGTTCGAAAGTGAGGTCTTTATTGTTGAAGATATCCCGTCCGAACACCTTTCGCTTGTTCTTGTCCTTCTCTTTGTCTTTCATCATCATTTCGAGATATTTGCGGTCGTATATCTCGTCAGAGTCGGGCATGAAAGTGTTCAGTTCGCGCTGCATCAGCAGGTAGTCTTTGTCTTCCTCATCGAAAGTATGCGTGGTTTGCGGCTTTATTTTTCCATCCTTTACACGGTATTTCGATACGTTCCTGTCTTTTCCCGTTTTTTTGTCACCGTTGTTTTTCCTTGTGCGGTCTTCCTTGCCTGGCGTTGTAGTCAGGTTTCTGGCGCCGAGCGCCTCGTTGCCAGTCTCCTTTTCATATTTCTTTTTCACTCGGCGTATTTGGTCGATGGTGACTCCTTTCTGTATCAATTGTGTCACTATCTGCGATTGCGATGTTCCTTTCTGGTGTTCTTCTATCACGTATTCCATCACGGCCTGGTCGGTCATGGACGATTGGGCGAACGATGACGTTGCCGACGCAAGCATCATAAAAATAGAGATGATATATTTTTTCATGTTTCTTTTTGAAATCCTTGACTTGTGTTATAAATCCATATAGGATATAACTTTATTTTTACGAAATTGTTGCAAAGATAGCAAAATAATTTAAATAAAGGCCCGTCGTTTTGCATAAAATGCCTATCTTTGCAAAAGTTTCAAGCGTGAGACGCACGTAACATTTCGGGGTTGACTGGATTTGACAGCGGGTTGAGATGGTACGTAAGCATGCGGAGTGGCGGCTGTACACTCCATAATCCATTCGGTCAAAAATTTATCTGGCGAAAACAAGTATGCTCTCGCTGCCTAATCGAAGTACAGTAGATTATCGGCTTTATCCCGCTACAAGGTAGAGGGACGAGACATCGCTCAAAAGCTGTTGTTCCGAAGCTCTTTGGTAAAGCGGTGCAGTTAAATCGGGAATAGCCTCGTCGTGCCCCGTCGGCGTGGTGAAGTTTTTGGGGATAAGGTCGCGATCGGTGGTCCGGGTCTTGTCGCGACTCGAAAATCGAAGTCCGGAATAAGCATGTAGAAAGCGTATGGTTTCCCTGTTTGGACGAGGGTTCGATTCCCTCCAGCTCCACAATATGCTTGGAAATAAATCGGAAAACCAGGTGAAAATTCCGGAACCACCATGTGGCTCCGGTTTTTTGTGTGTCTTGAACCGTTTTTCCGAGAGTGTCGGTTTAGTTTTGATGTCTCGTTCGTTGTGTTGCGTACGGCTGTTTATGATGGCCGGAGGTTATATTTTCACTTATTCCGTATAGAATTTTATGAGTCTTGTCAATGCCTGTTGGCATACAAGGCAGAAATCTGGAACGTCGTTTGTACGCATTCTGCAATTCTCAAATCCTCTGAAAACTCCTTTCGGTTGATACCCGCCGCCTTCTATTAAGCCTGCTTTTTTCTCTTTTACCAGATTTTCCCATTTACCTTTAAATCCATGCTTTGTTGTAAGGTTGGGTTCCCACGGTTCCATATCCGGAAAATACATCGGGTCGTCATTGCCGTAATCGTATTCGTCGCCAAGTCCTCCGAAGCTGTGGCCGAACTCATGGACGACGACCGGTTTGAAGTGGCTTCCTTTCGTATATGACAGATTGTATGAGTTATAGATACCGCCACCTCCGTATTTTTCGGTGTTTACGAGTATGATTATATGCTCGTATGGTGTTCCGGCGAGTATGTTGTGGAGTGCTTTAATATTTAGTGTTGTGAGGTATCTGTCTGAATAGAACGTGTTGAAGTGCGAATGCAGGGCTGTGTTTTTCCATATATTTTTGCCCGGTTCGCTCGCTCCGCTGTCCTTGGATGGAGACATGACCGCCGTTACATGAAACCTGTTACGCATGGCTTTAAACGGTTCGTGGGCGAATAACGCGTCTGTGGCAGACTTTGCGTCGCTTATGAAAGCATCCATTTCTTCTTTCTTGTAGCCTTCCGCCACATACGATATGTGTATACATTTCGATGTGTCGGCAGCTGTTTGCAGGGTGATGTACGGCGTTATGTCTTGCTCGCCGAGGTGTCTGATCAGAATATCTTCCGGACAAACGCTGTGTGTCATCGTAGCGGTGATATTGCCGTGATAGTCATGTAATTCCACGGTTATATCGGCATCGTGCCTCGGATATGGCACAAGGAAAACATTTTGGAATGATTTTTGTGTCTGTTTCGCTTCTTTTGTGGCAAGCCATTCTTGGAATAGGGTGGAGAAAGAGTGTCTGTATATTGTCCGTTGGCTCTTTCTGTCTCTCACAGTGATCACTCCGTTGCCTTTCAATGGCAGTTCCGCAAGTCTGTCTCGCCTGCCATACCATCGTGGTATCACGTTGAGCTCGTCCACATATATTGCCTGGTGGCTTGTGTCTCCGGCAAATATATAGTCCAGTCGCAAGGTGTTGTCCGTGAAGTAATCATCGAACCCTTGCGCCTTGGTTGCCGTGCAGGCAGACAGCAACAAGGCAGTAAAGATCAGTTTGGATAGCCTTTTCATATTTCTTTAATTAATGTTTTTATGTATTCCCGTTCCCAGTCTGCCGGATGTTCTTTTCGTTTGTCGTATTTAAGAATGTCTATGTCTATTTTCACTATGTGCTTTTTCTTGTCATCGTGGTTTCTTCCGCATTTTTTCTCGATATTCTTTATGGCGGAATAAAGGTCTTCCAATTCAAGGGCGCAACTGCCCGAAACAATCATGTTCATGAACATATCGCACGTCATGTCTATCGGAGTGGTCCATAGCCTTCGGCTTTGTCTCATTCCGGTTATGATGTCTCCAAGCATGCATACAGCCTTGTCCATGTTGGGTTTATGGTCGGTGTTGGTACCCAGTGCAATGATGACTTCGTGCATTTCCTGTTCCGTCATTACTTGATACGCTCTGTTTTGATGAATGAATCGAAGCTGTCTTCATAGCCGTTGAATACGTTTATATCCACGTCCCCATGTATTCCGTTGACTCTTCCGTCAGGACTTAGTTGCCAGTATATCAGTTTGATGTCGGGCTTATATTCTCCATATCTAGCAATCCATATATTATAGTCTTTTTTAATGTCGGGAGCCGCATTCAGATATTTGTTCACGAAGTTCTGGCTTACATACAGTACAGGCTTCACGCCTGTGTGTTGCCTCACAATTCTCATCCATGTACGTATGGCATTGAACAAAGCTGTCTCTCCTCCCATCTTTACGATTTGTTTATGTGTCGGTTCCACGTCGAGTACGGGCGGCAGGTCGCCTTTTTTGAAAAACGAGTTTCTTATGAAATATCTTGCTTGTGCCGTTGCGCTTGTCTTGGTTGAGAAGAAGTGATATGCGCCACAGTGAAAGCCGTGTTTTCTTGCCTGTTTGTAGTCGGCGGCATAGTAGCGGTTGCGTATTGATATTCCTTCGGTAGACTTGATGTAAACGAAAGATACGGGATAATTTACCACACCGCTGACGTTTTTCTTGCTTAGCCGTCCAAGGTCGGTTATCCTCAGCCTGTTCCAGTATATCGGATAATACTTGCGGCCTTTTCCGTGTTGATACCGTGAAATGTCAATACCATATATTCGTTCGGAAGTATAGCTTATGCGCTCTCCTTTATAAACGCCGTTCATCCATTCGCCGGCTTTCATGTGGCTGCGTCCCAATTCAAAACCGAACCCGTTTCGTAAGCCGCCTACCCATCTTCCTTCATAATACGTGCCGTCGGCTGCGGCAAAACTTCCGTGTCCTTCCGCTTCTTTTTCCTTGTTGAAATGTCCGTGGTATGTTCCTTTCCCGTCTGTTCTGCGTCCCTCCACTATTGTGTCGGCATTCCATGTGCCGCATATCAGGTTGCCTTTTCCGTCATGCGATATTCCTTTTCCTTCGCGTTTGGTGCGCAGCCATGTGCCGTAACGCCATATACCGCCGTCGGTCTCTACGAATATTCCGGAGTATGGTTTGCGCCCGGTGTCTTCGTATGATACTTTTCTTGATATTTCGAGTCTCGTACTGTCGGTTATTACGCTGAGCGTGTTGATTATTTTGCCCACTGCGATGCTTTCTTCCGACAGTTTATCGTAGTGTTTCGCAATCATGTCGAATCCTTCATCCCTCACGTTGTGTCTCTTGATGAAGTAGTCCATCTCGGCTTCTTTTTCGGTCAGTTCGATTTGCCGGTCCTTCAGGAACGCCTTATACCGTTTGACAATGCTGTGCAAGTCTTTCTCACTCACTGTGATTTTACTGCCGTATCTGATGTTGTCCGGCTTTATGTCGGCGTCACGTAATATGGAATCTTTTGTGATGTCCCTGAAAAATAATATGCTTTTTCCGTTTGCTTTAAGTATATTGTAAGACATTGTCTCGACTATTGCAGGCTTATGTCTTGTTTCGGATGGATGCCGGAACATGAGCACCACGGCTGCTGTCATCAATGTGATGGCGGCCATGCTGCATCCGAAAGCTGTTTTTTTCTTTATCAGAATATAGTCTTTCATCTGTTGATGAGTATAGAATGAAAAACCTGCGCAGTCTCCTTTTGCATGTTCATGGAGAGTGCGCAGTTTTTCAGTATGTTTTTATATATGTCTTTTTGGGGAAGACATACGTTTCCTATCCGTTCATGGACATGAGGAACTCTTCGTTGTTTCTTGCTTGCACGAGCCTGTCGCGTACGGTGTTCATGGCCTCTATCGGGTTCATCTCGCTGATGAACTTTCGTATGATCCACATTCTGTTCAGTGTGGTCGGGTCTTGCAGCAGATCGTCGCGGCGTGTGCTTGACTGCACAAGGTTTACTGCCGGGAATATGCGTTTGTTGCTCAGTGAGCGTTCGAGCAGTAATTCCATGTTGCCGGTACCCTTGAACTCCTCAAAGATGACCTCGTCCATCTTCGAGCCAGTGTCTATCAATGCGGTGGCGATGATGGTCAGCGAGCCTCCGTTCTCTATGTTACGGGCTGCTCCGAAAAATCTTTTCGGCTTTTGCAGGGCGTTTGCGTCAACACCGCCGGTGAGTACTTTTCCGCTTGCCGGACTCACTGTGTTGTATGCCCGTGCGAGGCGTGTGATGGAGTCGAGGAATATCACTACGTCGTGTCCGCACTCAACCATCCGCTTTGCCTTTTCAAGCACTATGCCGGCTATTTTCACATGGCGGTCGGCCGGCTCGTCGAATGTGGAAGCTATGACCTCGGCGTTCACCGTGCGGCTCATGTCTGTCACTTCCTCCGGGCGTTCGTCGATGAGCAGCATCATCAGATATGCCTCCGGATGATTTGCCGCGATGGCATTGGCGATGTCTTTCATGAGTATGGTCTTACCAGTTTTCGGCTGTGCCACAATCAGTGCTCTCTGTCCTTTGCCTATCGGAGAGAAAAGGTCCACTATGCGTACGCTTGGGTTGCTTGTCTCCTTGTCGCCGCACAGAGAGAATTTCTCTTCGGGGAAGAGCGGGGTTAGGTGTTCGAAAGACACACGGTCGCGTACCTCGTTCGGGTCGCGTCCGTTAATGGCGTTGATGTTGCTCAGTGCAAAATACTTTTCGTTGTCGTGTGGCGGACGCACAGTGCAGTCGACCACGTCTCCTGTTTTCAGGCCGTATTTCTTTATCTGCTGCGGTGATACATATATGTCGTCTGGTGATGACAGATAGTTGTAGTCGCTTGAACGCAAGAAACCGTAACCGTCGGAGAGTACTTCCAGAACGCCGTTTCCGGATATGATGTCTGAGAAATCGAATGTTGGTTTCTGCTGGATGGCAGGCATCGTGTTGTGTATCGGCTCAATCTCCTGTTGGGGCACGGTGGGTCTGTCGAACATGTCGAGCGTGGGCATCGCTCCCTGGTCTTCGATGGGAATGTCTACTACGGTGATGAAGTCGGTACCGTCTCCCGGGTCTCCTTCCCATACGGCAGCGGCGGTATCGTTTTTTTCTTCGTCCTGATTATGCTTTGACAGCTTTTCCTGTAATTGTTCCAGAAGTCCGATGTTGTCGTTGTTGTTTGTCTCATCATCGGAAAATTCGGCTTCGGGAACAGCCGCTTCCGTGTAGTTGTCGTCGTCAGTGGTTTCTGCGGCTTGTTCGATAACGGGTTCTTCCTCGTTTTTCTCGGTCTGTTCGCTTTCTGCGGCGGTTTCTTCCTGTTCGTATTTTGGCTTGCGTCCTCTGCGTTTCGGAGTGGTTTTCTCCTGTGGCTCTGTTTTTTCTGTGCTTGCCGTCTCCTCGGCTATGCTCTCTGCCGTTGTTTCCGTGTCGTTGCTGACAGGGAGTTCACCGAACAGTGATGCCGGTTTCTCTGTTGTCTTGCCGTGCCTGTTCTTGACATCAAAGTTTTCACCTTCCTTGCCGTTAACGGTATAGACTTTATTTGTGTCTTTTTTCACTATTCTTGTTCTTTTTCTTTTGGGAGCCGTGGCAGCGTTTGCGGCGGTTTCTTCCGCGGCTTTGTCTAAAATGGAATAGACCACGGTCTCATGTTCGTCATTGGGCGAAACTTTTACGCCCAATTGGTCTGCGATACCCATCAACTGTGGAATATCCATAGATTCTAATTCTTCTTTTGTATACATACTATGATGCTATAAGTATATTACCGGATATGTAAATTCGAGGTAAAAACGTTTCGCGGATGGAAACGCTATTTTCTAAAACGGTGCAAATTTACGGTTTTTTTTTGAAACCGCCAAATAAAAGACGGTATAAATAATGTACAATACCGATATTCGTGTTTATGTATTTTGCGGCACGTGCGGTGGAGTTCTGTTGCCTTTTCATTTTTATGTGGATGTATATATGGAAGTGTATCGTGCTGATGTTTGCGTTATATTGATTTAATGTGTATATTTGTTTCCGATTTTATATAAAAAGGAGGTGATGATTATGATATTTATTTACAAAATTGCATGTGGCAGAGAAGTTTTTATGCTGTTTTTTAGTACCGTGAATTTTGATATTTGTGTTTTGGAAAATTAAAAAAAGGTTGATGTGACACATTTATATGTTATTTGCATAAAGCCGCCCTTGACATAAGCATGCTGTTATAATGCCGTCAAGGTTATGCCGGAAAGGAAGAGGATGTGTGTGGTTGTTTGTAATAATGTTATTTTTTTGTGATAACGAGGCTCTTGTTGCTCTGCAACGGGAGCCTCGTTGCTTTATAATGGGATACTCGTTGCATTGCGTTTAGTATCTAAATGGAATGTAACGGGTATCCCGTTGCGTAGAGAGTGGAGACAGAGCCTGCCTTGTCGGATTTTCTGTCATTTTTCGATGCAATATGTGTTGTTTTTTTATCGTTTTTGAATAAAACATTAATATAGGAAATATTGCGGGTTTTATGAATTTTATTTACAAAACAAGGCCGTTGCGACAAGTTGTCGTCTGTGGCCTGCGTATGGTTTTCGGGACGTTTGCCGCATATTTTCCGTATTTTTTGTATTTATCATACAGCCTGAAAATTTTGTAGTATCGAATAAATGATGTAACTTTGCCTTTTAAAAAAGAAAATAACGAGACGTAAGAAAATGAAACAGACAAAGATTGTAGCTTCCATCAGTGACAGACGGTGTGATGTCGATTTTATTCGCCAGCTTTTTGACGCAGGAGTGAATGTGATAAGAATGAATACCGCCCACGCCACTCCGGATGGAATAAGGATGATAATCAGAAACACAAGGAGTGTGTCTCGCCACATCGGAATATTGATAGATACGAAAGGTCCTGAAATCAGGACTACGGGATGTGACAATCCCATTGAATACAAGACGGGAGACGTGGTGAAGATATTCGGCAGGCCTGATGTGGACACAGAGCATGATATAATTAATCTGTCGTATGTCAATTTCGTTGATGATGTCCAGATTGGAAATCATATACTTTTCGATGATGGGGCGCTTGATATGGAAATTATCGGTATCAACGGTCCGGCCGTCATCGCACAGGTCAAGAATGACGGCACGCTCGGTTCGCATAAGAGTGTGAATGTGCCTGGTGTGCATATCGATCTGCCCGCACTCACTGAGAAGGACAAGGCAAACATCAACCTTGCCATCGACGAGGATATAGACTTCATTGCCCATTCGTTTGTGCGCAGTGCGGCGGACGTGAAGGCAGTGCAGGATATACTCGACGAGCGTGGAAGCGACATAAAGATAATCTCGAAGATAGAAAATCAGGAAGGTGTAGACAATATCGATGAGATTATAGAGGCGTCGTATGGTATAATGATAGCCCGTGGCGACCTCGGAATAGAGGTCCCGATAGAGCGTATACCGGGTATACAGCGCAAGATCGTGCGCAAGTGCATGCTTGCCAAGAAACCGGTGATTGTGGCTACACAGATGCTGCACACCATGATAAACAATCCGCGCCCCACACGTGCGGAGGTGACAGATATTGCCAATGCAATATATTACCGTACTGATGCCCTGATGCTTAGCGGTGAGACCGCGAGCGGCAAGTATCCGGTGGAGGCGGTGAAAACGATGGCCGCCATTGCCGAACAGGCGGAGAAGGACAGGGCTTACAATATGGAATATGACATTCCGATAACCGAGAACACCGATATCGCAGAGTTTCTGTCGAGAAGCGCCATCGAGGCGACTGAGCGTCTGGGCGTTAAAGGTATCATAACAGACAGCAAGACAGGATATACAGCCCGTAATCTTGCCGCTTTCCGCGGTCCGAACCCCGTGTTGGCAATATGCTACAAAGAGAAGACCCAACGGTGGCTGGCGCTGAGTTACGGAGTCATTCCTGTTGCGCAGCATGAGCAGATAGGCCCGGAGGAGCAGTTTCTCGCAGCATTGCGAATGCTTCGCCAGAAAGGCTACCTGAGCATGGAAGACAAGGTCGCGCACCTGAGCGGAAGTTTTCATGAGGGAGGAGGAACCACATTCCTTGAAATAAATAGGGTAGGCGAGGTATTTGAGCGTTCGTATACGTTCCACATGCCAGAGGCTAAAAAAAACGCATAAATTCTTTTTTTTGAGATACTGAGAATATAAAAAATAATGGCAGAGAACGATTGTTCTCTGCCATTATTTTTATATATCATCCCTCAAACCATCGGCGGGTGAGGGTAGTGCCGAGTAGTTTTATTTGTCTATCGGCATCTTGTCTATTCTCTTTTGGTGTCTTCCGCCCTCAAAAGTGGTCTTGAAAAATTCATCCATGATTTTTTCGGCAGTATTGTTGTCCACAAACCGTCCAGGCATCACTAATACGTTGGCATCGTTGTGCTGGCGTATGAGATGGGCAATCTCTGGTATCCATGCCAATCCGGCACGTACTCCCTTGTGCTTGTTGAGAGTCATGCTTATTCCTTCGCCGCTTCCGCATATTCCGATACCGGGGTATACCTCGCCGCTTTCGATGCCTTCGGCCAGCGCATGCCCGAAGTCGCTGTAGTCACAACTCATGTCACTGTAAGTGCCATAATCCTTATAATCGTATCCATGGTTTTCAAGATACTGAATGACGAATTTCTTTAAGGCAAACCCTGCGTGGTCGCAGGCTATTCCGATTCTTTTTATTTCCATATCCGTTGAATTTGAGTTTGGAAAAAATGTCATGGACACCACTGGTGTCCATGACCTGATTATTTTTATGCAAGCATTTCTTTTACTTGCTTGTAAACGTTCTCACCGGTATATCCGAGTTTCTCGTCGAGCACTTTGTATGGAGCCGAAAAACCGAAGCTCTGCATACCGAACACACGGCCGTTTGCACCTACAAGGCCTTCGAGTGTGACTGGCAGGCCGGCTGTCATGCCGAAGATCTTTGAACCGGTGGGGAGTATACTTTCCTGATACTCCTTGCTTTGGTTGCGGAACAGTCCCTCTGAGGGTACGCTCACGATGCGGATTTTCACGCCGTCTTTGCGCAACAGCTCGGCACCGGCGACAAGTGTGGATACTTCCGAACCGCTGGCGAGCAGTATGACATCGAAGTCTTCGTCTGAACCGGCCACGATGTAAGCACCCTTGCGGGCCTGCTCATAATCCGTGCCGGCAGGAAGTTTGGTAATGTTCTGACGGGATAGTACAAGGGCGGTCGGGGTTTCCATGTTTTCCATGGCCATCGCCCAGCATACGGTTGTCTCGTCGGCATCGGCCGGGCGGAATACACGCACGCTGTCTTTACCGTGGTGGTTTTTCAATTTCTCCATCAATCGGATTTGTGCTTCTTGCTCAACCGGCTCATGTGTAGGTCCGTCTTCGCCGACACGGAAAGCGTCGTGAGTCCAGATAAACTTGATGGGCACTTCCATCAAGGCAGCCATGCGTACGGCAGGTTTCATGTAGTCGGAGAAAACGAAGAATGTACCGCATGCGGGAATGACACCGCCATGGAGATACATGCCGATACACATGCAAGCCATGGTCAATTCGCTGACACCGGCCTGGAAGAATGCGCCTTCGAAACTGTCGGCTTGGAGTGATGTCGTTTTCTTCAGGAAACCGTCTGTCTTGTCAGAGTTGGACAGGTCGGCGGAAGCGCAAATCATGTTGGGTACCTGCTCGGCAAGCACGCCGAGGCATGCCGCGCTGGCCGCACGTGTGGCAGAGTTCTCTTTCTGTATGAGAGCGCTCCAATCCACTTTCGGAGCATTTCCGCTGAACCACTCTTTCAACAAAGCGGCTTTCTCGGGGTTGGCTTTGGTCCATTCGGCCTCGGCGGCATGGCGCTCGGCAACGATCTTCTTCAATTCCTCTTTGCGGTCTGCATAGAGTTTTTCCACTTCTGGGAAGATTACAAACGGGTTTGTGGGGTCTCCGCCGAGATTATTTATGGTGTTGACGTATGCGTCTCCGCCGAGTGGAGCACCGTGTGTTCCGATATTATGCTCGAAGCTCGAGCCGTCAGCTTTGAGAGCACCTTTGCCCATTACTGTCTTTCCGATAATCAAAGTAGGGCGCTTCTCTTCCTTTTGAGCGGCTTGTAGCGCTTTGCGGATTTCATCGGGATCATTGCCGTTTATGTTGATGACATTCCACCCCCACGCCTTATATTTGGCTTCAGTGTCTTCCTGCATCACGACATTGCACTCGGTTGAAAGCTGTATGTCGTTGCTATCGTAGAACATGATAAGGTTGTTGAGGCCGAGTATTCCGGCGATGCGGCCTGTTCCCTGTGAGATTTCCTCCTCTATGCCGCCATCGGAGATATAGGCATATATCTTATGGTTGACTACTTCTTTGCCAAGACGGGCTTCGAGGAACTTCTCTGCGATGGCCGCTCCGGCTCCGAATGTGTGGCCCTGACCAAGCGGTCCGCTGGTATTCTCGATGCCACGCTCGATATCACGTTCGGGGTGACCGGGGGTGGGAGAGCCCCACTGGCGGAATTCTTTTAGTTCTTCGAGCGTGAACTTGCCTTGCAGTGCCAATGCAGAATAAAGCATCGGAGACATGTGGCCGGGGTCGAGGAAGAAGCGGTCACGTCCTTCCCATGAAGGATTTTCGGGATCATAAACCAAAAATTCAGAGAAAAGCACATTGATGAAGTCCGCGCCTCCCATGGCTCCGCCGGGATGGCCGGAATTGGCTTTCTCTACCATTGATGCCGCAAGTATGCGGATATTGTCCGCAGCCTTGATCATTAGATTCTTGTCGTTCATATTCTTTTATTATAAAATTGTTTTTGATAATGTTTTTATTTATCGTATTGAAGATTTTATTTCACGTTTAATACAACGATTGACTTGGCGGGAATCTCAGCCGTAATGATATTCTTCTTCAGTTTTGCTTTTTTGAACTCCATCGGTTTTATGACATCAGGGTGCTCAAAGTCATTATAGTCTGTGACATTTTTTGACGTGAGTATGCGGCCTGTGATGTTCTTTGCGGCAAATCCTTTCAGGTCTATCGAAATAGTCTGATCCTTGTCGAGACTGATGTTAGACAAGGAGATGATAAGCGAACCGTCGGTTTGTTTTGCGGCTGAAGTATTGAGAACGGGTATCTTACGGCCGTCTTTTGCGTGTTGGTCTCCACGGACAGCGATACTGTCGCATGTAATATCCATAGGCAGGTATGTGGCTTCCTGAAATCCTTTGTACATGTCGAACACATGATATGTAGGTGTGAGAACCATGTGGCCTGTGCCTTTTTGGTCAGTGAGTATCATTGACTGTAATACGTTTACGATTTGTGCGATGTTGGCCATGCGCACACGATCGGTATGACGATGGAATACATTGAGCGATAGTGCTGCCACGAAAGCATCCCTCAGGGCGTTTTGCTGATACAGGTGCCCGGCTATCGTTCCCGGTTCTTCGTCCCACCATGTTCCCCATTCGTCAACGAGGAGACCTATTTTTTTTTGCGGGTCTTTGGCGTCCATGAGTTTTGAATGTTTTATTATCACGTCCTCAATGCCGAGGCATTTGCCCATTGTCCAATAGTAATCATCGTCATTAAACTTTGTAGCCGACCCTTTGCTGCCGCTCCATCCAGTTACGGTATAGTAGTGCAGGGATACTCCGTCCATGCGGTTACCGATGTTGTTCATCAGCACCTTGGTCCAGGTATAATCGTAATCACTCGCGCCACTGGCAATCTTGTAGAGTTTATTTCCATCATAATTACGGCAATAGACCGAATAGCGGCGATACAAATCGGCATAATACTCCGGACGCATGTTGCCGCCGCATCCCCAGCTCTCGTTGCCGACACCGAGGAATTTTACTTTCCATGCTTTGTCCCTGCCGTTTTTACGACGTAATTTTGCCATTGGTGTATCACCGTCGCTTGTCATATATTCAACCCATTTGGCAAGTTCCTCCACGGTTCCGCTTCCGACATTTCCGCTTATGTAAGGCTCGCAACCGAGCATTTCGCACAAGTTAAGGAATTCATGGGTGCCGAATGAGTTGTCTTCGATGGTTCCGCCCCAATTGTTATTCTGCATTTTCGGACGGTTCTCTTTCGGACCGATTCCATCCATCCAATGGTATTCATCGGCGAAACATCCGCCCGGCCAGCGTAATACTGGTACTTGCAGGTTTTTGAGGGCATCGAAAACATCTTTACGATAACCGTTGATGTTCGGGATTACGGAGTTTTCACCGACCCAGAGTCCTCCGTATATACATGAGCCGAGGTGCTCGGCAAACTGACCGTATATCTCTTTATGTATTTTCTGACTCCCTTGTTTGATGTCGATGGTGGCTTTGGCGTCTTCCGCGGACATTGTCAAAGTACAGCCCAGCATTATGGCTGTTGTTATAAATACTTTTCTCATATATGTTATTTCTTGACGTTTACGGCCGCTTCTTCAATTGCCAGACAATTCCGATAATTCTCTATATATTTGTTGAAACCTGCCACTTCTTCTTCAGTTGGAGAAATTTCAACTCCAGATTCGCCGGTGAACACCTTGTATTCCAAAAAGTCGGCGAGTGAAAGTTGGCTGTTATTGTTTACAAGATACGATGCAAGCAGTGCTATACCCCATGCTCCTCCTTCTCCGGCGGTTTCCATGACAGAGATTGGAGAGTTGATGGCTGCGGCAAGTATTCGTTGCCCTACGCCTTTGGTCTTGAACAGACCGCCATGTCCTGTTATCCTGTCAACTTTGACTTGCTCGTCCTTAAAGAGGATGTCATTGCCTATTTTGAGTACACAAATGGAGGCATATAAGTGAGAGCGCATGAAGTTGGCAAGGTTGAACTTGTCGTTTGCCGAGCGGACAAACAACGGCCTGCCTTCCGAAAGGCCTGTTACAGGCTCACCGGAGAAATAGTTGTATGCGATAAGACCTCCGCAGTCAGTGTCGCCTTTTAACGCGTTGTTGTACAGTTTGCCGTATATCTCATTCATATCTACCGGAATACCGAGCAGTTCCTGGTATTCTTTGAAAATGTTGACCCATGCGTTCAAGTCGGACGTACAGTTGTTGCAATGGACCATTGCTACTGGGCTGCCATCAGGCGTGGTGACCATGTCTATCATCTCGTATGGCTTGGATAAGTCTTTTTCCAATACGATCATGGAGAACGAGGAGGTTCCGGCCGAGACATTACCTGTGCGGACTTTTACCGCATTTGTGGCAACCATTCCCGTTCCAGCGTCTCCTTCTGGCGGGCAGACGGGAATGCCGGCTTTCAAATGGCCGGAGATATCAAGACGTTTTGCTCCTTCTTCCGTCAGGAAACCGGCATTTTCTCCGGCAAGTAAAATCTCCGGCAGGATATCCGTAAGTTTCCAGGCATATCCTTTATCGGCAATGAGGCTGTTGAATTTGGCAGTCATATCGGCCGAGTAGTTTTTCGTTTCAGGATCAATCGGGAGCATGCCGGAGGCGTCTCCGATGCCTAATACTTTTTTGCCCGTTATCTGCCAGTGGATATATCCGGCAAGGGTAGTGATGAAGTCAATGTCTCTGACGTGTTCTTCCTTATCCAAGATAGCCTGGTACAGATGGGATATACTCCATCTGAGAGGGATGTTGTATACGAAAAGTTCGGATAATTCGGCAGCGGCCTTGGCTGTATTGGTGTTTCTCCATGTCCTGAAAGGCACGAGAATTTCCTGTTTTTTGTTGAAAGGCATATAACCGTGCATCATGGCACTTATTCCAATGGCCCCAAGTAGCTCTATCTCCGTATCATAGAGTTTCTTCACGTTGGATCGAAGGTCTGCGTAGCAATTTTGCAAACCGTTCCAAATGGCTTCTATGCTGTAGGTCCACAGACCGTCGATCAACTGATTTTCCCACTCATGGCTTCCTTGGGCTATAGGGTTGTTGTTTTGATCTATGAGTACAGCTTTGATTCTTGTGGAGCCAAACTCTATTCCAAGGATCGCTTTGCCGCTGTCTATGGTGGATTTCGCTTCTGAATTCATTATGTATGTATTAATAGTTTCTTGTGGTTAATAAAGATTTAAACATTAAGAGTCAAGATGTAAGGAATATTTTGTTGCCGTGGCAAGGGAAATGTATATTCTTATATCTTAACTCTTAATATTTATTATAATCAGCTCAATGCTTTGTTAAGCATGTAATAAACCTCATTGAACCGCAGTTCTTTGCGGAAATTGTCGACAGTGGTATCGTTGTTAATGAAAAGGCATTCTATTCCGGCTATCTCAGCATAGTCTTGCCAGTACTCATCTGTCAGATCATAAGAGAAACAGCTATGGTGTGTTCCGCCGGCATATATCCAGCATCCGGCACCTACCTCAAAGTTTGGTTGGGGAATCCATAATGCCGATGCGACAGGAAGTTTGGGCAGTGGTTTGGGCTCAATGCAATCAACATCATTCACTATCAGACGGAAGCGGTTTCCCATGTCGACAACCGTAGCGGTTACGCCTTTTCCAACCTTTGATGTGAACACAAGGCGTGCCGTTTTGCTCTTACGGATGCCGATGCCGAGGAAATGGACTTCGAGTCTTGGTCTTGAAGCTGCGATGAGAGGACATACTTCAAGCATGTGCGATTGAAGTATGGAACTTTGATCGCCATTGAAGTTTAGCGTATAGTCTTCGAGGAATGAACATCCGCCTTGCAGTCCTTGGTTCATGACCCATACACTGCGGTATAATGCAGCGGATTTCCAGTCGCCTTCCGCACCGAAGCCATAGCCCTCGGCCATAAGGCGCTGTGAAGCAAGACCTGGAATTTGATCAAAACCTTTTCCTGTCTCATTAACATTAATGTCTCCGAGATCATCAAAGTTGGTTGTGAACCCCTTTGCTCCTTTGGCTTTCAGTATGGCACGTAATGCCAACTCGGCCTTTGCGGAGTTCCATACTTTTTGATAATCCTCTGTTGTCTTGTCTTCAAGTGATGCGTCGTGTTCATAAAGAGCGAAATACTCTGTGACAAGTGAATTTACATCTTCATCCTTGACTTCATTGAAATAGCCCATGACTTCACTGAACGGGCAGTAGTCGACATGGTAGCCTAAAACTTGTTCGGCCGCTACTTTGTCGCCATCGGTGACGGCAACATTGTTCATTTGATCTCCGAAACGAAGAATGAGCATATCCTGTGAGTCAGCCCAGGCTGCACAGACACGCTCCCATATTGCGATGTGTTCTTGTGTTTTTGCTTCTTTCCAATATCCGACCACAAGTTTTCTGCGGATGCGCATTCGTGAAATAATGTGGCCGAACTCACGGTCTCCGTGCGCACTTTGATTTAGGTTCATGAAGTCCATATCGATGTCATTCCATGGAATCTCTTCATTGAATTGTGTGTGCAGGTGGAGCAGTGGTTTATGGAGAATTTGAAGACCGTGTATCCACATCTTAGCCGGTGAGAAGGTGTGCATCCATGTTATTACACCTACACACTTCTTCTCATTATTCGCTTGTGCAAATATATCGGCAACTTCTTTTGAACTGTTTGCCGTTCCTTTGTAAATTACTTTTATAGGTAGTCTTCCTGATTCATTGAGTCCTTCTACCATCTTTTTAGAGTGGTTGTCAACTTGTAATACTGCATCTCCTCCATAAAGAAGTTGTGCACCGGTGACGAACCAAACCTCCATGTTCTCAAAAGCTTTGACCATATTATATAATATTTTAAGTTATATGATTTATTGTTTTTTCTTTTGTCCGTAATATGCATTTGGGCCATGTTTACGACTGAAATGCTTTTCTATTAATAGGGGATTCATTGTCGTGCATGGATTTACGGAATATGAGATAAATGCCATTTTGGCAACTTGTTCCATGACAACGGAATTATACACGGCATTATCTGCGTCTTTTCCCCACGAGAAAGGACCATGATTTTTCACTAACACTCCCGGAGTATGCATAGGGTTGATATTTGCAGCCTTGATTCTTTTTACTATTACGTTCCCTGTTTCCAACTCATAGTCACCCTTGACTTCTTTTTCTGTCATGTCATCGGTGCATGGAATGGAATCGTGGAAGTAATCGGCATGGGTTGTCCCTATGTTCGGTATGTCTTTGCCTGCCTGTGCCCATGCAGTGGCATAGGTGGAGTGTGTATGTACTATTCCTCCTATTTCGGTAAATTCTCTATATAAAGCAAGGTGCGTGGGTGTGTCTGATGATGGATTTAATTCTCCTTCCACGACTTCACCCGTATTTAAATCTACAACCACCATATCTGATGCTTTCATCTCATCATAGCTGACCCCGGACGGTTTAATGACAACCAATCCTTTTTCTCTGTCTATTCCAGATACATTGCCCCATGTAAAAATAACAAGATTATGTTTTACCAAATCAAGGTTGGCACGGAATACTTTTTCTTTCAGTTCTTCTAACATAAGTGATTGAATAATTATTTGTTATAGTTTAAAATTGGGATCTTCCTTATATGCTTTCTTGTTGAATCTATATAAGTATGCCCCGCGTTTTGAACTTGTTTTATCTATAAGCTCGGTTTTTTCAATAAAGTCCATTTCTTTTATGCGCTTACGGAAGTTGCGCTTGTCTACTTCCTCTCCGCATACAGCCTCATACACTTTCTGTAGTTGGGTAAGAGTGAAGAGATTGGGCAGTAAGCGAAAACTAATTGGCTCACGGGAAATTTTGTCTTTCATCATTTTGTGGGCTTTTCTTACCATCTCATTATGGTCGGAGTATAATTCCGGTAGGTCATTTATGTTTACCCAATGCACATCGTGCTGTTTTTGTTGCATGCTGTCATAGTCCGTTGTATTTATCAGCGCATAGTATACAATTGATATGACGCGTTCTCCCGGATCACGGTCAACCTGTCCGAATGCACCCACTTGTTGCATGTATAAATTTCTTAAGCCGGTAAGTCCCAATAGCACTCTATTGGCAGCCTCGTCAACACTCTCGTTGTTTCTGACAAATCCTCCATAAAGAGAATCTTTCCCTAATCCGGGTTCCATCTTGCGTTTGCCGATAAGAACTCGGAGTTCTCCCTCATTAAATCCGAAGATAATACAGTCAACAGAAACAAGAACTTTAGAATACTCGTTATAGAATTTTGTCATTTCAAAGAATTAAAGAGTGAAAAGAACGGAGGATATATTAAATCCTCCATTCTTTTTATTTACCAGAAATAGTAATAGAATGCAACAGTTATGGCTAAAATGATAGATGTGTGGATAATATCCCATTTATTCCAGCTTGCTCGTGTCTCGGCACGTTGTTCCGGAGTGGATGTTCCAAACACAAGACCACGTATCTTGTCTTCGGAAGGTGCTTCTGTCATTAGGCTGACGATAATAACAACGAGGCAGCATACGACCAGCATTACTCCACAGAAATACAGCCAGTTGAAATCATAGAACAACCATTTGAACCAGCAATCTGATGCATCAGTGTTATTGCTGTAATAAACTTTTGCTCCAAGGCGTGTGAGACCGATGACCATACCGGACAACAATCCCCACATTCCTCCTTTTGCGGAAGCGCGTTTCCATGTGATACCAAGTAGGAAGGCTGCTGCAATACCTGGGGCAAGTACCGATTGTACGTCTTGCAGGTAATTATATAGCACATCACCAACTGATTTCATGATAGGAATCCATAAAATTCCCAGAATAACGATGACAACAGTGGCCGCTTGTCCGATTTTCACCAGGGCTTTCTCTGATGTGTTGGGTTTAAAACGTTTATAGAAGTCTATGGTGAAGAGCATCGCCGAAGAATTGAAAAGTGATGCCAAAGAAGACATTAGGGCAGCAAGGATACCGCAGACAACAAGTCCTTTTACTCCTGCCGGTAACAACTTGGCTACCAATGACGGGAATGCGGCATCAGCACTGGGGAGAACATATACGCCTGTTGCAAGTTCTATTTGATTTTTTGACATTGCAAAGGCAATCATTCCGGGAATGAGGAACAGGAACACGGGGAGAAGCTTTAGATAAGCGCCAAAGATGGTTCCACGGCGCGCTTCTTTCTCATTCTTTCCAGATAGTACACGTTGTACAATGAATTGGTCTGTACACCAATACCAAAAACCGATGACTGCAGAACCGACCAATGCGCCGAGCCAAGGATAGTCTTTGTCACGAAGGTCGCGTATAAGGTCTGTCATGTGGTCGCCATATTGATTTACTTCAACGGCTTTGCATGTTTCCATCATCACATCCCAGCCTCCAAGTGCGCGAAGTCCTAAGACGAGGATGATGAGAGAGCCCAGCAATAATATAGGAGTTTGTAATACAGACGTGTAAAGGACCGATTTCATACCTCCGAGAATGGTGTATAGGGCTGTTATGATAACAAGTCCGATGGCTGCGATCCAGAAGAAGTCTATGCCCCAAAGTTCTTTGATACCGAATACCTGTTGGAACACAAGGCCACCGGCATAAACTGTTACAGCAACTTTTGTGAGCACATAGGAAATCAATGAGATTACGGAGAGTATGGTGCGGCTGGCCGCATTGTATCGTCTTTCAAGGAACTCTGGCATTGTGTAAACCATAGACCGAGTGTAGAATGGAACGAATACCCATCCGAGAATAAGGATCATCCAGCCTTGAATTTCCCAATGTGCCATTGCCATACCGGATGAAGCTCCGGCTCCGGCAAGTCCTATCAAGTGTTCGGAACCTATGTTGGAAGCAAATATGGAAGCTCCGATTGCGATCCATGTCGCGTCTTTACCTCCAAGAAAATAATCTGCCGAGTTGTTGTTTTTTTGGCTGATGACCCAGATGACAATGCCAATTAGCGCAATGCAAAAGACACCAATTACAATCCAATCTAAAAGTGCCATAATTTATGTTTTAGTTTTTTTGTTTGAACTTGAATTATTTGATAGAAAATTTATAAGCAACGTGGCTGTAATACTTTTCGCCCGGTTTCAGATAAGGGCTTGGCCAGTCTTTTTTATTCGGCGAGTCGGGGTATTTCTGACTTTCGAGACATACAGATACATGCTTGGGGTATTTAGTATTGTTCTTGCATGTAATGCCTGTGCCTTGGAAGTTACCTGTGTAGACTTGCACTCCGGGTTCGTTGGTAAACATTTCAAGGAATATTCCAGTTGAAGGAGAATAAAGGCTGGCACATACTTGAGTGTCATCGCCTTTACCGTCTTTATATGTATTTAAGCACCAGTTATGATCATATCCGGTCGCATTCTTTATCTGTTGGAAAGTGGTATCATTTATAGTTTCGCTTATAGCGTGCGGCTTACGGAAGTCCATAGGGGTGTTCTCGACCGTAGCTATTTCTCCTGTTGTCATGTATGTCTCGTCAGCCGGTGTGAAATTATCAGCGTTCACGTATAAAACCATGTCTGTTCCTTCACGGGACGGATCACCGTTAAGGTTAAAGTAAGAATGGTTTGTCATATTAATCACTGTCTCTTTGTCTGTTGTGGCTTCGAATACAATGTCTAATGTGTTGTCGCTTAACAGTGTGTATGTGGTTGTTGCATTTATTGTACCCGGGAAGCCGTTATCTCCATCCGGTGAGACGATAGTCAGTTTCAGTGTCGAGTCATTTGGATGTTCGGCATCATATACTTGATACATCCATCCGGAGTTACCGCCATGCAGGCAGTGTCCGAAGTTGTTTTGTGGTAATTGATATTCTTTTCCTTCGACAGTTATTTTGCCTTTGTTGATGCGGTTTGCATAACGTCCGACAGATGAGCCGTAGTCACTTGGTGAATTGACCGTATCTGCGTATTGGGCGATATTATCATATCCTAATACAACATCGGTCATGTTTCCGTTTTTATCAGGAACCATAATAGATACCACTCTTCCGCCGAAGTTGGTTATGCATACTTCCATCCCGTTGTTGTTTTTTATAGTAAACAAGGATGTTTTTTTGCCGTTGATGACAGAATCAAAAGCGGTAGGATTTAATCCGGATAAGGTGGTAAGCTCTTTTTGGCTCGTGGAGCAACCGGCAAGTAGCAGGGCTGCAAAGCCAAATCCCAAACAGGTCTTTTTAAGGTTTTTCATTATCAGAATGTTTTTAATAATTTTATTATAGATTATATTATTTAGGCGTAAAGTTACTATTTAAATTTTAAATCGCAACATAAAAAAGCATATTTTTTCACGCATAGTGTTTTCTTTACACTTAAAGGCGGTTTATTTAACGTACTATAACATATTTGTTGCATGATATTTATTATCAGGATACTATTAATCGTGTTGATGGATAAAGATTTGTATCTCTTGATATTCATGCAAAAAGGCACTTACAATCCTGTAAGTGCCTTTTTGCATGAATATTATGGGGTTATTAGCAGACTTTTCTTGAACCGTCACTTATGACGATGTCATATACTTTCGGAGCGTGTCCGAATTTGGCTGCAAACTTCTCTTTTGCATCGGCGATGAACTTGTCGTATAGTTCTTCTTTTACGAGGTTGATTGTACATCCTCCGAAGCCTCCTCCCATTATTCGGCTTCCGGTTACACCGTTTGCTTTTGCCAATTCATTGAGATAATCAAGCTCTTCGCATGATACTTCATATTCTTTTGATAATCCGTGATGAGTTTCGTACATTTTTTTACCTACTGTTTCATAATCTCCGGCATTGAGAGCATCGCATACGGCCAATACGCGGTCTTTTTCACCAAGCACGAACTTGGCGCGGCTGTAATCCTCTGCGCCGACCTCATCTTTGACCTCTTCAAGTTGTTCCCATGTGCAGTCCCGTAATGTTTCGAATTTTCCTTCAGGATGTTTTTCCGCAATGTGTTTAACAACGTTCTCGCAACTGTTTCTACGGTCATTATACGGTGAGCCGGCCAATTCGTGCTTGACAACAGAATCCAACAATACCAGTTTGTAGCCGACCGGATTGAACGGGAAATACTCGAATTCGCGGCTGCGGCAGTCAAGACGCATCAAACATCCTTCCTTTCCAAATACGCTTGCAAATTGGTCCATTATACCACAATTGACACCGCAATAGTTATGTTCTGTCGCTTGACCAGCCAATGCCATATCCCATTTGCTCACCTTGTTGTCTCCAAACAAATCGTTTAGGGCGAGAGCGTAGCAACTTTCCAATGCTGCGGATGAGGACATGCCAGCTCCAAGTGGCACATCGCCTGCAAATGCGGTGTTAAATCCTTTGACATCCACGCCCAGTTTTTTCATTTCCTGGACGATTCCATAAATATAACGTGCCCAACTTGCCCGTGGGCCTTTCGGATCGTCAACCTTAAACTCTACGCGGTCTTTCAGGTCAATGGCGTATGCCATTATCGTGTCTGTTCCGTTAGGACGGATTTCACACATTATACCTTTGTCTACTGCTCCGGGGAATACAAATCCTCCGTTATAGTCGGTATGCTCGCCTATCAGGTTAATACGTCCGGGTGATGTATATATATTACCCGTTTTGCCGTCAAAGTGCTTGATGAAGCGGCTTCTTACAAATTCAATATCCATAGTTTTCAGGTTTTATAAAGTTATGAATGCTTTTTCTTATTTGCTTAATCCTATTCTGCTTCCCCAGTTGCAGAACCAGAATATATATAGGTAGTAGATGAACATCATGGCGATTGCGACTCCAACCCCAAGCCCCGGGTTGTCTACTACACGTCCCATTATTAATGGCAGTGTAGCGGCTCCGACGACACCAAGATTGATTATTCCGGAAGCCGCTTTCGTGTGAGGTCCGAGTTCTTGCAACCCGAGATTGAATATGAGCGGCCACATGACAGAGTGGAAAAGGCCGGCAGCGAGCATTGTGTATACAGCGGCCATTCCGCTAAGTGCGAATGAAGCGGCTACACAAACAGCTCCAAGAATCAGGCATACCGAGAGAATCTTGCGCGGTTCGAACTTACTGAGCACTCCGGCACCCACGAAACGTCCAACCATCATGCCCCCCCAGTATAACCACAGGAAGTCTGTAGCGTTGCCAAGTGACGGGTCTGCCTTGAAATATGCTGGAAGCATGGAAGGAATACCGATCTCAACCCCCATATACATAAATATGCCTAATGCGCCGAGCCACACATGTGGATATTTGAAAACGCTGTTTTTATATTCGCGTTTCACGTCTCCGGTTTCTGCATCCTGTTCTTCTTCATTGATATTTGGTAATTTGAGGAAATAAAGAATGATGCACAATAATATTGTAAATAATCCGAGTCCTAAATAAGGATATGGTATATCGGATGGTACAGCTTCTTTTGCGTCTTTGCCGTTTAGGATGACATTGAGGATAAATATCGGTGCTACGGTGGTGGCAACAGAGTTGAGAGCCTGCGATAGGGTCATGCGGAACGCTCCTTTCTCAGGACTTCCAAGTACCATTACGTATGGGTTTGCCACGAGTTGCAGCATGACTATACCCAATGCGACAATGAACATGCAGGCCAAAAACATCCAGTATATAGATGCCGTACTGCCGTTTAAATTGCCGCTGATACAGAAATAGTTTATTACGAAACCTATGCCGACAACGGCAAGACCGAGAACCAGCGTGGCTTTATAGCCGATCTTATTCATCATGAATGCAAACGGTATCGACATTGCGTATGCGCCATAGAATGCCGAGTTAACCAATTGCCCTTGTGTCTCATTTAGGTTGAAAGCGTTTTTGCAAAACTCAATCATCGAATTGTTCATCGTTGTGACAAAACCGATGAGGAAGCATACGATAATTACGATTGTAAGAGCGAACGTATAGTTCGGTGTTTGTTTTTGATTCATTTTTTATAATGATTCTGATTGGTTATTTTAGTTAGATTTATTTCTCTATACCGAATTTGTATATTGTCTTCTGCTTGTATTGCTCGTTCGGATTGAGTATTACGGACGGGAAATAAGGATGGTTGGGGGTGTCAGGAAAATGCTGGCATTCGAAGCATATAGCGCTTCTGCGTGGGAAAGTGGCACCGTGTTGTCCGGTATATCCGTCTGCCCAGTTGTCGGTATAAACCTGTACTCCGGGTTCTGTGGTGTATACCTCCATTGTACGCCCGCTTGCCGGCTCTGTTATCTTTGCCGCATAACTTAACTCTCCTTCTTCTTCCTTGTTCAGGACGAAGCAATGATCATATCCGGCACCGTTCTTAATCTGTTCGTCATCGGCGTCAATGTCTTTTCCGACAGGTTTAGGCATTCTGAAATCGAAAGGTGTGCCCTTTACCAAACGAATTTCACCGGTAGGTATTGAAGTGTCGTCGATCGGCAGATAGTAATCGGCGTTAATCTCGCATATCAGATTGTCTATTGTCGGTGTCGGGTTTGCGATTCCGGCAAGACTGAAAAATCCGTGATGTGTCAGGTTTATGACAGTTTTCTTATTTGTTGTGGCAAGATACTCTATAATGAGTTCATTGTTGTCCGTGAATGTAAATTCCACTGTCACACGGCATTCACCGGTAAACCCTTCTTCTCCGTATGCAGATACATAGTTTAAGGCTAATGAGCGCGGCCCCATTTGTCTTGCGTCCCATACGCGGGCGTGAAAACCTGACGGGCCGCCGTGCAGGGCATTCGGGCCATTGTTGATTGCGAGTTGGTATTCCTTGGCGTTCAGTTTGAACTGTCCTCGACGGATGCGGTTCCCGTATCTGCCGATGAGAGTGGACAGGAATGGTTCGGGACTGTTGATGACATCCTGGATGTTGTCATGGCCTTGAATGACATTGGCGACGTTGCCATCTTTGTCCGGTACCATTATCGCAACGATGGCTCCTCCGTAGTTTGTTATGGCTACTTCGTATCCTTTTCTGTTTCTCAATATGTATAAGTCCGTTTTCTTACCATTTAAAGTGGTCTGAAAATCTTTGCGGTTAAGGCCGCATAAATTGGTGTTTCCCGCTGTGTTCGTCATTATTCGTTTGTTTTAAGTTATTGATTATGTATTTGCAAAGTAACCTAAAAAAAACGATAATAACGAACGAATGTTTAAAAAAAACGTAATGCTCTTAGTTAAAAACACCTAAAAACAAGTTTTCATAAAGTCTGAAATGATATAGCAACTTCCGCCTATAAAAATCAAATCTTCGGGTTGTGCTGTGGCCTTTGCTGAACTATAAGCTTCCTTTATTGTGCTGAAACATTTTCCGTTTAATCCGTATGCGGCGGCGATGCTTTTTATTTTGTTTTCGTTTAATGCTCGTTTGTTGTCAGGTTTAGTGAAGTAGTAGCGCGCACCGGCCGGCATCAGTCTTATCACTCCTTCTATATCTTTATCGTCAACCATCCCGAACACGATGTGTATATTTCCTTTTCCGGCATTGCTGAGCTGCCGGCCTATGTATTCCCAGCCTCCGGTGTTATGCCCGGCATCACATATTACGGTCGGTCTTTCTTCTATTTTTTGCCATCTTCCCGTCAGTCCGGTAAGACTGGTCACTTCCATGAATGATTTTTTTATTATATTGTTTATGTCTTTGTTTTTTATGATGTGATTTCCCGCTATTAGTTCTTTAATTGCCGTAAGGATTGTTCTTGTGTTTTTTATTTGGTAATCTCCGCTTAGTTCGCCTTCGAATTTTCCGAATGAAAGTGTGTCGTATTCAATGCGCCCGTCTGCTGTGTGTGCCGCTTTTAATATTTCGGCTGTGTCTTCTGCAAATACGGTTTTTACCCCTGTGTCCTGTGCCTTGTTTTTAAATACTTGGCGAGTGTCTTCCGTTGTCTCTCCTATGACAACCGGGACGCCTGGCTTCATTATCCCGGCTTTTTCACCTGCAATTTTTGCCAATGTGTTTCCTAAAAACTGTGTGTGGTCAAGGCTGATGTTAGTTATTACCGATAGGATGGGGGTTATGATGTTGGTACAGTCGAGCCGCCCTCCGAGTCCAACCTCAATTACGGCAATGTCAACTTGCATGTCACTGAAGTACTTGAAAGCCATTGCTGTTGTCACTTCGAAGAACGACGGGTGTAGCGGTTCGAAGAAGCCTCGTTCCTGCTCAACAAAATCTACGATATATTCTTCGCTTATCGTGATGCCGTTTATTCTTATCCTTTCCCGGAAGTCGATTATATGCGGCGAAGTGTATAATCCTACTTTGTATCCCATGTTTTGCAGTATTGCCGCTATGGTATGGGCGCACGAACCTTTTCCGTTTGTACCGGCAATGTGTATGGTTTTGTAGTTCCGGTGAGGATGCCCGAAGTGTGCGTCAAGTGTCATGGTGTTGTCGAGTCCTTCTTTGTACCCGGCTTTTCCCTGCTTCTCGAACATCGGCATCTGGTTGAATAAGTATTCGGTTGTTTCTTTGTATGTCATGGCATAATGTTAAAAAGCGGAAAGCATGTCTGTGCTTTCCGCTTTGTTTATCAGTTGAAATAATTTTTGAAGCGTTCGAATATCGATCGTTTGGTCGATGAGTCGCCCTTGAAATTATCACTGTCCTTGAATTGTGTTAGAGCGTCTTTCTCTTCCCTGCTTAGAGTTTTCGGCACATATACGCTGATGTTCACTATCAGGTCGCCCATGCCGTGGCCGTATCCTTGCACAGCCGGCAGTCCTTTCCCCCGCAGGCGCAGGGTCTTTCCCGGTTGTGTTCCGTTATCAATCTTTACTTTCAGTCTTGTACCCTCTATGGTCGGTATCTCAACGTCGCCTCCGAGTGCGGCCGTGGGGAAGTCGAGCAGCAGGTTGTATATCAGGTTGTTGCCGTCCCGTACAAATATATCGTTGTCTTCTTCGTCAATGAATACCTGTATGTCGCCGCTTATTCCGTTTCGCATACCGGCGTTACCTTTGCCTGGAACGTTTACGACCATGCCCTCGGCAACACCTGCAGGGATGTTTATTTCCACCACTTCTTCTCCTTTGACCACTCCCGAGCCTCCGCAGTGTTTGCACTTGTTTTTGATTACATGGCCCTCACCGTTACACGTAGGGCAGACTCCTTGTGTCTGCATCATGCCGAAGATGCTTTGTGTGGTATGCGTGATGACTCCTGATCCGTGGCATGTCTGGCATGTCTCCGTACCGCTTCCGGCCTCGGCGCCGCTTCCGTGACAGTGTGAACAGGTGATGTCTTTACGTACCTTGAATTTCTTTGTCACACCGTTTGCCACTTCATTGAGCGAGAGTTTTACTTTCAGTCTCAGATCGCTTCCACGATGCTGTTGCGGTCGGCGTTGTCCGCCTCCGAAGCCTCCGAAGCCGGCTCTTCCGCCGAATATGTCACCGAACATGGAGAAAATGTCATCCATGTTCATTCCTGCACCTCCAAAGCCTCCGAACCCGCCGGCTCCCGCCGGGCCGTCGAAACCGAACTGGTCATACTGCTGGCGTTTCTGATTGTCGTGCAATACATCGTAAGCCTCCGCCGCTTCCTTGAATTTCTCCTCGGCTTCTTTGTTGCCGGGATTACGATCAGGATGGTATTTAATGGCTATCTTTCGGTAAGCCTTTTTTATTTCGTCCTCTGATGCGTTTTTGTTGACGCCCAGCACTTCGTAGTAATCTCTCTTTGCCATAATATTATTGTCCTACTGCCACTTTGGCGTGACGTATTACTTTATCGTTCAGTTTATAACCTGTCTGCACACAGTCGAGAACCTTGCCTTTCTTGTCGTCTCCCATGCCCGGAACCATGGCTATGGCTTCGTGTACGTCCGTGTCGAAATCGGCGTCTGTTGTTTCGATTTTGCTTACTCCGAGTGTTTCAAGTGTTTTCTGAAACTTCGCAAAAATCAGTTCCATGCCTTCTCTCAGCACTTCGGGTTCTTCCGTCTTTGCTCCGTTGGCTATGGCGCGTTCCATGTCATCGAGTACCGGCAGTATTGCCGATATGGCTTTCTCGCCACCGTTCAATATTAGTTCGGTTTTCTCTTTGAGCGTGCGTTTGCGGTAGTTGTCAAACTCAGCCACAGTGCGCAGATACTTGTCTTTAAGCTCTTCAATCTTTTCGTTAGCTGCCTCAAGCGGGTCTTTTTCTTGCTTTTCGGCATCTTCCGCATTGTTTTCGGCTGTCTCTTTGGCGCAGTTCGCTTCTGTTTCGGATGCCGTTTCGTTATTCTCGTCGTTCAGCGGCTCTTTATCGAGAGTCTCGTTCTCGTTCATATTTGTTTTTTCTTTCATTCTACCGTTTGTTATTTGTTAGCATGAAGGTTGTAGCAAAAAGCGTGCCTGTCGCACGCTTTTCTTATACCTCGTACATTTTGGCTTTCTGGGCCTTGATGTTTTCATCATATATGTACTGGTCGTATTCCATCAGTTTGTCGATGGTGCCAGATGGGGTGAGTTCTATTATGCGGTCGGCCACGGTCTGTATGAACTCGTGGTCGTGGCTGGCGAATAGTATGTTTCCCTTGAATCCAACCAAGTTGTTGTTGAAGGCCTGAATGCTTTCGAGGTCGAGGTGGTTTGTCGGTGTGTCGAGTATTAGGCAGTTGGCGTTTTTCATCTGCATGCGTGCTATCATGCAGCGCATTTTCTCGCCTCCGCTGAGCACGTTTACTTTCTTCTGTACATCCTCGTCCTTGAACAGCATGCGGCCGAGAAAACTCTTCATCTGTACCTCATTGCCTTTGCCGAACTGGCTCAGCCAGTCTACCAGGTTCAGTTCGCTGTCAAAGAACTCGGTATTGTCGAGCGGCAGATAGGCCGTGGTGATTGTCACTCCCCATTTGTATTCTCCCGCATCGGCCTGGCGGTTGCCGTTGATTATCTCGAACAGTGCGGTCATGGCCTTGGGATTATGGCTGAGGAACACTGTCTTCTGGCCTTTTTCTATTGTGAAGTTGATGTGGTCAAATAGTACTGTTCCGTCTGTATCTACTGCTTTCAGGTCTTGCACTTCGAGTATCTGTGTGCCCGGTTCGCGCTCCATTTGGAATATGATGCCCGGATATTTGCGTGAAGAGGGGCGTATTTCCTCTACATTGAGCTTTTCCAACATCTTCTTGCGGCTTGTCGTCTGCTTGCTCTTTGCCACATTGGCAGAGAAGCGGCGGATAAACTCTTCAAGTTCCTTGCGCTTCTCATCGGCTCTTTGCTTCTGGTTCTGAGCCTGGCGCAGAGCCAACTGTGAACTTTCGTACCAGAACGAGTAGTTACCCGAGAACACAGTTACCTTTCCGAAGTCAATGTCAACTGTCTGTGTGCTGACGGCATCGAGGAAGTGGCGGTCGTGGCTGACCACGAGCACGGTCTGCTCGACATTGCTCAGATACTCTTCGAGCCACATCACGGTGTCAAGGTCGAGGTCGTTGGTAGGCTCGTCGAGCAGCAGGTTGTCGGGGTGACCGAACAAAGCTTTGGCAAGCATGACGCGCACTTTCTCATTGTTCGAAAGCTCGCTCATCATCTTGTCATGCATGTTGTCTTTTATGCCGAGGTTTGTCAGCATCTGGTCGGCGTCACTCTCGGCGTTCCATCCGTCCATCTGTGCGAACTTGTCTTCGAGTTCCGCGACTTTGATACCGTCCTCCTCGTTGAAGTCGGGTTTCATGTAGAGGGCCTCGCGCTCTTTCATGTTTTGCCAGAGCGGCTGATGCCCCATGAGCACAGTGTCGCGAACGCTGTATTCGTCGTATTTGAAGTGATCCTGCTCCAATACGGACAGACGCTCTCCCGGCCCGAGGTCGACAGAGCCCTTGTTCGGTTCAAGTTCGCCGCTGATGGCTCTCAGCAGTGTTGATTTTCCGGCGCCGTTGGCACCGATTATTCCATAAATGTTACCCGGAGTGAATTTCAGGTTTACGTCCTTGTAGAGTACTTTTTTGCCGAATTGGATAGCAAGATTTGTTACTGTTATCATTATTTAATAATTATTTTATTTTTTGCGGATGCAAAGATACTCAATTTCAATGTAAAAAATGAACGTATTTGAAGAAATAACGCAAATTTGATTGTAAATGAGGCATTTAACGTATGAGAAGGTTTGGGAAGTTGTGAATCCGCTTGCTTTTTATCGGTTGTATCGTGATGTATATCGTGAACATGCTTGTTCGGTCGTGCTTTTTTATTTAACTTTGTACTCGGATAATACAAATTGAGATATGATGAAAGTAGTAAATATTTACAATATGGCATATCGTGATTGCATATTTATACGGTTTCGCAAATCATTGATTTTTGATATGGGACGATGTTTTAAGTATCGTTTCCGGTTTTTTTCGTGTCTTAATATTCATTGATAATTGATAAGTGTATGCCGGCCGTGGCATCAGGTCTTGCGGGCAGGGGTTCACCATAGTGTGAAGTCCTGCCCGTTCTTCTTTTTCGCAAATGAATATTTATGCAAAATAATGTTTTTTCGTGCTGTAATCGGATACCGGTTGCTGCGCATTCGGTATCCCGTTGCGATGTAACGGGATACTCGTTGCATCGCAACGGGTATCTAAATGCAGGATAACGGATGTCCGGTTGCGGATGAAGTCTTATACCGGTGTCTGCAAACTGCTTTTTTATCAAAAAATAATGTTTTTGTTGCTCTTCTGAAGTCGGTTTTTGCATAAATATTCATTTTCGGCAGTGTTAAATTGAATATAAAAATCTTTACTGTGAACTAATAGTACTACCTTTGCAGGAAAATAAAGAAAGGATGGAAAATCTGAAAGATAAGACGGCCAAGGGATTGTTGTGGGGTGGCTTTGGTAATGGTATGCAGCAGTTCTTGGGATTGGCTGCGGGCATCGTGCTCGGCCGGTTGTTGTCTCCCGACGATTATGGACTGATGGCGATGATTGTTGTCTTTTCGCTTATAGCCAATGAGTTGCAGAATAGCGGTTTTAAGGTTGCTCTTACAAATCTTGACACTCCTACGTCCCGTGATTATAACTCCGTGTTTTGGTTTAACACGATGATGGGCGCCTTGATGTATGTCATCTTGTTTTTCAGTGCCCCGCTGATAGCCGGTTATTATCGCCGTCCTGAGCTGATACCGCTTTGCCGCTATGCTTTCTTGGGGTTTGTGTTTTCAAGTTTCGGAGTGGTGCAGTCAGCCTATCTGTTTAAGAACTTGATGGCTCGGCAACAGGCTCAGGCTAATATAATGGCCACGTTGGTGTCTGTTGCGGTGGGTGTGGGTACGGCCTGGCTCGGTTTCGGCTATTGGGCGATAGCCTCACAGAATGTTGTTTACATAGGTACAAACACGTTGCTATTATGGCATTACTCGTCATGGCGGCCTTCTTTCAGCATTGATTTCGGACCGGTAAGAAAGATGTTCCGTTTCAGTTGCAAGATTCTTCTGTCAGGAATATTCACCATATTGAACAACAACATACTTAATGTTTTGCTCGGGCGTTATTTTTCTGCCCATGCCACAGGCGTGTATAATCAGGCATATCAATGGCACTCGAAGGTTTTTTATCTCATTCAAGGCTCTGTTCAGGTCGTGGCACAGCCCGTATTTGTGGATTTGCGCAGTGAGAAAGAGCGTCAGTTGAAGGCCCTTCGCAAATTCATGCGCTTCACTTCTTTTCTCGCTTTCCCGATGATGTTCGGTTTCGGCCTTGTATCGGAAGAGTTTATCGTGCTCACCATAACCGAGGTATGGCGGCCCAGTGCCATCCTGATAAAGTATCTTAGCGTTAGCGGAGCATTCGTTCCGTTGAGTTTCCTGTTGTCAAATGTAATCATGAGCAAAGGTAAGTCGGGTGTGTACATGTGGTCTACGATATGCCTCGGTGTCATTCAGGTATTGCTGATGATAGCCCTTCATTCATACGGCATACACACGATGGTGGTGGCATACGTTTGTGTTACTATTGCCTGGTTCTTTGTCTGGCATCATCTTGCCGGCCGCTATACCGGATACGGGGTTTTGATGGTACTTTCCGACGTGCTGCCTTTCTGTCTTTCTGCTTTCGCCGTAATGGCGCTAACGTATTTTATGACATCGGGAATAACCAATCTTTATCTTCTTCTCATCTCCCGGGTGGTGATAGCCGCGGCGCTGTATTATTTCGTGAGACGGGCGTTGAGGTGCGAGATACTTAACGAATGCATCGGGTTCGCAAAGTCGAGAATAAAGCGGAAACAGTAATATTCGTTGCCGGTGATGGTGTCGGAATAGCGAAAAAGTAGTAACTTTGCAGCCGTACAGATAAAAGACATTTTAACATGAGATATAATACAGCTTATAAGCGTGAGGGGGATTACGAGCATTTTACGGTGAATGAGAAGTCGGGACTGCTCGATTTTCTTCTTGCGAACGTGAAAGAAAGCCGCTCCAAGATAAAGGCCACGTTGCAAGGACGCGGAATAAAGGTAGATGGTAAGTGCGTCACACAGTTTGACTATATGCTTGAACCGGGGATGAAGGTATCCGTGAGCAAGACCAAGCGTAACCAGAACGGTTTTAAGAGCCGTTATGTGAAAATTGTATATGAGGACCGCTGGCTTGTGGTGGTAGAGAAGAACATCGGTATATTGTCTATGGCTGCGGGACACTCGTCTCTAAATGTGAAATCGGTGCTTGACAATTATTTTTCGAAATCACGCCAGCGCTGCCGCGCACATGTGGTGCATAGGCTCGACAGGGATACAAGCGGTTTGATGGTATATGCGAAAGACATGGATACTGAGCAGATTTTCGAACGAAACTGGCACGATATCGTTTATGACAGGCGTTATGTCGCCGTGGTAAGCGGAGAGATGGAGAATGAAGGCGGGACTGTCGCCAACTGGCTGAAAGACAACAAAGCGTACGTTACTTATTCGTCTCCAGTGGATAATGGTGGCAAATATGCTGTCACACATTATCATGTTTTGGACCGCACTACGGAACATTCACTCGTTGAGTTTAAGTTGGAGACAGGACGGAAGAATCAGATAAGGGTACACACGGCGGATATGGGACATCCCGTTTGCGGTGACGTGAAATACGGAAATGGTGACGATCCGTTGCACAGGCTCTGTCTCCATGCGTTCCTGCTTTGCTTCACCCATCCCGTTACGGGGGAGCGAATGGAGTTTGAGACTCCTGTTCCTACGTCATTTCGCAGGATATTTAAATAATACAGGGTTATCGCAATGACAGATATTACATATTATATTGCGCTTTTGCTGATGATAATCGTCGGCTTTATCATTGTGAAAAAGGTTGCCGGTTGTCTCATACGCACGGTAGTAATAGTGACGCTCGGAGGCGTGCTTGGTTGTCTTTATTATTTCTATTTCAGGTGATAGGCATTTGATTTATACCTGAGGCAATCGGGGTATCATGTATAAGTCTTTCACGCCAAATGCGTGAAAGACTTTTTTATTATATGCAGGAAGAGCGTCTTTATATGTGACGAGGTTTTCTTTATGCGAGAAGAATACCGGCGGATACGCAAATTCCATATATGAACATATTGCGGGCAGTCTCGCCAAGGCATATATTGAGAGCTTTTCCCCGATGTATACGTTTGATTTTCATATATGTAAAGAAATGAAGAACGAGGTATATGAGTGGAAGGACAAAGGCGAGAATGTGATTCTCCAATATAAAAACACCCCCGATGAGACATGCGGAGACTCCTGTCATCAGGTAGGCATACAATCCGGTGTTTTCGCCGAAGCGTACTACAATGGTCCTTTTTCCGGTGTCACGGTCGTTATCGCGGTCACGATAGTTGTTTATAATCAGCAGACTGTCAATGACAAGCCCGCAGGCTATTGAAGCTACGAACACTTCAAGAGTGAAAGTGTGAAGTTGTATGTAATATGATACGCATACGGGAATAATCCCAAAAAATACTATTACCAATGCGTCTCCAAGTCCCATATACGACAAATGGGTGGTATAGAGGAAACAGAAAACAACGCATACGCACCCAATGAGAATCATTTCCAGACCACCGTAAAGAATAAGTGGTAGGCCAATGATGCATGCCGCGCACGTGGTAAGTGCTATCGCACGCTTCATGGCATCGGTGCTTATCCATCCTTGGGCGCAGGCGCGACGCGGACCGAGTCGTTTTTCTATGTCATCGGTTCCCTTTGCGTAGTCGAAAAAATCATTGATGAAGTTTGCGTCTATTTGCATTATGAAAGCAAACAGGAAACATAAGACGGCCGCAGTCATACTGAAAGTGTCTTGGGGATATTCTCGTGAGTCGGCAAACGCAAGCGCGATGCCGATCATCACCGGAACGGCCGCTCCGGAAAGGGTTTTCGGGCGGGCGGCAAGAATCCATGCTTTTAGTGAGTTTTGTCTTATATCGGTTTCTGGCATGCTTTTGTTTTGTAAGTTCTTGCAAAAATACAATTAATTCACTATATTTGCAAAAATATTAATTTATTTTATCATGATGGGTAATACGGCAAGTCTCGACCTTGTTGAATTTATAGAGACGAGCATTCTTCCGATGTATGCGGCATTCGATAAGGCTCACAACATGGAGCATGTGACAAGGGTTATAAGGCGTTCTCTTGATCTTGCACGTAGGACCGGAGCCAATATAAATATGGTATATGCGATTGCGGCATACCATGACATTGGTATGTCGGGACCTCGGGCTATACACCACATCACGGGCGGTAAGATGCTTATGCGTGATGCCCGATTAAAGAAATGGTTCTCGTCGGAGCAGATTAAGATAATGAAAGAGGCGGTTGAGGACCACAGGGCGTCGGCATCGCATGCCCCTCGCAGTGTATATGGTAAGATTGTGGCCGAAGCCGACAGGGATTTGGATGCGGAAGTGGTGTTCCGTAGAACGGTACAGTTCGGGCTGGCCAACTATCCCGAGCTGGATAAGGAGCACCAGTGGATAAGGTTTAAAGAGCATATGGCGAACAAGTATTCTGTTCATGGGTATATAAAGCTGTGGATACCGGGTTCCGATAATGAGAAAAAGCTGAATGTCTTGCGTTCGTATATAGCTTCTCCGAATGAGCTTCGGGATATTTTTGAGCGAATGTACAATGAGGAAACGGAAGCGAAAGGATAGGTGATTTGGATTAAAAGTACGAGCAGATGGGATTGAGTATGTTGTCAACTAAGATAATAAGTATAAGTAATTGAAAGAACAATAGGAACTGGTGTATGAAATAATACGGGCTGTAGACTAAACGGTTGTCTGCAGCCAGTATTTTTTTTATTATATAAAACCAATAAGATTGCTGTTTAGAGTAATTATATACGGATGTTTATGGCGGTGTGTTTTAATTGAAGAAGTTCCATGACACTCCGATCCTTAGTATTCTTCCGTTCTGCGGATAATGTGGTGTGAGGAAGTACATCTTGTCTCCATTGCCTGCCGTGGCATGGCTGAACATGACGAAGAAGCGTGCGTGTTTCAGGTGCATGTTGGCATAAACGTCTACAAACGGGTAGCCTCCGAGTTTAAGACGGCTGTCATTGTTTTCCTGAACAGCAAACTGATTGAGCTGCGGACAGAAGTCGGGGGCATAGTATTTGGTGAAGAAATAGGCGTCGCCTCCAAGCTCTACCAATAGTTCGTTTACTATTTTAAACTTTATATATAAGTTGGTAAACATGTTTAGGGCAGGCAGGGGGAGTACGTCCTGATTGCTGGAATTCTGGTATGTAACCACATTTTCCCAGTTTAGAATGCCCAATCGGAAATTCTGCATCAGTTGGGCGGTGAGCAAATTGATGTTGGAACCGTACTGTCTTACACCAGCCGAAAGGCTTGTTCTTGCGTCTTCGGATGCATTGTATTTCATGCCGAAGTATGTATAGTTCTGTATTTCCTCAATTGCTACTCTTAAAGTTGTTTTTGTTTTCTTGTAGGAGAACAATCCTTCAAGGCGTGTTCTGGTTTCTTTGCTCATGTCGTTGCGATCCCACCAGAAATGCTTTGAGTGATAATTCCTTTGATAAAAGGATGGGTTGATGCGATAGAAGAAAGCTTTGGCGGCCAATGTCACAGTGTCTCCGAACAGCGGGAAGTTAAGATCTGTGCTGAAATCGATCTTTAATTGTCCGGCATCCTCACCCGCAAGCCATGTCTCTGCCATGAGATTGTAGTGCAAAGTGTTGCCTTGTGTTTTGGAAATTTGTCCACCGATACTTATAGTATGTTCATTAAATGATGTCAGACGTGAATATGACAGTGGGCCTTCTCCAATGATTTCTGGCATTTTGAACTTTCTCATTTCATGACTTGCGAATACTTTCAGTCCGGCTTTCGCATATTTGTTGAAGCCTTCGAGCAATGCTACCGCAAGCGTATTCTTTATCGAGTGATGCTTGGTCTGGTCGTAAATGGAGTCGCCTCCGTATGTTGAGCCGTCCGTGTAGTTGTAGAATGTGTCGGCATAGTAATTTTCAGGTGTATCGTATGCCTGATAAATGCGGTCGTGTGTGTTGTAGTCGATGGTATGTATAAAGCTTGTCACCGGAACAAACTCTTCTCTTGTGGTTGCGTCCAAAGAGTCCTTTAATGCTTTTGCGGCTAAAAGACTGTCCATTTTTGCCTGGCTATCAACACTTATACGTGTGGTATCATCCTTTGAAACATTCTCTATTTGAGGCTCATTGCCGGCTATAGCCGCTCCGTCGGGTCTTCCGGCTGGTTCGCTGTCAGATTCTTTAATACTGTTACGCTTCCTTGAACGGACGGTGCTTTCATCATACTTGTCTTTCTTTCTACTGCTTGCATTCTCTTTTCTTGATGCCGCCGCGAATTGTCTTGCCTTTATTTCATCCTCTGTCAGTTTGACACGTTTATAAAAGCCGAGGCAGTATCTGTGGGTCAAGAAGAAGTGCAGGTTATTGTTCCTATTCCAATTTTGGTTTAATATAGTTGGTATTTCGTTTTCGCTGTATGAGTCCTCAAAACTCTCCGGGTGCGTAATGTAATTATCGTTGGTTATTCCACCGTTTTCAGACACTTTCTGGTGGTAAGTGGAGAACATGGCATGCATCTTGTATTTGTCACCCAAATATGAGGCATAGAATGTCGCTCCGAAATGTGACGCACTTTGATTGGCATAATACCCACGGGCGTATGCATAATTGAGATCAAAGCCCATGCCGAGTCTCCGGCCGGAATTTACAGCGAATTTAGCTTCTATATGGTCTTCACCGTTGGTCTTGTCTCCGCAATTGTCGTATGATAGGTTTGTGACCGGCGACAAAGTGTTGGTGAAATGCAACTGGTCCGGTTCTTTTATAATGTAGCTATATGGCCTGGTAAAAACGAACTGTCCCAAAAGCGGACGGTTGATGAATATTCTGCTTTCCCTTGCTGTGTAGTTATTACCGGTCGTATTGTATTCTCCGTATATTCCCGTGTTGAGTGTTGTGTTTGGGTATAAATGCGGGACAGTATCCGGAACGGCTTTCGTTATGTCGCCAAATTTCCGGTCTATCGTCCAGACATACAGCCCTTTGGGTATTTCCTTGTTTTTTGTTGTGTCGTTGTTGTGTTTGTTGAAGTTCCTATTCGTATTTTGGTCAAATTGCGTTATCTGTCCGTTTTCATCTATTTGATTGAATTCCTGTGCGCAGACCGTGACAAAAAACAAACTCAACAAAAAAGCTGAGAATATACTTTTCATTTATATTCGTAAAAGTCTTATTGCAGATTCCGTTATTTTGAAAGGTATGGCGGCCAACATTATATACATTCCTGTTTCTTTGTCGGAACTCATGTATATGATGATTCCCACTATGGCGGTAAGCATGAATATGATATTCAGCGCGTTTCTGATTATCAGTATCATGTTCTTTTTGGGCCGATGGTGTCTCTCCCTGTTGCCTATATTGTTTGTGTCTTCGTTTGTCATGATAACCCTATTTAAGTAAAGCCTCAAATCTGTCGAACAAATAGTCTTTTCTGTCTATTGTCTTGCGACGGAATCTGCCGGTCACCCGTGATAGTTTCTCCTTACTTTTTTTCAGTCCGTATTCATCGGTAATCCATTCTTCGGCTCTTAATGTCTGAGGCTCGCGTTCCTCATCATATAAGTAGTATATGCGTGTCATCTTGATGTCGGCTTTGCCATCTTCGCATTTTACGAACAGGTTGTACATAAGCCGTGTGCGGTCGAGCACTAATGCTGTACTTTTAAACACAAGCCATTCCTGATAGAAACCGCCTATTTCATGAGTAACGGAGTCTTTATATGTGATTCTGCTTTGTTCAAACTGATTGTCTTCCTTTGTCAACTCGGTCATGAACTTCAGGGCAATGTCGTAAATCTGTGCGGCGGTTTTACCTTTGGCATCTATCGTTTTCTCGAAAATCACTTTCCCGTCAGCCACTGGTACGGCTCCGGCGAGATATTTTTGGTCAGGGTTAGGTTTCGTCTTGCCTGTGGCATCTTTCATTTCCCATGTATTCTGTGCCATGGCCATAAGGGGCAGGCAAGATATGATCAGCATATAAATCTTTTTCATATATTCGTTATCTTTTTATAATTTGCCAAAATTACAAAATATATTGGTATTAGCATCTGCGATCACAGAGATTAACACACTTTTTTGCTTTTTTTTGCAACGTGACTCATTTTGAATGTTTCTTGATGTTTCTGGGGTGGTGTTCCAGTATTGCCTGCCTCAGCATAGTAGTGTCTATGTGTGTGTATATCTCGGTGGTGTCTATGCTCTCATGTCCGAGCATATCCTGGATAACACGCAGGTCGGCTCCGCCTTCGAGCAAGGCTGTGGCGAACGAGTGCCGCAGTGTGTGCGGACTTATTGTCTTCTGTATTCCAGCCGTCTTGGCCTGGCGTTTTATCATTATCAGTATCATGGTTCTTGTGAGGTGTCCTCCTCGGCGGTTGAGGAACACATAATCCTCTTCGCCTGGTTTGACGTTCATCCCTTTTCGGCATTCGAACCAGTTATTGAGCTCTTGTATGGCCCGGGGGGATATGGGGACAAGCCGTTCTTTTTTTCCTTTTCCGAACACACGTATGAACTGTTCTTTGAAATATAAGTTGGAGAGTCTCAGATTTACCAGTTCGGTTACGCGCAAACCACAGGAAAAAAGAGTCTCTATGATGGCTCGGTTGCGATGCCCCTCCCATTTGGACAAGTCGATAGAGTTTTCAAGTTCGTCTATTTCGTCTGTCGACAGCACTTCGGGCAGGTGCAATCCAAGTTGTGGTGATTCCAAAAACTCGGTAGGGTCATCGTCACGGTAATCGTTTAATAGAAGAAACTTGAAAAAAGACCGCACACCGCTGAGTATGCGGCATTGTGAAGAAGCTCCTATGCCTGCATCGTGAAGCCCGGCCGCAAATGTCTGAAGATCTTCCAGTTTTACATCGAACGGGCTGATTTTCACGCTTGACAGATAACCGTCCAGCTTCATCAGGTCTCTGTGGTATGCGTCGAGCGTATTTGGTGAGAAACTGCGTTCCAGTTTCAGGTATCGCATGTATTCTTCTACTATATTAGCATGGCTTTTCTTGTCAATATCCATTTATTTTAGTATTTTTGCCGAGACAAAGGTAGTAAAAATATTCGTAAACATGAAAATACAGATTATTAACGGACCGAATCTGAACATGCTTGGAGTCCGTGAGCCGGGGATTTACGGAAGTAGTTCTTTCGACACCTATCTTATGAAGCTGAGAGACATGTATCCTGATGTGGAAATAGAGTATTACCAAAGTAATATTGAGGGCGAACTGATAGACAGGATGCAGAAAACAGGTTTCGATAGCGACGGGATAGTACTCAATGCAGGAGCGTATACCCACACGAGTATCGCCCTGCAAGATTGCATACGTTCATTGAAATGTCCTGTGGTGGAGGTTCATATATCCAATGTACATAAGCGTGAGGAATTCCGTCATCATTCGTTTATCAGTTGCGTGTGCCGAGGGGTGATATGCGGTTTCGGGCTCGATTCATACCGCCTTGCGATAGAAAGTCTTTTGGTCGCAGAGTGATAGGTTTAAATTGTATTGCTACGTGTCTTATGACGCATGTTGTTTTCTTATTTGTAATCTTTTATCTTTGTTGGCGAAAAGTTGATTACAGGCAATGAGAAAAATAATGTTTACAAATAAAGTGTCGGATACGGTGTGTATACAGGTCGGGAATGTATATTCATGCCTTTTCCGATGGCTTAGGAAAAAGGCTCCCGACATATTGCGTAAAGAGCCTTTTTCTTTGAAATAGTCTGCTTTTTGTATTGTAGAAAGATACTTGTTGTGTTGCATTCCATTGGGTATCTAAATTAATTGTAACGGGTATCTTTTGGATATACCTTGCTTCAATGTTACGTCAGTCTTTGAGCTCAAGTTCTTTTTGCAGTCTTATGATTTCGTCGCGGTATTGTGCCGCTTGTAGGAAATCGAGTTTCTTGGCTGCTTCCTTCATTAGTTTTGTTGTGTTTGCAATGCTCTTTTCGAGTTGCTGTCTTGTCATGCGCTCCACAATCGGGTCGGCTGCGAAAACACTTTCTTCCGGTCCGATATACGCTGTATGTACAGGATGGTTGTCTCCGTTATCTCTGTCGTTTGATATTTCAGTCCTAAGGAAACTTTGTTTCAGTGATTTCCTTATCTGTGTGGGTGTGATGCCGTTTTCTTCATTGTAGCGCATTTGTTTCGTTCGCCTGCGCATTGTCTCGTCAATGGTCTGCTGCATGCTGTCTGTTATGGTGTCGGCATACATTATTACCTTGCCGTTAACGTTTCGTGCGGCACGTCCCGCCGTCTGTGTCAGGCTTCGCCGGCTTCGCAGAAAGCCTTCCTTGTCAGCGTCAAGTATTGCCACGAGAGAAACTTCTGGCAAATCAAGGCCTTCGCGCAGCAGATTTACACCTACCAATACGTCGTATACTCCTTGTCGCAGGTCTTCGAGTATTTTCACTCTGTCGAGTGTGGCAACATCGCTGTGGATGTATGCCGTCCTTATATTATGGTTCAGTAGGTATTCCGACAGTTCCTCGGCCATTCGTTTGGTAAGGGTGGTGATGAGTACCCTTTCCTCACGTTCGATACGTGTTCTTATTTCTTCCATTAGGTCATCGATCTGGTTCTCGCTCGGTCTTACCTCTATTTCGGGGTCGAGCAGTCCGGTAGGTCGTATTATTTGCTCGACAACCACACCTTCAGCTTCCTGCAATTCAAAATCGGCCGGCGTGGCAGATACATAGATGATCTGGTTTATCATATTGTGAAATTCATCGAATGTCAACGGCCTGTTATCAAAAGCCGCCGGAAGTCTGAAACCGTATTCCACGAGGTTTGTCTTTCTCGCCCTGTCGCCTCCGTACATGGCATTGATTTGCGGTACGCTTACATGACTTTCGTCGATGACCATCAGATAGTCGTCAGGGAAGAAGTCGAGCAGACAGTAAGGTCGTTCGCCGGCTTTCCGTCCGTCGAAGTATCTCGAATAGTTTTCTATTCCCGAACAGTGTCCCAACTCTTTTATCATCTCCATGTCGTATTCCACACGCTCTTTTATTCTCTGGGCCTTGATGCCGTCTCCCAGTTCGGTGAAAAACTCTACCTGTTTCACCAGATCATCCTGAATGTTTCTTATGGCGATGTTGGTCTGTTCCTGTGTGGTCATGAAGAGATTGGCCGGATATAGCTTGTATTCGTCGAACGATGCGAGCCTGTCCATCGTCACCGCGTCCAATTCTTCAATGGCATCTATCTCGTCGTCCCAGAATGTTATGCGTAGTATGACTTCGTTGTAGGCCATGGCAATGTCTACCGTGTCGCCTTTCACGCGGAAGTTTCCACGTTGCAGTTCTATGTCGTTGCGGACGTACAGTGCCTGCACGAGTTTTCTCAGCAGTGCGTTACGCTCGATGCTCTGGTTTCTGCGTATCTCTATTATATTCTCGTTGAGTGCCACCGGGCTTCCCATACCGTATAGACAACTGACGGACGAAACTACAACAACGTCTTTTCTACCTGAAAGCAACGATGATACAGCCCGTAGGCGCAGTTTGTCTATTTCCTCATTGATGACGAGATCTTTCTCGATGTATGTATCTGTGGTTGGGAGGTATGCTTCGGGTTGGTAGTAGTCGTAGTAACTCACATAATATTCCACAGCGTTTTCAGGGAAGAAGCTGCGCATCTCTTCGTATAGCTGTGCTGCCAAAGTCTTGTTGTGGCTCAATATCAGGGTAGGGCGGTTGATATTTGCAATGACGTTTGCGACAGTGAAAGTCTTGCCCGAGCCTGTGACTCCGAGCAGCACTTGCGCATGGGCGCCACGTTTCAATCCTTCGGTCAAATCCCTTATTGCTTCCGGTTGGTCACCGGTTGGCTTGTATTTTGATGTAAGTTTGAAATCGCTCATATCGTGCAAAATTACTTATTTCCGGTGTAATAAACGTTATAATCAGATGTATTTTGGTAAAAAAGGTTTTAAATGCTTTGAAATTAAAGGAAAAATAACTATTTTTGCACTTCAAATTTCGAGAAATGAAGAAGTCTTTGTTCATATCGGCGTGTACCGTTCTGTTGATGACTGGGTGTGCAGCCGAGTTTAACAGGGTTTACAAATCCGCCGATTACGATTATAAGTATGAATTTGCCAAGCAGTGTTTTGCCGAAGGAAAGTTCAATCAGTCAATATCATTGTTGCAGGAACTGGTAACCGTTCAAAAGGGAACGGAGAATGCTCAGGAGAGTCTTTATATGCTGGCAATGGCAGAATATTGCGATCGTGACTATGAGGCGGCTTCCGCTACGTTCAGGAAGTATTGCTCTTCTTATCCGAAAGGCGTATATGCGGAACAGGCGTCATATTACATCGGTCAGTCGCTATATGAGAGTACCCCCGAGCCTCGTCTCGACCAAACACCCACAGTGGGAGCTATAAATGCATATCAGGAGTTTCTTGACCTGTATCCGGATTCAAAAATGAGGCCGATGGCTCAGAAGAAACTGTTTGACTTGCAGGATAAGTTGGTACAGAAAGAATATCTTTCGGCACGATTGTATTATAATCTCGGTGACTATTTTGGAAATTGTACTTTTGGCGGATCTAATTATGAAGCTTGTATAATAACGGCACAAAATGCGTTGAAGACTTATCCGTACAGCAATATGAGAGAGGACTTTGCCGTGCTTATAATGAAAAGCAAGTTTGAACTGGCTCAGCGAAGCGTTGAGGAGAAGCGTTTGGAAAGGTATCGTGATGCGGAGGACGAGTGCTATGGTTTCCTGAATGAGTATCCCGATAGCAAGGAGCGTGACACGGCAGAGAAGTTTATTGCCAAATGCAAGAAAGTGACAAAGAATTAAAAGATAAAAGAAATATTTAAACATATATAAGGTAATATGGATTACAAGAAATCAAAGGCACCGGTAAACACCGTAACCCGCAACATTATGGATCTTTGCCAGGATACAGGCAATATCTATGAAAGCGTAGCTATTATCTCAAAGCGCTCCAATCAAATCTCAACCCAGATTAAGGAGGATTTAAGTAAGAAGTTGGCAGAGTTCGCTTCATATAACGATAGCCTTGAAGAAGTATTCGAGAACCGTGAGCAGATAGAAATATCACGCTATTATGAGAAACTTCCTAAGCCAACATTGCTCGCTACTCAGGAGTTTGTGGACGATAAAGTGTATTGGCGCGATGCGGTTCGTGATGCACAGTTGCAAGGCGAAGAGCGGTTATAATGTAAATCTGTTTGTTTATGATACAGCGTATACAGACTGTATATATTGTGATAGCCGTGATGCTGACCCTTGCCAGCCTGTGCTTGCAGATAGGCTATTTCAATTTGGAAGGGTTGACGGTAGCACGTGAATACAATCTTTGGATAATCGACGAGACTGGTAAGTGTGACTTTATCACATGGCCTCTGTTTGCTATCCTTGTGCCTTCAGCCGCATTGGGGATATATACTGTTTTCGCATATAACAACAGAAAGAGTCAGGCTCGTATGTGTATATTCAATGTGTTGCTGATTGTAGGTTGGTATATATTGTATGGAGTTTATAGTCGTGTGCTTCCTGGAGATACTGTTCGTCAGTCCGATTTTGTTCCGACTGTATTTGCGGCCTTTCCTGCTTTGTCTGCCCTTTTTTATGTTTTGGCTAACAGAGGAATTGTGGCGGATGAGCGACTTGTTCGTGCGGCAGACAGAATAAGATAAGTTTTATATACAAAATAAAAGAGGCGGATATCCAATTGGATATCCGCCTCTTTTATTTTGTTTTGATGTGTTGTATATTATACAATTCCTTGTCCCATCATTGCTTTTGCAACTTTCATGAAACCTGCGACATTAGCGCCTTTCACATAGTTAATGTAGCCGTCTGCCTCGGTACCATACTTCACGCAGTTCTCGTGAATGTCGTTCATGATAATCTTCAACCGGTTGTCAACTTCTTCGGATGTCCAGCTCAGGCGTTCTGAGTTTTGGCTCATTTCAAGACCTGATACCGATACACCGCCGGCGTTTGATGCTTTGCCTGGAGCATAGAGTATCTTGGCATCCTGGAAAACTTTGGTCGCTTCGGGAGTGGAAGGCATGTTTGCTCCTTCGGCAACAGCTATAACCCCATTACCAATAAGGGTTCGTGCATCGTCACCGTTTATTTCGTTTTGGGTAGCGCATGGAAGTGCGATGTCTGCCTTTTCGTTCCAAGGGCGCTCTCCTGCATGGTATACAGCGTTGGGATACTCTTCCGCATATTCTTTGATGCGTCCGCGCTCGATATTCTTCAACTCCATAACGAAATCAAGTTTGTCGCGGTCTATTCCGTCAGGATCATAGATATAGCCGTCTGAATCGGAGAGAGTGAGAACTTTTGCGCCTAACTGGATGCATTTTTCAGTGGCATATTGGGCAACGTTTCCTGAGCCTGATATAAGAACACTCTTGCCTTTCAGTTCAATGCCTCTTGTCTCAAGCATGGATAACAGGAAGTAAACAGTTCCGTATCCTGTAGCTTCCGGGCGGATGAGCGACCCGCCAAATTCACGACCTTTGCCGGTAAGAACGCCGCTCCATTCATGTTTCAGTTTCTTGTATTGACCGAATAGATAACCGACTTCACGTCCGCCTACACCAATGTCACCGGCAGGAACATCTACATCGGGGCCGATATGGCGGTACAGTTCGTTCATGAAAGCTTGGCAGAAACGCATAACCTCGCCATCGCTTTTACCGCGTGGAGAGAAGTCGGATCCTCCTTTTGCCCCTCCCATGGGGAGTGTGGTGAGTGAGTTTTTGAATGTCTGCTCGAATGCAAGGAACTTCAATATACCGAGATTAACGGATTTATGAAAGCGGAGACCGCCTTTGTAAGGGCCTATCACATTATTATGCTGTACACGGTAACCCATATTTGTCTGTACGTTTCCTTTGTCGTCAACCCATGTCACACGGAATTGGATGATTCTGTCCGGAATGCAAAGGCGTTCAACGAGGTTTGATTTTTCAAACTCTGGATGTTTGTTATACTCTTCCTCAATAGTGGGAAGAACCTGACTTACTGCCTGAATGTATTCCGGCTCATTGGGAAATCTAAGTTTAAGATCCTCTACAACTTTAGCTGCATTCATGTTCTTTTACCTTTTTAGTTGTTTACTATTTAGTGATTTAAATATTTGCAAGCAATATTTGATTATCGAGTGCAAAGATAAAGCATTTTTGTGAAATAACAAACTTTTTATCTGGTAAATTGCAAAATAAATATCTTTTTGTTATAATTCGGGCTGGTTTATTGACGAAATACATTTGTTATTAAGATTTTGGCTATCAAAAAAGACCATGGTTGATAATTGCCATGGTCTTTTTGATTTGTTATTTATTCTTCGCAGTCTCCTTGTTTTAATTTATCGACGTATGCGTCAATTACAGCTACCGCTGTTATGTTCACCACATCACGAACCGAACATTCGAAATCGGTGAAGTGAATGGGTTTGTTAAGACCCATTTGAATCGGGCCGATGATTTCCGTGTCAGGGTCTAACGACTGTAACAATTTATAGGCACCGTTGGCACTGCTTAGATTTGGGAAGACAAGCGTGTTGACATCAAGTCCTTTTAATCGGCTGAACGGATACTTGCTGTCTCTTAATTCCTTATTCATCGCAAAGTTAACCTGCATCTCTCCATCGATGGCCAAATCGGGATATTCACGTTGCATCTCCTCAACTGCTTGATGGACTTGTACTGGACTTCCCGTTTCTTCCGTTCCGAAATTGCTGTAACTGATCATTGCCATTCTCGGTTCGTCGTTAAAAAAGCGGACGGTCATGGCGCTGAGTTTGGCTATGTCTACGAGTGTTTCTTTATCTGGATGCCTGTTTATCAGCGTATCGGTTATATAATATGTTCCCTTTTTAGAGTTGAGTATATGCATGGTTCCGAAATGTTTGTATTCGGGACGTATGCCGATAACTTCTTTCGCCACTTTAATCGTATTTGAATACTTTGTATACAATCCGGTAATGAAAGCGTCGGCTTCGCCCGTTTCCACCATCATCATTCCGAAATAGTTGCGCTCGAACATCTTGTCATTGGCTTCTTGCTCCGTATATCCCATGCGCTGACGTTTCTCGGCCAGTATCTTCGCATAGCGTTCGCGGCGCTCAGCTTGATTGTCGTGACGCAGGTTGACTATTTCTATGCCGTCAAGATTAAGGTCAAGTTCCTTTGCCAGTTTCTCAATGCGTTCATCGTTGCCGAGCAGTATTGGATGGCATATCTTCTCGGCTTTGGCCTGTACGGCAGCTTTCAGCATCGTGGGGTGTATACCTTCAGCGAATACCACACGTTGCGGATGATTGCGTGCCGTATCATATAATTTCTGTGTCAGTTTTGTCTCTTGTCCAAGCAACTCACGAAGATGGTTCTTATATGCCGTCCAATCGGTTATTTCCTTTCTGGCTACACCGCTTTCAATTGCTGCTTTGGCCACTGCGGCGGAAACTTCTGTAATTAATCGCGGGTCAACAGGTTTCGGAATGAAGTATGACGGGCCGAAAGTGAGATTGTTTACGTGGTAGACATCGTTGACAACGTCTGGTACCGGCTGCTTGGCTATTTCCGCAATGGCGTTTACTGCGGCCATTTTCATTTCTTCGTTAATGGCTGTCGCATGTACGTCGAGTGCTCCGCGGAATATGTATGGGAAACCAATTACGTTGTTTATTTGGTTCGGATAATCAGAGCGTCCGGTAGACATGAGTACATCGGGGCGGCTCGCCATGGCCTCTTCATAACTGATTTCGGGGACGGGGTTTGCCAATGCGAATACGATTGGCTGTTCGGCCATCGAGCGTATCATGTCCTGTGACAGAATGTTTCCTTTTGACAGTCCGACAAAAACATCGGCGCCTTTTATCGCTTCTTCAAGTGTGTGTATGTCTTTACGGTCGGTTGCGAAAAACTTCTTCTGCTCTGTGAGGTTCGGACGGTCATTGGTTATCACGCCTTTAGAGTCGAGCATCACTATGTTCTCTCGTCTTGCGCCTAATGCCATGTATAATTTTGTACATGAAATAGCGGCGGCTCCGGCTCCGTTTACCACGATTTTGACCTTTGAAATATCTTTACCGTTTACTTCAAGTGCGTTTTTAAGCCCTGCGGCTGATATTATGGCTGTACCGTGCTGGTCATCGTGCATCACAGGAATATCCAATGTCTTTTTGAGTCTTTCTTCTATATAAAAGCACTCAGGAGCTTTAATGTCTTCCAGATTGATACCTCCAAAGGTAGGGGCAATCTTTTCTACCGCTTCGCAAAATTTCTCGGGATCTTTCTCTGCGACTTCGATATCAAATACGTCAATACCTCCATATATTTTAAATAGAAGTCCCTTTCCCTCCATGACCGGTTTGCCGCTCAATGCGCCGATATCTCCAAGTCCGAGTACAGCAGTGCCGTTGCTTATCACTGCGACAAGATTTCCTTTTGCCGTATACTTATAAGCGTCATTCGCGTTCTGTTGTATTTCAAGGCACGGATAGGCTACACCGGGTGAGTAGGCTAAACTTAAATCTGTTTGTGTGCGGTAAGATTTGGTTGGTTTTACTTCTATCTTACCCGGTCTTCCGTTCTCGTGGTATTCAAGAGCGGCTTCTTTGGATATTTTTACCATATTATTTATTATAAAGTTGGATTATTATCTTTAGTAATAGTTTGTCAAAGCAGGTTTTCTTTGTTAATATTGAATATACAGAGGCAAAGTTAATAAAAAAATATTCAAAATGTTTCTTTTTTTTATTATTTTAGTAACTTTGCAACCTAATTAAGGTTAGGTCATGCAAGAGGTTAAAAATCTTTCCATATACAGGCAGTCTTTGCGGGACAGAATATTGGAAACAGCTATATCATTGTTCATGAAGAACGGTATTCGTGCCGTTAAAATGGATGATATAGCCAATGTCATGTCTGTCTCAAAGCGTACATTATACGAAATGTATAGTGACAAGGAGCATTTGCTTTATGAGGGGATTAAGAAAGACCATATAATGAGGCGTGAGCATTTGAAGGAATTCGCTTCGAAAAGCGACAGTGTAATGGATGTGATATTATATGCTTACAAATTGAATATAGAGAAATTCCGCGAGGCAAATCCCCTGTTCTTTTCTGATATGGAAAAGTATCCTGATGTGATAGGTTATCTGAATGAAGAGAAGATTTATTCCGGAACGCAATTCGTTGATTTTCTTAATCGTGGTATTGAAGAAGGATATTTCAGGAGCGATATTAACTGTAAGCTTATTGTCTGCTTGTTTGACGCATTGGGCGATTATTTTAAGTCGGCCCAATTATATAAGCAATATACTTGGGAGGAAATAATGATGAATATTGTCTTTGTTTCTTTGAGGGGTATATGTACATCCAAGGGGGGGGAAAATATTGGATGGTTTTTTGTTGACTTACAATAGGTAAGAGCATAGATTGGTTATAGGATATGAATCACGGTGCGCGGACCTTTATATTGACAGGGTTGGTTGTTGTTGTCCTTTTGGCTCTGCATCAGTTACCTACTATTTATTTGAATGACTCCGAGATGCGTCATGTCAATATTCTCAGTGATATTATTCCTGAAGTATACGGAAACAGTGAAACCGAGGATACCATTCCGCTTTTGAAAGAAATGCCAGACTCAGTTGCTCAGGCGGATACGGTGTCGATACCTTCGAGGCAGGTGATACCTGATGGGGTGACGATGATTGACGACTACTCCGGAGGCGCACCCGGAGGCATGAGGCATTTTTATGAGATGCTTAACTGTGTCAAGTCTTTGGGACGTCCGGTTCGGATAGCTTATTTCGGCGATTCTTTTATAGAAGGTGATATTCTTACATGTGATATAAGGGAACGGCTGCAACGGCGTTTCGGCGGAAATGGTGTAGGATGGGTTGACTGCGGCAATAAGATAAACGGGTTCAGGCCGACGATAAGCCAAAAGTTCAGTGGATTCTCTGGCTATGAGGTAGTGAAGAAACCTTATAATCATAACAATGCTGGCATAAACCAGAGATATTTCATTCCGTCGGAAAATGCTGTCGTATGGACGGGGGGCACAAAGTACCGCAAGCATTCATCAGGTTGGAATGTAGCCCGGCTGTTTCTTCGTACCGGCAGTGGCCTGTCTCTGCATACAAGCATTAACGGAAGGTCGGAAACCGTTCGGGTGATAGACTCGGCGTCTGTTGTCAGGATGATAGAAGACCGCGACTCCATGAGAAATATATCATATCGCTTCACCGGTGTTGGCCATGATACATTTATATACGGCATGGCACTGGAGTCTGATTATGGTGTGGTGCTTGATAATTTCAGTATGCGTGGTTCGGCGGGATTTACGATTGCCAATATCCCGCATTCTGTTTTGGCAGATTTTGCCCGTCTGCGTCCTTACGACCTCATCATATTGCATTTCGGTTTGAATGTGGTGAGTGAGAAAAGTCGTTCGGCCAATTACAAGGCATACATCAAGAGGATGACGCGTGCCGTGGAAAAACTTCGCGGTGCATATCCTGAGGCGTCGATACTGATAGTAAGTGTTCCTGATAGAAACCAGCGCACAGCAGACGGAATAAAGACGATGCCAGGTATAGAGTCGCTTTCTGCCTATCAGCAGATAATGGCGTCTGAGTGCAAGGTGGCATATTTCAACTTGTTCAAGGCTATGGGCGGCAGGGAAAGCATGAAGGCACTGGTGGAGAGAAAATTGGCAAACAAAGATTATACCCATCTTAGTTTTGGTGGCGGAGCCTGTCTTGCCGGGTATTTCTACGATTCTTTCATGGCTGGATACGACAATTATAAATACAGTATTGGTGAATGAACATGTTGGATAGAATATCAAGTATGCTTGCATATAATCCCGAGGAGCCGTTGCTTTTCAGTTCGGGGTTGTTCCTGTTTCTTTTTCTTGGTTTCTCGTTTGTATATATGCTGCTCAATAAGCAGCGTACTTTGCGGCTTCTGTTTGTGACCGCTTTCTCATACTACTTCTATTATAAGAGCAGTGGTACGTATTTCTTTTTGTTGGCTATAGTGACAGTTTCCGATTATTTGATAGCCCGATGTATATGGAATTACAGGCAGAAAAGTCCGCAGAGTATGTTTGTTCCTCGGTTTTTGGTCACTTTGAGTTTGCTGATAGATCTTGGGATGCTTGGCTATTTCAAGTACACCAACTTTTTTGTCGGGATGTTCGAGCACATGATTGGGAATAATTTCCAGCCATGGGATATATTCCTTCCTGTGGGAATAAGTTTCTTTACATTTCAGAGTCTTAGCTATACGATAGACGTGTACCGTGGAAACCTTAGGCCGTTGGGCCATATTCTCGATTATGCTTTTTATGTTTCTTTCTTCCCGCAGCTCGTTGCCGGACCGATTGTCAGGGCGCGGGATTTCGTGCCGCAGATACATCATCCGCTCATAGTCACCCGCGAGATGTTCTCACGTGGTGTTTACCTTATAATTATAGGACTGTTCAAGAAATCTGTGATAAGCGATTATATCAGTCTCAACTTTGTAGACCGTATATTCGATAATCCGGGGCTTTATACAGGAGTGGAGAATTTGTTGGGGCTTTATGGTTATGCTATGCAGATCTATTGCGATTTCAGCGGTTATAGCGATATGGCGATAGGCATAGCTTTATTGCTTGGCTTTCATTTTCCTCTTAATTTCGATGCCCCTTATCGCAGTTGTAGTATAACCGAGTTTTGGCGGCGTTGGCACATCTCTCTGTCATCATGGATTCGCGATTATATTTATATATCGTTTGGCGGCAACCGCAAAGGAGCCGTGAGGACGTACGTAAATCTGATGGTTACCATGCTTCTTGGCGGCTTATGGCATGGCGCGAGTCTCAATTTCGTGGCATGGGGCGGGCTTCACGGGTTGGCTTTGGCAGCCCATAAATATGCGAGCGCTAATATATTCCGCCATGAAAAGAATTATGTCTCGCATGGAATGCGTAGGTTTTTCGGTTGTTTATTTACATTCCATTTTGTTTGTTTCGCATGGATTTTCTTTCGCAATACCGATTTCTCGGCGAGCATGATGATGCTTAACCGTATATTCACGGATTTTCATTCCGAGTTATTCATGCAAGTTATCGGGAGTTATCAATATGTGTTCGGTCTTATAGTTTTCGGATATGTCACTCATTTTATTCCCGACAGTTGGCAGGATGGAATTATAAAACTGCTTACCCGTGGCAATGTCTTGGTTGACGCTTTATTGGTTTCGGCAGTGATATATATAGTCATTCAGGTCAAGAGCAGTACTATACAACCGTTCATTTATTTCCAGTTCTGAGCGGTTGGGGGATAATCTAAATGGAGAACCTCTTTGATAAAATACATGTTTTGACGGCTTGTGACACTAATCCGTTGTTGTGAAAAATCTTATAAAAGTCCTTTTGGTATTATCACTTTTTGCTATAAGTAGTTTGCTGAGTATCTGAAACGTATGTATGTGCGGTCGTCAAATGAATTATTTCCGTCCATAAAGGCCTTGGTAGCCTTGAACGTTTTAATGTTCAGCGGATCATTGGTGAGCTGTTGATGAAGAGCTTCCTCCGACAGAGAAAGGGTGGGGCACAGGAACGGATATCCGTCGCTTGCCAATACCACGGTACCTTCATTGTCAGCGAGTGATATTCTTTTTACTTTGTCCATGGGGATAGGAAAACCGTCGACCACGGAGTATGTTTTGTTTTGGTTTTCCATGTTCCTTATCATATCCGGTATTATGGCTTTCCGGCCGATGTCGTTATTTCTTATGTCGTCAATGGTATGTGTCTTTTCCGCCAGGGCTTTGCTTATGATTTCTGCCCGATGTCCGGCAAGGATGCTTTCATCCGGTTTGGGATTTTCATAAAGCTTTCCGTCTATCAGGCACTGGCAGTCTCCAATCATCCATATCTCCCGCCTTTTTTTGCTGAACACTATGCAACTTGCCGTGATTCTTTCTTCCGGATGAGATTTGGCATGTTCTTTTGTGTCTTTGTCATATACACTATTGACACATGAGGTTACACCGGAGCAAAAGCCATTGATATCGATGTCTGCGTCGACACTCCTGATATATTCGCTTATCAGCAACATGCAGTATCTCCCGTTGGAGTGCTGGGGAGATATGCGTTTGGCCGTTTTACTTGTGCTTCCGTCTATTACGGCGATGAAATCATCTGTGATTACGATCCCGTCTTCCGGCTCTGTTGTCTTGCTTTTCGCTGTTATGCTTTGCTCTATTATTTCCATTTCTGTTCTGTGAGGCGGTCTTTTGCCGTGTCTCTCTGTGGTGTTGGTAAACCATTTGCGGTTGTGACCATAATTCGCTGATTAGTTCCGGTCGCCCTATACGTCTGAGAGACTGCTCTATACCGCGCCTTTCTTCTGGCTTGTACCAAAAGAAAAACTGGCGCTGGGCAAGTTTTTCCCGTTGCGATTTTGCGCTGTATACCTGTTCCATGGTGTACGGGTCGTAGCCTGTATACCATGTCTCGGTGCTTACCGTCATTGGAGTGGGCGTGAAGTCTTGTATCTGTTCGAGGTGGAAATCCAGCTTTTTTGTCTTCACTGCCAGTTCCGCCATGTCGGCTTCGCTGCATCCCGGATGGCTGCTGATGAAGTAAGGGATTATCTGCTGGTTCAAGTTCTCTTCACGGTTTATTCTGTCAAATATGCGTTTGAACTCGTCAAACTGTCTGAACGGCGGTTTGCGCATCAGCCGCAGCACGTTGTCCGACGTGTGCTCGGGAGCCACTTTTAGCCGGCCGCTCACGTGTTTGCAAATCAATTCGCGCGTATACTCGGCTGCCGCCTTGTTTGTTTTCTCGTTGTCGCTTCTATGCAACAGCAGATCGTAGCGCACGCCGCTGCCGATGAAACTCTTTTTTATTCCGGGAAGTTTATCCACCGTCCGGTAAATGTCTGTCAGTGCGCTGTGGTCGGTATTCAGGTTAGGGCATATCTGCGGGTTTATGCAACTCGGACGTTTGCACTTCTCACATATATTAATGTTTCGCCCTCTCATTCCATACATGTTTGCCGACGGACCGCCGAGATCAGACAGATAGCCCTTGAAGTCGGGCATGTCAATGACTTGCCTCACTTCTTTTATAATACTTTCTTTGGAGCGGCAGGTAATGAACTTTCCTTGATGTGCCGATATGGTACAAAACGCACATCCGCCGAAACATCCGCGATGTATGTTTACAGAGAATTTTATCATCTCGTAGGCCGGAATACGCTTGTTTTTATATTTGGGATGCGGGACACGGGTATAGGGCAGGTCAAACGATGCGTCCAGTTCTTTTGATGTCATGGGAGGATATGGAGGGTTGACAACGGCTAATCTCCCGTTCACCTCCTGTATAAGGCGTCGGGCATGGATTTTATTCGATTCTTCTTCGATATGCCTGAAATTTTCGGCTTGCGCTTTTTTGTCTTTTACGCATGTCTCATGGCTGTGCAGCAGTATGTCGTCTTTTGATATGCCGCCAGGTAGATCGTTTTTGTTTGTTAGGTAAACGGTCTGTGGAATGTCCGTAATCATTTTTATCGGCATTCCGCTTTCGAGCTGTCGGCATAGCTCCACTATAGGTTTCTCGCCCATACCATATACTATAAGGTCGGCTCCGCTGTCGCACAGGATACATCTGCGCAGCGAATCCTGCCAGTAGTCGTAATGCGTCAGTCGGCGCAATGATGCCTCAATGCCTCCAAGGATGATAGGAACATCAGGGTACAACTGTCTGAGTATCTTTGAGTATACGATGGTAGGATATTCCGGTCTCATGTCATGTCGGCCTTCTGGACTGTATGCATCTTCAGAGCGTAGTCGCTTGTTGGCGGTATACTTGTTTACCATTGAGTCCATACAACCGGGAGAGATGCCGAAGAAGAGTCTCGGACGACCGAGTTTTTTGAAATCACGGAAGTCTCCATGCCAGTCCGGTTGAGGAACGACGGCCACTTTATATCCTGCCGCTTCAAGTGTCCGGCCTATTACCGCCGCTCCGAAAGAGGGGTGGTCTACATAAGCATCGGCTGAAAACAGAATGATGTCAGCCTCTTGCCATCCGCGAATATCCATTTCCTTTTTTGTCGTTGGCAGGAAATCCGATAGTTTATATTCCATATTGTTCGCCCTTGTATAATACTTGCTGGCTTTATGTCTGTATTGTTATTATTCGAAATGCGCAATCAGCCGGTTGGAGATGTCGGTGCGGTTGATTTGTTTTACTTACTCTGCCTGAGGGTCTTTGTCTTTCCATTCGATGAAAAGCTGCACCAGTTTTTGCAGTCCGAACGCTTTCATATTGGGATGATAAATGACATCGAGGCAAAGGTCGAGCAGTGCCTTATCGTTATTCCCGCTTGATTCGAGAAGTGAGCGGGTGTTCAGTCTCAGTTTGTCGAGCACTTGTTCGTCCACGTATCCATTGCTGTCTATCAAATCTCTGAACAGCAGATATTTGTCTATTGTTTGCAGATGTTCCTCGCTTATGCAGATGTACCGTGTACCGGATAGGTTTGCTTGAATCTTGAACATAATCTTAATGTATTTGTTACAGTTATTGAACTTATTTCATGAGGAAATCCATTATTCCCCTCATGATAGAATGTTTCTTTTGGTTTTCTTTGATGCATTCGAACGGAATGCCCATAGTGAACGAGCGATAGTCGCTTCCTCTATATGCGATGGCGGCATTTCCTCCGTTGTTATAGCATAGTGCGGCGTATGCATGTCCGTGCGGTGTGAATGCGTCGTGCTTTGTTGCGGCATAGTGTTCCTCATTGATGGCGTTGTGATAAGGAATGGTTGTGTTCATGCCGTATATGAAGTCATTTTGGCTTGTGTGGCTTCCAGCATAGCTGCATTTCAGTGTCTCTTTCAGGAAGAGTTGCTCTTCCGGGGCTGTCATATCGCTACCGATGTACGCTCCGGAGACCAGCAACCTTCCGCCACGTTTGGTAAATGCACGCAGTTGGTCACGTATCAGCAAGGGAAAGGTTTTGTAGTATTTGAGGCTGTGCCCGTCATTGCGTTCGAGTCCAAGTACCATATCTGCCAGTTTATACCGTGACAAGTCTATTTTTCCTGTTTCCAAGGCTTCACTTGAACAGCTTGCTATATTGTAACTGCCGGATGCTTGTATCGCTTCGGCATGAGTGCGGACATGGTTCCTGTCGTTGCCTGCAATGAACATACCTGTAAATTCATCGCCTGACCATCCCAACCCGCTTTCGTCTTCGATGCCAATTCTGTCACGGTTGTAACATAATTGCCTGCCGACCCAACCGGCAGTTGGACCGAGAGATACGCCAGGGTCGTCATCAAAGTCAAATCCTTGCTCAAAGACATTGTCACGGATAGCGGGCGAAGAGAGTCTGTGAAAGCCGTCTATGATTATTATATTGTCGGCGTATTCGCTGTCAGAGTTGTATAGGGCGCATAGCGTTTCTGTGGTAAAACTCTTTCCGCCTTTGTTTGCCGCTGCGACTTTGAAACTGTAGAGCACGCCACGTTCCAACTTAACCTTGTGATAATTTGAGCCTTTTATGTATGTTCCGTTGTCGAAACCGGCACTTCCAACGCTTGTATATACGATGTATCCTGTCGGCCGTGAGGTGGCCTCTTGCGGGTCTTCGACCGGTTCCCATGCCAGTTTTACTTCATTACCATCCGTAAACTCTATGCGAAAATTGTTTGGTGTCATAGGAGTTACGATGTATGACCGGTCGTGCGAGTTGCATATCTGGCGCAAAACAGTTTTGTATATAGAACGTGCAAGGGTAAATTTGAAGTTGGGATCTTGCCCGTAACGCATGTCTGGGAAGTTCTGGTGAGACATGGTTTCTATTATGGCGCTTGGTATTTCCGGTATGCGCGTTTCCGAAAAGTTCCTGTCATATATTTCCCTTTCCACCCATTTGCCGTATTTATATCTTATGTCTTGCGTAATATTTGTGAGCAATGATTTGGCGAAATCGAGGGAGACCGTACGCGAAATGCCGGAGTTGAGCATACCGTTGCCAAATCCTGTGGTGCATATAGCCAGTGAACCGATAAGTCCTGTGCCGTTTGCTGAGTATCCGGCGTCGCTGTGAACGGCTAATGACAGTTCCAACGGAACTTTACGCCCCTCGACGGTCGGCATGTAACAGGAACCTCCGCCGAGATGATTGGTCATGTATGAGCGTGTGTTTATGTCGTCGCGGTAGTCGTCCGTACCGGATTTTGTACTGTATACGTAATATGGCATGCCTGCCCATTGGGCATAATATCTGGCACCTTCAAGGCAACGGGGTAACCCGCTGGTTGCGTTTCCACGCATGATATTTCCCATACCGCCGCCGAAACGCACTGCATCTGACGTTACAACGCCTTTGCGTGCACTTTGATTGGTTATCACGACCCTGTTGAATTCATTGCTTCCCTTGTCGAACTCGAACGTGCCGAGATATACCCATGTGCCGTTTCCCATTTTCTGATTGACCTTAAATACCGTTTTCTCACCTTTATGCCAAACAGTATAGCATGCGTCATCTATACTGTTTGGCAATGTTTGATAGCTCACGTAAACGGCATATTTCCCCTCTTTTGGCAATTTGGGCTGGTAAGAGATAAGACTGTAACTGTTTGATTTTCTTGTTGTTTTTGCCATTCGTGCCGTACCGGCGGTGAACGGGTTTTCTCCGTCCGTGTAATATCCGGGATGTTTGGCAAATCCCTTGATACCGGTATTTTTCCATGAGTGTTGCGAACTGACTTCTATATAGCTCGTCCCGACCATGTTGTCATCATTATCCACAATGACTTCGTTTTTCTGCCAGTCTCGTTCGCGTGGTGTAAAGACGATTGCTCCGGCGTTTTCAAGCATGGGGATGAGATACGGAACGACGATCGTTTGGGTAAATAAATCCTCAGTCGTACCGAAAAGTTTGGGCCTTTGCCATTTCCATAAGTTTTTATTGTTGTCATAATACCGTCCGTGGCTTGCCCATACCGATATGTGTCGATTTTGCAATCCGTGTGTTATTTGTGTTGGATCGGAAATGTTCTTGACCCATGGATTGCCTTTATAATCTATATTTATTCTGCCGGAAGGCCTTTTACCGGCCTCCGATTTTATGTTTGGCGCAAGGTTGTCTATAGACAGTCCGTTTGAGATTATCGTTATCTTATGGTTCCGGTATCTTTTATCGAGTCTTTTGCTTATTCCTTCATATATCTTTCTTGTCGTTTTAGCGGAAAACTCCTGCATGGCAAAAGTCTCGTCAACTGTTATTCTTACAGTCCGTTTGCTATTGTCAACTTTATAGTCCAGAATAACAGGTGTCTGGCTTTTGTCCTTGTTGTTGACCTTGTATTTCTTGAGAAACTTTTCTATTTTCTTCACCGTTTTAACGTCAATCCGCGAAGGTTGGGCGCTTATGGCGATGGAATACAAGAACGATAATAATATAAAAAAATGCCTTATTCTCATAGGCTTATATCTCCCCGACAGTGAATTTTTCCGGAATTTTCCCCTTGAAGTCTTTGAAATATAGTTTTATCTCTTTCATCTGATTGTCAACATCTCCGTTTGGGATAATTGTTTTCTTGCATTGTATGATGCGCTTTTCATAGTCGGCTCCATATAATAATATGGGAATGCCGGCTTTCATTGCAATGAAATAGAATCCTTTTTTCCATTCTGGATTAAGCGAGCGTGTACCCTCGGGAGTGACACACAGGTGGAAACTGCTCGACTTTTTGGCTGTTTCGGCTAAGTTGTCTGTCATGCTTGTTCTTTTCGTGCGCCATACAGGAATGCCGCCCAAACGTCTGAAAATGCCACCCAACGGCCAAAAGAACCATTCTTTTTTCATCAAAAAGTTACTTTTCAGCCCTTCGGCGCCGGAATATAACTGCCCGATGAGAAAATCCCAGTTACTTGTGTGCGGTGCGAGACATATAATATATTTATCGGGATGAGGCTCGGTCACGTCGGCAACCCATCCCATTTGTTTGTATAACAGCCATCTGCAAAATGCTTTCCACATATATATTATTCTCTTGCTCCGTGATTAATTGAAATTATTTATTTGGTCGATGGTCTCATTGACACCTGCATGGAATTTGTCAATGAGGTCTTTAAAATATGTTTTTGCTTTCATTCCTGGCTCTGGATGTGATATTCTTCTGATAAAACAGCTTTCCAGCTTCAGTATCGAGAACATCAATGCTTTCACATTATCATCGTTTGTCTTTGCGCTATAAAGCGATACTGCCACACACTCGGCGAGTAAATCCGCGCAACTTGAATTGATGTACTTTTTTAGTTTTCTTTTGTTTGTCATAATAATAGCCTCCTTGTCTTTTCGATTTATAATTACTTCGTCAAAGATACGGAAAAAAAGCGAATGACGATAAGTTTTTGTTATGAAAATTAATTAAATATTTGATTTTATACAGTTTCTTTCTTATTTCTGTATGAAAATTGTTATTTTTGCATTCATGAAATAAGCGATTAGTTCATTATTCATATAAAATATTAATTATTTATGGAAAAGAGTGCTTTGCAAATTGCAAGGGCTGCTTATCAGCCGAAGTTGCCGAAAGCCCTTCAAGGTGCAGTGAAAGTAAAAGAAGGAGCTCCCACACAGAGTGTGGACAATCAGGAAGAAATTAAAAAGTTATTCCCCAACACTTATGGTATGCCGGTCGTTGAGTTTGTTCCGAGCGATGAGGCAAACACAAAAAAAATCAATGTAGGTGTGATTTTGAGCGGAGGACAGGCGCCCGGAGGTCATAATGTAATCACCGGCCTGTTTGACCAACTTAAAAAGCTGAATCCAGACAACAGGCTCTATGGATTTATTCTCGGCCCCGGAGGGCTTGTAGACCATAATTACAAAGAACTTACAAAAGAGGTTATTGACGAGTATCGCAACACCGGCGGTTTCGACATGATTGGTTCCGGACGCACAAAACTCGAAGAGGAGGATCAGTTTGAGAAAGGTATCGAGATTATCCGTGAGCTGGACATTAAGGCAATAGTAATTATAGGCGGAGACGATTCAAACACAAACGCTTGCGTACTGGCGGAGTATTATGCCGCAAAGAAATATGGGGTACAGGTAATCGGCTGCCCCAAGACAATAGATGGAGACCTTAAAAACACACAGATAGAGACCAGTTTCGGTTTCGACACGGCAACAAAGACTTATTCGGAGCTTATAGGAAATATTGAGCGCGATTGCAATTCGGCTCGCAAGTATTGGCATTTTATCAAGGTTATGGGACGTTCGGCGAGCCATATAGCATTGGAGTGCGCTTTGCAGTGCCAGCCTAATGTTTGCCTTGTATCGGAAGAGGTTGAGAGCAAAGACATGACGCTTAACCAGATTGTTGAAAACCTCTGTGAGGTGATTGCCCGCCGTGCTGAAGACGGCAATAATTTCGGAACAGTGATCGTGCCTGAGGGCCTGATTGAGTTCATACCGGCGATAGGCCGCCTTATTCAGGAACTAAACGACCTGCTTGCCGCTCATGGTGACGAATACAAGGATTTGGACAAAGACGCTCAGCGCGAGTACATCATGGCCCATCTGTCTGCCGAGAACGCATCCACGTTCGCAACTCTGCCGGAAGGCGTGGCAAGTCAGCTTTCTCTCGACCGCGACCCCCACGGAAATGTGCAGGTTTCGCTCATTGAGACAGAAAAACTGCTTTCCGATATGTGTGAGGCCAAGTTGGCCCAATGGAAAGATGAGGGTAAATACACTGGAAAATTCTCGGCATTACATCATTTCTTCGGATATGAGGGACGCTGTGCCATACCGTCAAATTTCGATGCCGACTACTGCTATGCTCTCGGTTCGAGTGCGGTGCAGCTCATTGCTAACGGAAAGACCGGCTATATGGCTATCGTGAAGAACACTACGGCTCCGGCCGACGAGTGGATAGCCGGAGGTGTGCCAATCACTATGATGATGAATATGGAGCGCCGCAACGGAGAGATGAAGCCTGTAATCAGAAAGGCTCTTGTGGAACTTGATGGTGAGCCTTTCAAGGCGTTTGTCGCAATGCGTGATGAGTGGGCAAGGAAAACTTGTTATGTATATCCCGGTCCGATACAGTATTGGGGACCGACGGAAGTTTGCGACAAGCCGACTATGACTTTGGCCTTGGAGCAGAATAAATAAGATACTCTACCGCAAGTTGCATTGGTAATACGGTTGACATGGTATGTACCGTTACCAGTGTGACTTGCGGTTTATATTTTCAGCATGCCGAATACAGTAAAACGACGCCCCAATAGAAAATCAACGAGAAAGAAATATCACAGTCCCGTGCGCAGGAACAAGCCGGGATTGCTGACCCGCATACTTCAAAAGATGCCCGGCTGGGCTTGGTGGATAGGTGGCGGACTCGTCGTTTTGGGATATGTATGGGCTTTTTATTATTTTTTTGTCGGCCCGTTCGGTTTCCGTTGGCGTGCTCTGTACGGTGATGTCTCTTATCCGGAAGGATATGAGATACACGGAATAGACATAAGCCACTATCAGGGCACGATTGATTGGGGTGATCTCAGGAACAACGGCATGATAGAGAGATGTCCCGTGCGGTTTGTCATGATAAAGGCTACCGAAGGCGCAAGCCGTATAGACAATCGTTTCAAAGATAATTTCTATCAGGCCCGTGAGTACGGTTTCATTCGCGGAGCATACCACTTTTGGAGTACACGCTCTACGGGAAAGGCTCAGGCCGAACATTTCATACGTAACGTGAAACTTGAAGAGGGCGATCTTCCTCCTGTACTTGATGTGGAGCATAAGGCGAAAGAACAAAGTCCGGAAGAGTTCAAGAAAAGCGTTCTCACATGGCTTGACATTGTAGAGAGGCATTATAATGTGAAACCGATAATCTATACTTATTATAAGTTCAAGACGGCCTATCTCAGCGATTCCATATTCGATCAATATCCTTATTGGATCGCTCACTATTATGTTGACAAGATTGAGTATAAGGGTAAATGGAAGTTCTGGCAGCATACGGATTGCGGTAAGTTGCCCGGAATAAAGGGATATGTGGATTTCAATATATACAATGGCAGCTATTATGACTTGCGTCGCCTTACTATCGGTAATGAAGAGGGATCGGATGAGCCAGACTATTATCCACATTGACAGTCAGGAAGCGGTCATTTTTCAGGGCGTTTTTTGGGGGAGATGGTAGTGTAAGCCATTCCGTTGCCTGATATCATGTGCTCTTTGATATTGAGAATGTAATAATAAAGTCACGAATTTAACACTTTGCTTTTCTTCATTCTACGTTGGCAATGCGATATACATCGCTATACATAATGCGTCGGCATAATCATTTCATGACTATTATTTTACCTTTTTTCTGCAACGGGATATCCGTTGGAGTCTGTTCGGCAAGTAATTGCAAGACGTTTAGCCGCCCGTTACATTCTAACGGGCGGCTAAATGCAGACCAAAGAGCGTCCCGTTGCGGAAAACTTGATGAATAATGATGATAATGTTTCCTGTTATATCAGCTTGAAGTGCGTATATACTTGATAAATAGTATGTTATGTGAAATGGTGAAATACGGTGATATTTCAGGTCTACGGATTTTCATTACCAAATAATCGAAATACAAAACGTCTTTTGTCAATATTATTCCGAATGAGAAAGCGGCTGCGATAGTTTTATATGACATATCGGAGCCGCTTTTTTATATATTCTTGTGGTTTAGCGTTTGTTGTCGGAAATGAACGATATGCATGCCCAGTCTCCGTCATTTTTCTCCTGTTTAGGAGTGAGGCCGATACTTTTGCCTTTAGTTTTGAGAGTGTCGGTGTCTTCTTTGTAAAATCCGCTCATAATCAATTCTCCATCGTCTTTCATCACGCTTCGGAATCGTTCCATGTCGTTCAACAGTATGTTTCGATTGATGTTAGCCACTACTATATCAAACTTCATGTCTGTATCATCGAGTACCGAGGCATCTCCAAGGATGGATTTGAATTTGTCATCCACATTGTTTATCACCGCATTGTGGCGTGCGTTGTCCACGCTCCATTCGTCAATGTCGTAGCCTACGGTTTTCGCTGCTCCGCCTTTCAGGGCCGCTATGCCGAGTATTCCCGTGCCGCAGCCGCAGTCGAGCACACTCTTTCCTGTAAGGTCTTCGGCCAGCAGCGTGGCAACCATCATCCGTGTCGTCTCGTGTGTGCCTGTTCCGAACGCCATGCGGGCATCTATTTCTATTGAAATGTCGAAATTACCTTCCGGCAGGTGCCTGCCGTCGTGTATCACGCATTTGTCAGCTATTGTAACGGGCATGAATCCTTCGTTTTCCCATTGCTCGTTCCAATCCTTGTATTCGGCTTCCTTCACATTATATGTAATGTCTGTTCCCTCCATCGGTATATTGTCTATGGCCTGTTTCAAGGCTTCCTCATCATACATGGAGGTCTGTATATAGCCTTTAATGCCGTTGTCTGTTTCCTCGAATGTCTCGAAACCCGCCTCTCCGGCAAAAGCCGCTATCAGGTCGCGCACGTCCTGAATATCGGCTCCGGACGTTCCGGTTGTTATTTTAAAATCAACTTCGTAATATCTCATAATAATATGAATTTGATGCAAAAATAACAAAAATAGGGAAATTCCTATAACTATTTAGGGCTTTTCCATGTGATAATAGGTTTAATATGATTATTTTTGTATCATGAATGAAGTAAACAATAAAAAAGGAGCGATTATGAGAAAGTTTATTCTTATGTCAATGTTTGTGTTGGCTATGCCGGCAAGCATGATTGCGCAAGACGATATGTACTTCGTTCCGACGAAGAAAAGCGTAGCCGAAAGTACCGCCGATTTCGGAATACCGCGCGGCACGTATTATTCGGGGAGCGATCGTGACGTCGATGAGTACAACCGGCAAGGCAGTTCTGTGCATCAGATTGACTCGGCCGGAAATGACGTTATAGAGTTTGACAGTGTGGCGGGTGTATATCCGTCTGTGGTGCAAAACTCGGACGATGACTATGCATATACCCGCCTGATGAGCCGTTTCGACGGTTATCATTGGTCTGATTCCTATTGGGCCGGTTATAATGACGGCCGTTTTGACGCTTGGGGATGGGGGAGTCCTTGGTATTATTCGAGCTGGTATCACAGTCCATGGCATTATTCAGGTTGGTTTTATGACCCTTGGTATCACAGTTGGTATGATCCCTGGTATCACGGTTGGCACGGACATTGGTGGGGCGGTCCTATCTATGTTGGCAGTTCCGGCGGTCACACGGGTACAAAGAATCATCTTAACGGTACTGGACGTCGTCCGCTTGCGGGCTATGGCAACGGCAACGCTACAAGTACGGGACGTGTGACGACAGGTCATTCGAGAAACTCAGGATTTGGAAATCGTAAGTTTAACGCATCCGAGCGGTTCGGAACAAACAGGACAAATACAGCAAACAGACCCAATACCGTCAACAGGAATGATAATAAAACCGTGCGCCCGGTAACTCCGCCGCGCAATACCAACTCTTCGTTTGGCAGTGGAAACGGTTTTGGAGGCAGTAGGTCCGGTGGAGGAGGCTTCGGTGGCGGAAGCCGTTCCGGAGGCAGCCGTTCCGGAGGATTTGGCGGGCGCAGATAGTAATAAGGTAATAATATTAAAAGAACAACTGATATGAAAGTAAGATATTATTTGGCTGTTGCCTTGATGTGCGGGCTTATGCCGGCAGCGGCTCAGGAGACTTATGAGAATGCCAACATTGCGACGGGCGATTTGAATGGTACGGCGCGATATGTGGGAATGGGTGGAGCGATGGACGCTCTCGGAGCCGACATATCCACGATTGCCACCAACCCAGCGGGTATAGGACTTTTCAGACACTCGACGGCAAGCATGTCTTTCGGTCTCGTGTCTCAGGATGGAGCGGAAGACTTCTCAACCGGCAATAAGACAAACCTGAGTTTCGACCAGATAGGATTTGTATACTCGAACCGTTTGGGACGTAGTTCGTTTGTGAACTTCGGTTTCAACTATCACAAGAGCCGTAATTTCAACCATATACTGAAAGCTGCCGGGCGTATGGCTGCCGACGCATCGCAGAACAAGATGTCGTATAACAAGGATGTTGCGGCTGCGGAGAACGGTTGGGACTTCGTAGAGATAAAAGACGATGAAGTAATATCGAATGACCTTGCGTATAGTGTGACGGACTATTTGTACTACAATACGATATTGTATAATCCTCTGATAGACCCCAGCGGAAAAGATATATATCATTACTGTCCCTCTGAGCGCTATATGATGGACAGGGCAAGCAAAGGATATATAGGCGAATACGATTTCAATATCAGTGGAAACATAAACGACAGGGTTTATCTTGGACTTACGGTGGGGCTTCACGACGTTCACTATAAAAGCTATTCGGAATATGCGGAGCTGTTCGCCCCAAACCATAAAGGGCTTGGAGGTACTCTGCTTGAAGACTCTCGTGAAATCACCGGACTGGGTTTCGACTTGAAAGCAGGTGTGATATTCCGTCCGTTTGAGAACTCGCCCTTCAGAATAGGTATGTCTATTGCCACGCCTACGTGGTACGACCTTACGACCCGTAACTACACGACACTCCTGATAGACGACACTAATGCCAATCCGGAGACATATCGCGGGCTTGGTTCTCTCAGCCTGTCGGAAAGCTATGACTTCAAGCTTTATACTCCATGGCGGTTCGGATTAAGTCTCGGACATACGATAGGAAACTACCTTGCCCTCGGCGCTTCGTACGAATATGCCGATTATGGCAATCTTGACAGTCGTGTAAACGACGGGTATGACTATTATGGCAATGAGACAAGCGTATCCGACGAATGGATGAACGAACACACCAAAAACACTCTTAAAGGTATATCGACATTGAAACTGGGTGCCGAGTTCAAGCCCGATCCCGCCATTGCCGTTCGTCTCGGTTTTAATTATGTATCGCCGATGTACGAGAAAAACGGGATGAAAGACGGCACACTCGACTCTTACGGGGTTATGTATCAGTCGGCGACAGACTGCACGAACTGGAAAGATACATACCGTGTGACGGCCGGTATCGGGTATCGTATAGACAAACTGTCTCTTGACCTTGCATATCAGTATAGTCAGACAGATGGCACTTTCCGTCCGTTTACAGATGTTCTCGATGCTTTGAATGTCGCTGATGCGGTAGATATAAGCAATAAGCGTAATCAGTTGCTGTTCACTGTAGGGTATACTTTCTGATGATTTGTGTCAATGTATTGTTGTGTCAAGCTGCATAATGGCACTGAGCGGTGATAATTTAGTGTAGAACGGAACATATATAAACCCACAGCCGCACTTCAAATAAAGATTTTGAAGTGCGGCTGTGGATTTTGGTTGAAATGTTATTATTCTATTATTCCGGCTTCATGCCATTTTAATATCATGGCTTCAACATCTTTTTGAGCGGTTGGCTGTTCCACATCGTATTCCTTGGTTAGCAACAGCACAAGTTCGTCTGTCGTGAATTCACGGCCTTGAACTTGTTGCCACAGGTACGCGGCGGTCTCGTTCATGCTTATTATCTTGCTGAAATCGATATTCTCTTTTCCCTCGGCCACGATGATATGCTCACCGCAAATTGTGCGCAGATTAAATCCTTTCTTCGTTATCATAATATTAATTGACTTATTATTGTTTTATGAATAAATGCCTGTGTAAGTACAGTAGGTATCGGCGGATAGGGTAGAGGCGTGTCCATAGCCATGAGTATATTAGCCATTTTGTTCCGTTTGTGTAATCCGCTGTGATTTTGTTCTTACGATAAAAACCTACGGCAGTGGCTTTGATATCATCCAGATGGCAGTATTCCACTCCCAGATTTCCGTCTCCGCGGAGAGTGGCTACATCGTCGTAAATATTTACTATGCGGTGGAGCACAAAATTACCCTCACTGATTTCCGCCAGAACAACATCGCCGACTTTTGCCTTTTTTGCTTTCGTTAGGAGGGCTTTATCACGTCCGTCTTCAAGAAACGGCCTCATACTGTATCCGCGTAATGGTAATGTGACGGTGTGCCCGGCTTCTATAATCTTAATGACTTCTGGTATAAATGTCGCATTTGGCATTTGTTTTGTTGTCATAAGGCTGTTTCTTTCATGTTTTGTCTGTTTGTTATTTAGTGCTTGTCGGATATATGTTGGCGAACATTTGGCATTCTGTTGATTTATTACGATTTTCTTTATTGCCCTTTATTCTGTTAGCGGTTTCTGTTTGTTTAAATACATTGTTGCCTTTATTCAAATAACTGTTCCTTATTCGTTTGATTGACAATCTGTTTGCTTATATATGATAAATTACTTTTTAGGAGCCGCTTCCAGCTATTCCTTTATGACAGACCAGGGCTGCTTCTTTATCAGGCAGGCAGTGCATGGTGAACATCGGCACTGTTTCGACAAGTCGGGTGATTATGTTACAGATATTATTATAAATAATGCTGTCCCATTTCATTGAAGAGCATGAAGGGAGCATTGATGCAAATGCCTGAACTGGGCGTAGCCTTTCTATACGGTTTGCGGGTGCCCGGTCAATTCTTGTTACAGCTCCCAAGGGCGCTTTTATATCTTTATAACACGGAGTCTTGCCGCTCCATGGTGAACCGTATAGGAATGGTTTACCATCAATAATTCTTATTATGGGATTGTCATCATTCATTAATTCCGTGCCTTGGATATGCTTCAGCCACAGGCTTGAATGGGTGCTTTTACCGGTTCCGCTCTTGGCAATGAAAGGATAGGCATAGCCGCTGTGGCTAACGCATGATGCATGGATTAGAAGTGTGTCTTGATGACTGCCCCGGAACGCGAAAATCAACATAAGGGCATCATTTAATCCAAAGCTGCGCATCGTCGCCGTCCCGTTCAATGCGCAGGTGCACAGGCTGAAGTCTTTGTTTGTGTGCAGTAAACAGCACGGATTATTGTATATGTCTTTTATGATATACTGATAGCCGCCGTCAGGCAGTGTATATACCAAAGTATCTCCGTTGCCGGTGTCACATTTCTTTATATGCTCTTTTTCCTGTGCCGGCTGCAGATTGTCGTCTACCGTGAGGGTAAACAACAGACAATCCGTTTCCGGCTGTTCGGTTTCAAAAACGGAGAAAGAAGGCAGCAAAGAAATGCTGTTTTGGTTTGAGTCTTCAAAAACTATGGATATATAAAAGTCCGCGATACGGAAGAAGTGCCGCTTTTTCATTCTACTTCTTCTATGCTCATGTCAATCCCTTTGAATTTGAATTCGCCTGTTTCCAGAAAACGAACATCAAACGGAGTCTTGGCTTTGACGGTATATTTGTTTTTCAATTTTATCAGTTTTTTCTCCACATCCTTTTTCTTTTGTCCGAAGAATACCACGCATGTTCTTGCCGGCATATTCTTCTGTTGGGCGAAGTAATTCTTTAACTGATAAGAGTAGTTGTCACGACCGAGCAGGAATTTGCTTTTTGTGTCGATCCAAACGCTATCTACCGTTTGTACATTCGTAAAGTAAACGACCGAGTCTGTAAATGCGGCAGAAAAGCCGAACATGTATGCCTTTGGCAGCATTTTTTTCTTTGCGGAAACCTCTCCCACGGAAAAAAATGAGATTAATATTGCCGCAATTGTAACGTATTTAAGTGATTTCATTATTCTTTTATTGTCCTAAATATGATTTTAACAGTATATTATTCGTATTATTTCTCAATTGCCTGATGGCTTTCTCCTTTATCTGTCGCACACGTTCTCGTGTAAGTCCGTATTTTGTTCCTATCTCATCGAGGGTCATTTCATTCATGTTAATGCCGAAAAAGGCTTTGAGGATGTTCCTTTCCTTTTCACTCAGACATTTCAGAATTTCGTTTATTTCCGTGCGTAACGATTCCGCTACCAGCTCTTTGTCTGCCATTGTCGAGTCGTTAGAGGCCATGGTATCGAGCAGTGTGTTCTCTTCTCCGTCCGTGAACGGGGCATCTACCGATACATGATGGCTGCCGACCGTCAGGACATCGTTTATTTTGTCTTGTGGCATGTCTGTCCTTTCTGATATTTCTTCTGCCGAAGGCCGTCTTTCAAACTCTTGTTCGAATTTGTTCAACTCCTTGTTTATCTTGTTTACCGAGCCGATTTGGTTCAAAGGCAACCTCACCATTCTGCTCTGTTCCGCGATGGCTTGAAGTATGCTTTGGCGTATCCACCACACAGCGTATGATATGAACTTAAATCCCCGTGTCTCGTCAAACTTCTCCGCGGCTTTTATCAGTCCTACGTTACCTTCGTTTATGAGATCGGGCAGACTCAGACCTTGATTTTGATATTGTTTTGCCACGGACACGACAAACCTCAGATTGGCTTTTACAAGTCTTTCGAGCGCTTTTCTGTCACCGTCATGGATACGTCTTGCGAGTTCCACTTCCTCATCGACCGATACCAGTTCCTCGCGACCTATTTCTTGAAGATATTTGTCGAGAGTGACATTGTCTCTATTGGTGATAGACTTGTTTATTTTTAGTTGTCTCATAGTCGTGTGGGTTATAGTTGATGCAAAGTTAAAGTTTTTTTCCGAAATGCCAAATTAATGTGCAATAAAAAGAAAAAGGAAAGAGGCGAAGAGCAGGTAAGCACAGTGTTTTTTTGCCTTCCTTGCTTTTCACCTCTTTATAGTGTCAAATGATTGTTGTCATTCGTTTTGCAACGGAACGGCAAAGTATGCTTTCTTACCTGTCGGGTAGATACCTTGTATGTATAGCACAGGATCCTTGCTCGTAGAGGCGTCTTTGACAACTTTCTGCATGTCGTCTATCGTCTTAATAGTCTCGTCGTTGACTCTCTGTATTATAAATCCGCGGGCTATTCCGGTCTCTTTAAGTTTACCGTTGTTAACCTTTATGACCTCAATACCGTAGCTTATGCTGAGTTGTTTTTTCTGAGCCTCGGTGATTTCGCGGAAGTTTGCTCCCAATACATCAAGATCGGCATTCTTTACCACTTTGGTATTTCCCTGCTCGTTTTTGAGCACTACAGTTTCGGTTATCTTTTTCTTATTGTGCAGGTAGGTGATTGTCAGCTTGTCGCCGGGGCGTTTCTTGCTGATAATCTCTTGGAGTTCGGCCATTCGTGTCACTTTTTGTCCGTCTGCCGAGATTATCACGTCACCTTTCTTTATTCCTGCGTCGAATGCCGCTCCCTCGTCCATCACTTCGTCAACGTAGATGCCTTCCATCGTTCCGAGGTCAACTTCCTTGCCTTGTTCTTTTTGCGCATCTACATAGTTTTTCACGTCTCCGCCTTTAATTCCTATCCAAGCGCGCTGTACCACACCGAATTTTTTCAGGTCTTCCACAATCTTGTTCATTATCGTAGTAGGTATGGCAAATCCATAACCGCTATAAGAACCAGTCGGAGAGTAGAGCATGGCGTTGATACCAACGAGCTCACCGCGTGTGTTTACCAATGCGCCTCCTGAGTTGCCGGCATTGATGGCGGCATCTGTCTGGATGAAAGACTCTACATTGTTGGCGCCGAGCGAGCGGGCCTTTGCGCTTACTATACCTGCTGTGACAGTATTGTTGAGGCCGAGCGGATTGCCTACGGCAAGTACCCATTCGCCGATTTTAAGGTCTTCGCTGTTTGCTATAGTTATAGCTGGCAGGTTTTTGCCGTCTATCTTTATTAGCGCAAGGTCTGTGGTCTTGTCTGTTCCGATTATTCTCGCCGAGTGTTCTTGGTTGTCATTAAGTGTTACTGTCAGTTCGTCGGCTCCCTCAACCACGTGGTTGTTGGTTACGATATATCCGTCGGTAGAGATGATGACACCCGAACCGGTGGCCGTTTTCTTCGGAGTCTGTACCTGGCGCTTCTGTGTTCCACCGTTGCCACGTCCGAAAAATCCTCCGAACGGGTCTGAGAAGAAATCGCTGAACGGGTCGCTCTGAACCTCTACCGTCTTTATCTTGCTGTTCTGTACATATTTGATATGTACAACTGAGGGCAGCGCTTTTTCGGCTGCATAAGTAAGGTCAACCGGTTGTCCAGCCGGAGTTGCAGCACCGGCTTTGTTGAAAGCGGCAACAGAAAAAATGATTGCCACCATGCAGATTGCCGGAAGTAAATAGTTTACGATCTTTTTCATCATAGAAATGTTTTTATGTTACATTAGTTATCAAATTATTATCGCTTATTTTAAACGTTGCAAATATATCAGCAATTTTTGTTTTTCTGCCATTTTGGCATTTTAATTTGTCGCAATTTAACAGTTATAAAACTGCCGTTAACGGCTGTTTGCGTTGAATGCTGTCAATTTTACAAATCTTTAAAATAACAAATCGTTACAGAGGCCTTTTAGAAGTGTTTCGTGATTATGCTTGTTTGGAGCGGTTTTATTTCTATAATCCGATAATGACTGCCTGATAACTGTTTGCCGTTCTTAAAAAGACTTTATTGTTTTGCCGTTTCGATATTTTGCAGTACTTTTGCAGAATGAAAGCAGTGCTCCGGTCTGTCGCCGGCACCGTCATTGGTGCGGGAGGAAAGTCCGGGCAGCGTAGGGCGCTCAGCTTCCGAAAACAGAAGCCATTGGCGACAGTGGGATATGGCAGAAGAGAATGACCGCCGCGCCGAAAGGGGCGGTAAGGGTGAGAAGGTGGTGTAAGAGACTACCGGCCGGCGGGTGATCGTCGGGCCGTGCCATCCTGAGGCTGCAAGTTCGCGTATACCGTCGTTTGAGGGTTGCCCGCCCGAAAATATCCGACGGAGGGTAGAATGCTTGAGCCGCGTGGTGACATGCGGATTAGATAAATGACGGACACCGCTGTATGGTGGTACAGAACCCGGCTTATAGGGGCAGTGCTTTCTTTATTTTGAATGTTGGTGTTTCTTGATTTTGGGTATGAAAGAGAAGTTGATGGATTTGGTGAGATTTCTTAAAGTTGACATCTGGCAGATATCAACAGGTGATGTCTCACCACTGAGATATCTACTTTATAGCATTGTCAAGAAACTGATGATCACTATACGTTTTTTCACGACGAAGCGTGTGATGAACCATGCCTCCGCACTTACTTATTCGACACTCTTGGCTATTGTCCCGATTTTGGCTGTCGTGTTTGCGATAGCTCGCGGATTCGGATATAACAGATATATAGAGACATGGTTTAGAGGTACATTCGAGTCGCAGCCTCAAGCTGCCGATGTGATTGTTGGGTTTGTCAACAGTTATCTTGTACATACGAAGAGCGGAATATTTCTTGGTGTCGGTCTTGTATTTATGTTGTATACTGTCTTGATGCTTGTAAGCAATATAGAGGTGACTTTCAATGAGATATGGCAGGTTAAGAAGCCGAGAAGCATATTCCGGACGTTTACCGACTATCTTGCCATGTTGCTGCTATTCCCTATTATAATAGTGCTGACATCAGGATTGTCTATTTTCATGGCTACCATAGCCGACAGCATGCCCGACATATTGTTGCTCGGACCTATGATGCGTTTTATCATTGCCTTGTTGCCTTATGTGCTGATGTCTGCCATGTTCATTGGGCTTTATATCTTCATGCCAAACACACACGTGAAATTCAGGTATGTGGTGGTGCCTGGAATTTTGGCCGGAGTGGCTATGCAATGGTTACAGTTGTTCTATATACATTCTCAGATGTGGGTGAGCAGCTATAATGCCATTTACGGTTCGTTTGCGGCACTGCCGTTATTTATGTTGTGGATGCAGATTTCATGGACGATATGTTTGTTTGGGGCGACATTGTGCTATGCCAATCAAAATCTCAGTTATTATGATTATAACACCAAGACATCGAATATAAGCCATCGCTATCAGATAATGCTCAGCGCATTGCTTGCCGCTCGTATATGCCGCAGATTTGACAAAGGTCAGCAGCCATATACGGCAATGGAACTGCGTGCCGAGACCGGTATACCGATAAGGGTGGTGAATGATTTGCTTTATGAAATGATCGATTCCCGCCTGCTTATCGAGATTACGTCAGACGAGAAAGGAGAACCGTCGCAGTTTGTTCCGGCGGAGAATGTTGAGAATTTGAGTCTTGGTGTTCTCATAGACCGATTGGAATCTCGGGGTCGCTGGAAAATAGACCTTCCGTTAGATGACTTTTATAATGATAATTGGCGGCAGGCATTTGAAGAACGACGCATATATTTAAGAAAATCAAGAAGTATATTACTTAAAAACATGTAGTATGGGTACATGTTAATGGAGAATAATTGTCTGTTGGTTACGGTATAATCATGTAGTAAAAAAACAGGTGAAGACTTAATAAATAGTCTTCACCTGTTTTCTTTATTCGGTTTTCTTCAGTCATATTTATTTGAGAATTTATGTATAATGGTGTAATTACACATAATACATGGAGGCTTATCGGCTCATGAGAAACTCCTTGAAAGCGCTGAATTCTTTTGGCATTACAATGCTCCGTTTCTCACCTCTCATGAAAGCTGCGAGTCGTGAGGGGATTTTAATTTCGCATCCAATGACTGGTTCTACGGTATCTTTGAACTTTGCCGGATGCGCTGTTTCGCAGAAAACACCGGTTTCCCTTTCTTTAAGCAGGTCTTTCAGTGCCTGATAACCGCACGCTCCATGAGGATCGAGGATATATCCGGTTGTTTTATAGCATTCGGCTATGGTCTCTTTGATACTCTCGTCGCTATACGTAGCTCCACTGACAAGTGCTTTTATTGAGCTATGATCATATTCATATAAATCATATATGCGGGCAAAATTGCTCGGGTCGCCTACATCCATAGCATTTGCTATGGTCTGTCTGCTCGGCATCGGCTCGTATTTTCCGGTTTGAAGGTATTTATAGAAAATGTCGTTTGCGTTGTTGGCGGCGATAAATCGCTTTATAGGTAGCCCCATACGGTGCCCGAACAGGGCGGCGGTAATGTTCCCGAAGTTGCCGCTTGGCACGCACATTACCAGGTTGTCTGTCTTCCCTAGTTCTTTCATCCGTGCATAAGCATTGAAATAGTAGAAAGCCTGTGGCAGAAAACGGGCGACATTTATCGAGTTTGCCGATGTCAGTTTCATGTGCTCATTCAGTTCTTTATCCATGAAAGCGCTCTTTACTAAGGCTTGACAATCATCGAAAACGCCTTCTACTTCAATTGCCGTTATGTTCTGTCCGAGTGTAGTGAACTGGCATTCCTGTATCTTACTTACTTTTCCTTTGGGGTAAAGCACGTATACATGTATTCCATCTACGCCAAAAAAACCATTGGCAACAGCGGAGCCGGTGTCTCCGCTTGTGGCTACGAGGACGTTTACTTGTTCTCGCTTTTCCTTGCGTATGAAATATTGCAGGAGTCTGGCCATGAACCGTGCTCCTACGTCTTTGAACGCAAGGGTGGGGCCGTGGAAAAGTTCCAAGCTGTAAATATTGTCTTCAACTTTCTCTACCGGACAATCGAATTCCAAAGTCTCATATACTATTTTGCGTAACTCGTCATACTCAACGTCATCTCCGAAAAATGCGTCAGCCACCTTATATGCAATTTCTTGGAATGTCATTGTCTCGATAGTATCGAAAAAATCGGAAGGCATTGCCTTTATCTTCTCAGGCATATAAAGTCCTCTGTCACTCGCCAGACCTTTTACCACCGCTTCATGTAGTGTGGCATTGGGGGCTTGTCGGTTTGTACTGTAATATTTCATATATTGTTTTTATTCATTATATTATTTGTCAATGGCCATAAACTCATGCATAAATTCGCTGAGTCTTAACAGGCCGTAACTACCGTCCACACAGCTTTGTTCATTGTATTGATGTACATTGTCTGGCATTATGTTCTTATGCCATATTAAGAATGGTACAGGTTCGTTCATGTGTGTACGTATTTCCACAGGTGTGGGATGGTCGGGGAGTATGGCTATGCACACGTTTTCTCCCTTCCATTTCATTATTTCATCATATATCGGTTTGATTATTCGGCTGTCGAGATCTTCTATTGTTCTCAGTTTTAATTCAAGATCACCGTCGTGTCCGGCCTCATCGCTAGCTTCTATGTGAAGGAAAACAAAGTCGTCTCCTTCTTTCAAGGCGTTTATCGCAGCTTGTGCCTTGCCTTCGTAGTTGGTATCGGCTTGTCCGGTCATGCCGTCAACGACAATATTTTTCAGTCCGGCATATTTTCCAATGCCTCTGATTAGGTCTACAGCGGAGATTACGGAGCCGTTTTTTATTTGCGGATACATTTTTTGTAATGTTTTCATGCGCGGTCTGTATCCGCCGCTCCACGGCCATATACTGTTTGCTTTCTCTTTGCGTCCTTGATTGAAAGGATGCGATTCAAGCAATTCTTGCGACTTTAATATCAGTCTGTTTATCAGTTCAGCAGTTTCTACAGCGGTCAATCTTTGTAACGGCTGGGCTGAATCCGCGTTTTTGTTCTCGTCTGTTTTTGCTGTATCATTATTGTCAGCCTTAACTAATAACGGTCTCCATGGTTCTTCCGGATGATCATGTGGCGGAGCACAGACAATATTTTTGTTACCTCCTTTTATTACAAGTAAATGCCGATATTGTATTCCGGTGATGAATCTAATGCGATTATTTCCGAGCTTTTCGTTCAGAAAGGCGATAAGCGTATCGCTTTCTTCGGTTGTGAGATGTCCTCCGTGATGATTTTTTATTTCTCCGTCTTTAATGGTTATGATGTTGCACCGCATTGCAAGATCGTCTTCTTGCATATCATAACCGATGCTTGCGGCTTCGAGAGGGCCTCTTCCCTCGTATACCTCATCAAGGTCATATCCAAGTATAGCAGTGTTGGCCACCTCACTGCCTGGACTGTATCCTTCCGGTACGGTAATCAGTTTGCCTGTTCGTCCGCTTTTTGCAAGCATGTTCATGTATTTCGGGCGAGTGTATTCCAGCAGTGTTTTACCGCCGAGCCGCCCGATAGGATGGTCGGCCATACCGTCTCCCAATATAATAAGGTGTTTCATTTCTTTACTCTGTTTTTACTCATTAACTACATGTTCATCATATTCAGGCTTCTCACATTGTGTCTCCTTTAATCATATATTCGCAATTGACATGATGTTTGCGAAAACTCCGGCAGCAGTAACTCCGGCTCCGGCTCCATATCCTTGTATCTGCATAGGATACTCACGATAGCGTTCTGTTGTTAGCAGTACAATGTTGTTGGATCCTTCCAGGCCATAGAACGGATGCCCGACAGGAACAGCTTCAAGACTTACGCTTGTCTTTCCCATGTCCATTTTTGCCACAAATCGCCATCGTTTGTTTTCTCTTTCAATAATTTCCCGTTTACGTTCAAACTCATTATCGAGTGAAGGCAATGCTTTCCAAAAGTCATTCAAACTGCCTTTCAGCAGTTCGTTCGGTATGAAGAGATTTTTCTCCACGTCGTCTTGTTCCACTTTGTAGCCGGCCTCTCTTGCCAATATGACAAGTTTGCGAACCACATCCTTGCCGCTCAAGTCTATGCGTGGGTCTGGTTCGCTGTATCCCTGCTCCTTGGCACGCCGTACGGTTTCAGAAAAAGGCACGTCTGCCGCTATTTCGTTGAAAATGAAATTGAGCGTTCCACTGAGCACGGCTTCTATCTTTAATATTTTATCTCCCGAACTGCAGAGGTCACCTATTGTTCCTATTATTGGTAAACCGGCTCCTACGTTGGTTTCGAACAGAAATTTTACTCCACGGCGCAATGCCGTGTCTTTGAGTTTGCGATAGCTCTCGTAGTCGCCAGATGCCGCTATTTTATTTGCCGCCACCACGCTGACATTGTGTTCAAGCAGGGTCTTGTATATGCCTGCGACTTCTTCGCTTGCAGTGCAGTCAACAAAAACGCTGTTGAAAATGTTCATTCCTGTAATTTCATTTACGAGCCGTCTCATATCGCTTGGCTGAGCATCGGCGAGTGCTTTTCTATAAGTACTCAGATCTATTCCATCTCGTGAAAACAGGGCTTTGCTGCTTGATGAAATGCCGACAACATTCAACTTCAACCTTCTTGTGCGCATCAATTCATCGTATTGGGTGCGTATCTGTTCTATCAGATTGCCGCCAACTGTGCCAATACCGCAGATAAATAGGTTGAGTACTTTGTATTCGCTAAGGAAAAATGAATCGTGAAGAACATTGAGGGACTTTCTAAGGTATTTTGAGCTAACCACGAACGATATGTTTGTCTCTGAAGCACCCTGTGCGCAGGCAATAACGCTGATACCGCTACGGCCCAGTGTGCCGAACAGTTTTCCGGCGATGCCGGGCGTGTGTTTCATGTTTTCGCCTACGATCGCAATAGTGGCCAGGCCGCTTTCTGCGTGCATTGGGAACATGGCTCCTGTTTCTATCTCTTTGACAAACTCGCTGTCAAGAACTTTCACAGCCTCATCAGCATCCTCGTCCCGTACACCTATGGATGTTGAGTTTTCCGAAGAAGCTTGACTGACCATGAACACAGATATGCCGTGATCGGCCAATGCGGTGAATATTCGCCTGTTGACCCCAATGACACCGACCATAGAAAGACCGGTGACAGTGATGAGTGTAGTACCTCCGATACTTGAAATACCCTTAATGGGCTTGCTGTCGTTGGTTACCTTGTTTTTTATTATCGTTCCGGGATTTTCGGGGTTAAATGTGTTTTTTACTATTATCGGTATGTTCTTTACACATACTGGATATATCGTCGGCGGATATATAACCTTGGCTCCGAAGTTGCAAAGCTCCATCGCTTCTACATAGCTCAGTTCGGCAATTGTATATGCTGTGGGTATCACTCTTGGATCGGCAGTCATGAAGCCGTTAACGTCAGTCCATATTTCAAGTGTCTCTGCGTCCAATGCTGCAGCGATTATAGCTGCAGTATAATCACTTCCGCCGCGTCCGAGATTGGTTGTTTCGCCGGTGTTCTTATCAGTACTGATAAATCCAGGAACCACACATACCTTTGATGATATGGTCTTGTTGTCATTCGCCATAAAAGCGTCTTTTACAAGCTTCGCTGTCAGTTCGCTGTCGAGAGTATTTTTGCCGTGTTTCAGTTCTGTTTTGATAAACTCGCGTGAATCAAACCACTGTGCATCCTTCATGATTGCCGCTGTGATTCGGCTGCTCATGCGTTCCCCATAGCTCACGATTGCGGCCAGGGTTTTCGGGCTTAAATCCTTTATCAAAAACAGACCGTAATATATGGAACGTAGTTCTTCTGCCAATTTGTTGATGTCTGTTTTCAATATACGGCACTGTTCCAGATCTGTGAATACGGAATCAATCATATCGTGATGCCTATGCACAATATCGGTAAATTCATCCTTATACCGTTCGTCGCCATGCATTGCAAGTCTCGATGTGGCGATTAGTTTGTCTGTTATGCCACCGAGTGCACTTACCACTACTATTACCTGCTGTTCCTGTCGCTCAACGATGCGTTTGAGATTCAGGATGCTCTCTGCGGAACCTACGGATGTTCCACCGAACTTCAATACTTTCATTCTCTTCCTGTTTGTCTTTGTTTATATGTATCCCTGTTACAAACCGGGGATTTTATTTCAAAATGCGAGTAATAAGCCACAAATTTAATAAGATTAATCGGTATAACCAACAAAATTACTGTGTTAATGAAACTTTTACGTTATATTTGCTTATAATTTGTAATTATGACAGTGAAGCTGATAATGTATGCCTGCAATAGATGTTGGTGTTTTTGTAAATATGTTCATGTACTTTGTTGTAAAGATACTGTATGGTAGAAATGTTCATACAAGCTTTTTACTTTGTCATTTATTGATTATCTTTGCAACGGATAGAGCTGGAGGTTATTTTCCCCAATTTAAGGTGGAAGGCGAAAAACCTTGAAGTTTCGGTTTTATTGTAATGAAATTAATATTTTAATGATAAACGAATATCAAATACGTGTATTGCCACATGTGGCGGCTTCAGAGCAAGGCATACGTGAATATGTGGCTCGTGAAAATGGATTGGATGTGCGTACGATGACATCTGTCAGAGTGCTCAAACGTAGCATAGATGCCCGTCAAAGAATAATATATGTGAATCTAAGGGTGAGGGTGTATATAAATGAGATGCCTGTCGATGATGCTTTCGAACGTACAGACTACTTCGATGTTTCACAGGCAAAGCGTGTGGTTGTGGTAGGTGAGGGGCCTGGTGGACTTTTTGCCGCTCTAAGGCTTATAGAACTCGGTTTATGTCCAGTCGTGATTGAGCGTGGGAAAAATGTTCGTGACCGTAAAGCTGATCTTGCGAAAATATCGCGTGAACAAAATGTAGATTGTGAAAGCAACTACTGCTTCGGAGAGGGTGGTGCCGGTGCATACTCCGATGGTAAGTTATATACTCGCAGCAAGAAACGCGGTAATACGGTGAAGATTCTAAATGTTTTCTGTCAGCATGGAGCGCCGGTGTCCATACTTGCCGATGCTCATCCCCATATAGGGACAGACAGGTTGCCGCGTGTCATTGAAAATATGCGTAATACAATCCTTAAATCAGGTGGCGAAGTGCATCACCAGACGAAAATGACACGGTTTGTAATCAATGGTGATGAGGTTGTGGGGGTTGAGGCGCTCGACTTGATAACGGGAAAGGAACTTATATTCCGTGGTCCTGTCATATTGGCTACAGGCCACTCTGCACGAGATGTTTACAACTATTTGCATGAAGAAAAAGTTGAACTTGAGGCAAAAGGTATAGCTGTTGGTGTGAGGTTGGAACATCCTTCTGAAATGATAGACCAGATACAGTATCATAATAGGCAGGGACGCGGCCGGTGGTTGCCTGCTGCCGAATATTCTTTTGTAACCCAAGTTGATGGTCGTGGAGTGTATTCGTTCTGTATGTGTCCCGGTGGGTTTGTTATTCCTGCGGCTACAGGAAAGCAACAAATTGTAGTCAACGGTATGAGCCCGAGCAATCGTGGTGGTCGGTGGTCTAACAGTGGTATGGTAGTGGAGATACGTCCAGAGGATATAGGGGGCAATGATCCGTTGCGCATGATGAATTGGCAGGAAGGTATTGAGCGAGATTGTTGGCAGCAGGGCAATATGCGTCAGACGGCTCCTGCACAGCGAATGGCGGATTTTGCCAATAATAGGCTGAGCTATGATTTACCGCCAACGTCTTATTCTCCTGGTCTTATATCGTCACCACTTCACTTTTGGATGCCTAAACTTGTTGTTACACGTTTACAACAAGGATTCCGCCAGTTTGGGAAAATGAGTCACGGTTTTCTAACTAATGAGGCTGTGATGATAGCGGCGGAAACACGTACATCAGCTCCAGTGCGTATATTGCGTGACAGTGGTACGTTGATGCATGTTCGTTTGCGCGGACTTTTCCCTTGTGGTGAAGGTGCCGGATATGCCGGCGGTATAGTGTCTGCCGGTGTGGATGGCGAGCGTTGTGCCGAGATGTGCGCAGAATATGTGGGCGTATAACACAAATCTTTGAGTTAATACGGTGGAAAAACTTGCGTGGCTAATGGATTTTTAGTAAATTTGCACGACATTTTTATAGTATACTAAATAAAATCATTATAATGAATATTTCCTATAAATGGTTAAAGGAATACGTTGATTTTGAACTTTCACCGCAACAAGTGTGTGATGCTTTGACATCAACGGGTCTTGAAGTAGGTGCTCTTGAAGAGGTACAGACTGTCAAAGGTGGCCTGAAAGGGCTTTATGTCGGCAAGGTGCTGACATGCGATATACATCCAAATTCGGATCATCTTCATGTCACTACGGTAGATTTGGGGCATGAGACTCCCTCACAGATTGTTTGCGGTGCACCTAATGTGGCTGTCGGTCAGAAAGTTATCGTGGCTGATTTGGGGTGTGTGCTTTACGATGGCGATAGTGAGTTTGTTATAAAAAAGTCGAAACTCCGTGGAGTAGAGAGTTATGGTATGATATGTGCCGAAGATGAAATAGGAGTCGGTGCAAGTCATGACGGTATTATTGTTTTGCCGGAAGATGCTCCTGTGGGACAGCCGGCGGCGGAGTATTACAATTTGGAAAGTGACTGGCTGATAGAAGTGGATATCACTCCAAATCGTGCTGATGCATTGTCGCATTGGGGGGTGGCGCGCGATCTTTATGCATGGTTGCGGAGCAACGGATATGAAACAAGTCTGCATCGTCCGGATTGTTTGAAGTTTACGGTAGATAATACGGAACATCCGGTTGATGTGGTTATAGAGAATACGGAAGCATGTAAACGATATGCGTGTGTGAGCATAACCGGATGTGAGGTAAAAGAAAGTCCGGAATGGTTGCAGAATAAACTGAAAGTGATAGGTCTGCGCCCAATAAACAATATCGTGGACATAACCAATTATATCATGATGGCTTATGGGCAACCGTTGCACTGTTTTGATGCAGATATGGTAACGGGTAACAAGATTGTTGTTCGTACACAGCCAGAGGGAACCAAGTTTATAACGCTTGATGGTGTGGAACACGTTCTTGGAGCACATGATTTGAGTATCTGCAATGATAAAGAGCCTATGTGCATAGCTGGAATATTCGGAGGAAAAGGCAGTGGAACATATGAGACAACGCATAGTGTGGTTCTTGAAAGTGCATATTTTCATCCTACATGGATTCGCAAGAGTGCACGCAGGCATGGTCTTAGTACGGATGCTTCATTCCGTTTTGAACGTGGTGTAGATCCCAATGGGATTATTTATGCATTGAAGCAAGCTGCGATAATGTGCAAGGAACTTGCTGGAGGTCAGGTGTCTATGGAGATAAAAGATGTCTATCCGGTTCCGATTGAGAATGCGAGAGCTAGACTTGAATATGATTATGTTAACACATTGATTGGCAAGGATATATCAGCTGATACGGTAAAGAGTATTTGTACCAGTCTTGAAATGGAGATATCCGCTGAGGATGCAGCAGGAATAGACCTTGAAATACCGGCATACAGAGTGGATGTGCAGAGACCGTGTGATGTTGTTGAAGATATACTCCGTATTTACGGATATAATAATGTAGAGATACCGATGCAACTGAAGAGTTGTCTTGTGGTGAAAGGTGATGAAGACCGTAAGCATTGCCTGGCGGATTTAGTGAGTGAGCAACTTGTAGGGTGTGGTTTTAATGAGATATTGAACAATTCTATAACCAAGGCTACTTATTACGAAAAAAGTGCCGCATATGCAGTTGATGAGTGCGTTAAGATAATGAATCCGTTGAGTTCAGATCTTAACGTAATGCGTCAGACGTTGCTATTCGGTGGTTTGGAGAGTTTGGAGCATAATATCAAACGCAGGAATGCCAACCTTAAATTCTTTGAGTTTGGAAATGTATATCATTTTAATCCTGAGAAGAAAAACGAGGAAAATCCCATTGCCGCATATAGCGAGAACCATCATATGGCATTGTGGCTGACAGGTAAACGTGTGCAAGGCAGTTGGATACATGCGGATGAGGATACAAGTTATTTTGAGTTGGAGGCTTATATTCGCAATATACTGAGCCGTATCGGAATGCTGGAAGGCATGGTAGTAAGAAAGAAGAGTGACAATGAGATATTCTCGTCAGGCGTGGCATTGGAAAACAGAGGGGGAAGAAAACTTGTTGAAATGGGTTGCCTTTCTAAGAATGTGCTCAAAGCGGCAGATATTGATATGCCGGTATATTATGCTGAATTGGATTGGGACGCATTGATGAAAGCGACTGTCAAGAATAAGGTTCTGTATAAAGAGATTTGCAAATATCCTGCCGTAAGTCGCGACCTCGCCCTTTTGATAGACAAGAATATTGAGTTTGCGCAGATAGTGGAAATAGCCCGTCAGACGGAAAAGAAACTGCTGAAAAACGTTGAACTTTTTGATGTTTATGAGGGGAAGAATCTTCCGGAAAGCAAAAAGAGTTATGCCGTGAATTTTATTTTGCAGGATGAGACAAAGACATTGAATGACAAACAGATAGATGTCATAATGAATAAGTTGATAACAAATTTAAAGAATAAACTTGGAGCAGAGCTCCGTTAAAACTAATTCCAATGGGAAGAGCATTTGAATATCGTAAGGCAGCAAAGCTGAAAAGATGGGGACACATGGCCCGTACATTCACAAAGATTGGTAAGCAGATAGCCATAGCGGTGAAAGCCGGAGGTCCGGAACCGGAGAACAATCCTACACTGAGAGCTATCATTGCGAACGCAAAGCGTGAGAACATGCCCAAGGATAATATTGAGCGTGCAATCAAAAATGCGATGGGTAAGGATCAGAGTGAATACAAAGAAGTGACTTATGAGGGATATGGCCCTCATGGTATCGCCGTATTCGTTGAGACTCTGACCGACAATACAACGCGTACTGTCGGTGATGTGCGTTCGGTGTTTAATAAGTTTAATGGTAATCTTGGAACACAAGGCAGTCTCTCGTTCCTTTTTGACCACAAGAGTGTGTTCACGTTCAAGAAAAAGGACGGTATTGATATGGACGAAATGATTCTTGACCTTATTGACTATGGTGTGGAGGATGAGTATGATGAGGATGAAGAAAGTGGTGAAATAACCATTTATGGAGACCCGAAAAGTTTTGGTGAAATACAGAAACATTTGGAGACAGAAGGTTTTGATGTTACAGGGGCCGAATTTACGCGCATACCGAATGACCAAAAAGAAGTTACGGCAGAAGAGCGTGAGACGATAGACAAGATGGTGGAGCGTCTTGAAGAGTTTGACGATGTGCAAACGGTTTATACAAATATGAAACCAGCTGAAGAGTAAATAGTTAATTTCCAAAATTTAATCGGGTGTAAAAGAACTGTCTTTTACACCCGATTAAATTTTGGAAATATGTATTTATTGGCATTTGTTCATCTTATGATAGCTATTTATAGTCTTTTTCTGTAAATGTGGCATTGAATAAAACTTTACCTTTATCTTTTCCTGATAAATATGTATATGCGAAATTATAGCCATTGTCCTTGTATGCTTTTATTGACGTGGAATTTTTTACTTCGTCAAGAAGAATTTTGCGTATGTCGACCGAGGAAAACACCCCCATATTATCCGCATTTCCGGTTAGAGTGTAATAGTAATGCAATGTGTGACTTTCTCTCTCGAATATCAAGCTATCAATTGTCGTATTCTCACCAAGCTTAGCAGGACATTTCTTTTCGGTGTATGACATGGCTTCTCGTGCACATCTATCTTCAAGTGATTCTTGGCAGGATACGAATAATAATGTAAAGATGGAAATATAAAAAAGTTTTTTCATATTAAATGTTTTTTATTATCATGCAAAATTAATCAATTAATTGAAATAATAAACTTTATGTATTACTTTTTTATTTGGCAAAGAATTCAATATGGTATTCTGCCAAATGTTTTTTCTATGGATTATATTTGTCTATAATATTAGAAAACTTCTTAAAATATCTATTGTTCGCACTTTTTTCCTTACCTTTGCTGTTCCAATTTATATAAAATCAGGTTTTACAGAATTATTATAATGTTATCAGTAGAAGGATTAAAGGTTGAGTTCGGTATAAAACCATTGTTCGGTGATGTTAGTTTCGTTGTAAATCCACGTGATCGTATAGCACTTGTCGGTAAGAATGGTGCGGGAAAATCTACAATGCTCAAAATATTGTGCGGACAGCAAAAACCAACATCTGGTGTTGTTTCGGTTCCTAACGATACAACTGTTGGCTATTTGCCGCAAGTAATGAAGTTGCAGGATAATACGACAGTACGCGAAGAGACACGTAAGGCTTTTGCTGGTATAACGGCTCTGAAAGAGAAAGTAGAAGAACTAAACAACCTGCTGATGGAGCGTACCGATTATGAGAGTGAGGAATATATGGAATTAGTACAGAAGTTCACTCAGGAGCATGAGAGGTACATGATGATGGGAGCAGAGAATTATGAGGCGGAAATAGAACGCACATTATGTGGCCTTGGATTTGTGCGAACAGATTTAGAGCGTCCGACAAGCGAGTTCAGTGGCGGGTGGAGAATGCGAATAGAATTGGCAAAAATACTGTTGCAGAAGCCAGATGTACTGCTTCTTGATGAGCCGACTAATCATCTTGATATTGAGAGTATTCAATGGCTGGAACAATTTCTTACACAGTCGTCGGGAGCTGTTGTCTTGGTGAGTCATGACAGAGCTTTTATCAACAATGTAACTAATCGTACGCTTGAAATATCATGCGGTAAAGTGATTGACTATCGTGTGAAATATGATGAATACGTAGAGTTGCGTAAAGAGCGTCGTGAACAGCAATTGCGTGCATATGAAAATCAGCAGAAAGAGATTGCTGAGATGAAAAATTTTATAGAAAAGTTCAGATATAAACCCACAAAAGCGGTTCAAGTGCAAAGCAGAATAAAGCAACTGGCAAAGATTGTTCCAATTGAGATAGATGAAGTAGACAATTCTGCACTGCACTTGAAGTTTCCGCCATGTTTGAGAAGTGGAGATTATCCGATAATATGCGAAGATGTTCGTAAGGATTATGGCGAACATTTGGTATTTGATAATGTTATATTTACTATAAAGCGTGGCGAAAAAGTTGCTTTTGTAGGAAAAAACGGTGAAGGTAAGTCAACGCTTGTGAAATGTATAATGAATGAAATACCATATACAGGAAATCTCAAAATAGGTCATAATGTACAGATAGGTTATTTTGCACAAAATCAAGCTCAGATGCTTGATGAGGATATTACCGTTTTTGAAACCATAGATAATGTAGCCAAAGGTGAGATAAGATTGAAGATAAATAATATCCTTGGCGCTTTTATGTTCGGTGGAGAAGCATCAGATAAAAAGGTGAAAGTGTTGAGTGGTGGTGAACGTAGTCGTTTGGCAATGATAAAACTGTTGCTTGAACCGGTAAATCTTCTTATATTGGATGAACCCACCAATCATCTTGACATGCAGTCGAAAGATGTTCTTAAAGAAGCAATAAGGGCTTTTGACGGAACGGCAATAATAGTAAGCCATGATCGTGAATTTCTTGATGGGTTGGTGACAAAAATATATGAATTTGGAGGAGGAAAAGTAAAAGAGCATATTGGAGGAATATATGATTTCTTGAAAGAGCACAATATAGACTCACTTAATCAGTTGGAAAATGCCTGTCAGGTTATTGAAGAAAAGAAGGCAGAGACGTCAGTGACAAAAAATAAGTTAAGTTATTCGGAGCATAAAGAACAGCAGAAAAGAATACGTAAAGCAGAGAGAGCTATTGCGGAGTCAGAATTAAAAATTTCTCAAAAGGAAAAGCGGTTAAAGGAGCTTGATTTAATTCTCAGTTTGCCGGAAAATGCGTCTAATATGGAGTATATAGCGGAATATACTGAGACCAGGCGAGAACTTGATGAGGAGGTGGAGCGTTGGGAACATTTTTCTGAAGAATTGGAAAGTATAAACATTAATAATTAAGAATATATTAAGATGAAAATTAAACGAATTTTGCCTGTTGTCGCTTTTGCATCAATGTCTATTGCGACGATGGCACAGGAGCAATTGAAATCGGGAATAGACTTATCGAATCTTAATCGTGAAGCTAATCCGGCGACGGATTTTTATGAGTTTGCTTGTGGAGGATGGATGAGAAACAATCCGTTGCCGGCAGCATATTCTCGGTTTGGTAGTTTTGACCAACTTGGCGAAAATAACAATAAACGTATTAATTCCATATTGAATGATTTGAGAAATAATACTTATGCATCAGGAACTACAGAATGCAAATTAAGTGATCTGTATAAATTGGCGATGGATTCCGTGCGACGTAATAAAGATGGTGTTAAGCCGATTATGCCAATAATACGTAAACTGGAAAAAGCAAAGACTGTAGATGCGCTTTTTAAAATCCAATTGGAGTTAGCAGCCAATGGTGATAATGAGTTTTTCTCCGCTTACATTGGTGCAGATGATAAGAATGCGAGTATGAACATTTTGAACATAAATCAGGGTGGAATTACTTTGAGACAAAAAGAGTATTATCTTGATGAAGATACGGCGACAGTAGTAATTCGTGATGCATATAAGAAGCATATCGTGAGAATGTTTAAGTTATTCGGATTCAGTGAAAAAGCTGCAATATTGAAGATGAAGAACATAATGAAACTTGAAACAGAATTGGCAAAGTCTTCAAAATCAATGACAGAATTGCGTAATCCCGAAGCAAATTATAATAAAATATCATTAAAGGATTTTAAGATAAAATACCCTCATATTAAATTGGTTGAAATATCTAATGCCTCTGGTTTGAAAACGGAACATATTCAGGAACTGGTGGTTGGACAACCCGATTTTATTGAGTGTGTCGATAAATTGATTGCTAATATTTCTCTTGATGAATATCGTGATTACATGGAGTGGGGGCAAATAATCAGCTATGCCAATTATTTAAGTGATGATGTTGTAGAGGCTAATTTTGACTTTTTCGGTAAAACAATGTCAGGTCGCAAAGAAAATCATCCGTTATGGAAACGGGCAACCGGACAAGTTGAGAATGTTATGGGGCAGGCGTTGGGAAAAATATATGTAGATAAGTATTTTCCCTCATCATCAAAAGAACGTATGCAGAAATTGGTGCGCAATCTTCAAATATCTCTTGGTGAGAGAATAAAAGCACAAGAATGGATGAGTGAGTTGACAAAGCAGAATGCACTTGATAAACTTTCTGCTTTTTATGTTAAAATAGGATATCCTGATGAGTGGATTGATTTTTCAGATTTAAAGATAGATAATACAAAGTCTTATTTGGAGAATATTATAGAATGTCAGAGATTCTGGAATAAGTGGACAGTTGACAATAAAGCTGGTAAGCCTGTTAATCGTGATGAATGGTATATGTATCCTCAAACGGTAAATGCCTATTACAATCCGACAACGAATGAAATTTGTTTTCCGGCAGGAATACTACAGCCGCCTTTTTTTGATCCAGAAGCGGATGATGCCTTTAATTATGGAGCTATCGGTGTTGTAATCGGTCATGAAATGACTCACGGATTTGATGATCAGGGCCGTCATTATGATAAAAACGGAAATATGAAGGATTGGTGGACCGAATCAGATGGAAAGAATTTTACTGAACGTGCAGATGAATATGCTGATTATTTCTCAAATATCAAGGTGTTACCGGATTTGAATGCTAACGGTCGTTTTACGTTGGGTGAGAATTTGGCAGATCATGGTGGATTGCAAGTTGCTTATTATGGATTTGTGAATGCAACAAAAGATATGAAACTTGATGTTATAGATGGTTTTACCCCAGAACAACGCTTCTTTTTGGCTTATTCTGGTGTATGGGCTGCTAATATAACGGAAGCTGAAATCCGAAATCGGACAAAAAGCGATCCTCATTCATTAGGTCGTTGGCGTGTTAATGGAGCTTTGCCACATATAGATATGTGGTACGACGCATTCAATATCAAAGAAGGAGACTCTATGTTTATTCCCAAAGAAAAGCGTTTGTCTTTATGGTGATTTGAAACTTATCTTTTGTATATTAGACTGTCGTATAATTATTTACGGCAGTCTTTTGTTTTTATAATAAAATATTCGTATCTTTGCCAAAAGAGTATAATCCTAATGCAATGAAAAAACGAAATTGCCGGGAGATAAGAACGATTTCTAAATAAAACAAGGAAATATAAGCAATAATTATATATGGCAGATGTCAATGTAAATGATTTGGAACAAAACGGTCATATAGAGAAAACTTTGCGACCAGAAAGGATGCCAGAATCGGGATATAAAATAGAACCGACTCCGTTTAATCAATATACACAAAGAATGGAGGCATCTTTATGCCCTATTTGCGGTGCATCTATGGATGGTGATGCAGATTATTGTGAATCATGTCAGAATTATGTCCGAAAAGATATTTGTTCGTATTGCGGAGCGCTTTTGGATGATTCTGCTTCTTATTGCTCTGAATGTGGTTGTCCTCGTGAAGGGATAACTTGTCCGTATTGTAACAAAGTCAATAATTTTTCTTTTTGTAGGCAATGCGGAATGCCGTTAACCGATGATGCACGTTTGTTATTTGAAAGTAAACATGCAGATTCCGATTATAAAGAGTTAGGTTTGTTGATTAGGGGATTAGTTGATTTGGAGAACATAATTCCTTATGAATCAGAAAATGATGTTGTAAAGGATAAAGATACGGAAAAGTTACGTATTAGGGTTTTGGAATTATTAGCCAAAGACAAGGGAATAACGGAGCCGTTAATAGAAAAACGTGTTTCGCGGCGTATGACGAAAGAAGAATTGGATAAGAGAAAAAAAAGCCAATTAAGTCTGATGACAGAAGTATTGGAGCGAATGGCTTTAAAACCAATACCATCTCCTGTAAAGGCACGAAATTTTGTAATGGCAACGAAACCGATGGGAGTTAAAGTTGCTTGGAAATGTAATTATAAGCAAGCATTGCATAGCAACCCTTGTGGGTGTGCTAAACCTCATCTTGGTGGTAAATGGGTTGTGTTAGGTTATAATAATACAGAACAGATTAAGGATGATATAAATGATTAAGGATGATATTACGATACGCTATGATGCTATAGGGGATAGAAACGTGCAGTCGGATCAAAATGCTGGTGATGTGTGTCGGACCCTAAGGGTCAATTCTATTGCAGAATCTTCGGATATAAGCGAGAATGAATTCGTTTTACGTGGTGTAACATATTATAAAGTCCGTACTCTTAGTAATAATTCTGGTGAAGCTCAAGTTTTTCTTGTTAATAATAACGGAAAAGATTATGTATTAAAATTGTATTATTCTGATGTAGACATCAAGCATAAAGCACTTAAAGTAATTTCAAATATAGATTTTGATATGATTGTCAATATCTATGATTTCGGATATATATATGTTGGAGGCAAGAAGCGTTTTTATGAATTGATGGAATATCTTTGTGGGGGAACGTTGGCGGATATAAGTATCAATGGAGATATAGATTTGTTTCGTCGTATATCTTTACAAGCGGCGGCAGCATTGGCTTGTTGTCATAGCAATGGTATTATACACAAAGATATAAAGCCAAGTAATTTCTTTTTTCGGGATGTTGGGCATTCGGAATTGGTACTTGGAGATTTTGGAATATCGTCAATAATAACCAAAGAAGGTTTTTTGCATTGTACGACGCAGGCTCGCACACCTTTATATGCGGCTCCGGAAATGTATAATGATGTTATAGATGGAGCCGTAGAGATTTCAACTGCGGCTGATTATTATTCTTTGGGAATAACATTATTGAATCTTTGGATTGGTATGAATAACCTTAATACTAATGAAAGGTTAATAATAAAGCATAAAAAAGAAGGACGAATTCCTGGAATATCAGAATTACCAAATCGAATAAAAATAATAATACAGGGATTAACTTCCGTTAATACTGAATCTCGTTGGAAATATAAAGAAGTTGAACAGTGGTTTTTAGGAGAGAATCCTAAGGTTGATATATCATCTCCATATCTTAAATACGGCTCTTTTGTTGTAGATCCGGATAAGAATTTGATTGCGGAAAATGTTAATGAATTAATACCGATGTTGCTTGATAACGAGCGTATTGCTTGTAATTATCTATATGGAGGACAATTAAAGGAATGGTTTGAACATAGTGGCAATACAAAGTTAAGCGTAGCATTGGATGATATAGTCAAGAATAAATATCCGACAGAGCAAATGGCTGGTCTGATGGTTGCGGTATATACAATGGATCCAACATACCCTTACCATGACATCCATGGTAATTCATGTAATACGATTCATGATGTTGCAAAGTCATTGTTGAATTATTCAGATGAATATATTGTATCTTTAAAAGATTTTAGAGATAATTTTTGGTTGTATTTGGAGACTCATACACGATTGGATATAAACAGGCTGCAAAGTTATATTCAGATTAGCAGTGAGGGTAATGATGGACGCAAAGCTTTAAAAAGAATTGTATATGAGATAGATCCAGAAATGCCTTTTTTTGAATTATATCAGTCTTCAACAATATCTGATATAATCAGGTGTTTTGGTTATGAGCATCTTACGGAAGATGATTGGCATAGTATAACTGATGGACGTCTGTTATCTTGGATGTATAGCCATGCCGACTTTATGACATGTGAGACTCTTCGTGAGATAACGAAGGGACAATCTTACTCAAAAGATTTGGTTTACAAAGTATTCTACAGTATAGACAGTAGTGTTGCTTATGATTTGAAAGATGCTGATACACCTCAAAAGATTGGTGAATTGCTAAATGAACAATTAGTGTGTTGGCAGAATGTAGATGAGGCTGAATTTGAAAATCTTATAACTGAGTATTCTGATCTTGATGGTCGTTTTGTGTTTTTTGCTAAACGACATGGTTGGTTGGAGTTCGTGGATGAAGCAAAAAGATGTTTTAACGTAGACAGTGAGGATAATAGGGAGCGTTTATGTTTGTATGATTTACGTACCGCTGCATATCGAATGTGTTTAATATTAAATGTAAGTCCAAGTTATAAACTTCCTGATGGCGTAAGATTGACCAATGGGTTGGAGATTGACAATAAATATAGGTCAGAGATAAGAAGTGAAATCCGTTCTGGAGCTTTTTCACAGTGGTTGTCCGTTTATTATCATGAAGATCCTTATAAGGATTTTAATGAGACTTATAGTTATGAGAAGGCATTAGAGAAATGGATAAATGTTATAGGTCTTTTTGATGCTCAAAATGTTTATTATAAAAGATTTATTAAAGCAAAAGAGGAACGTGAAGAGAAGTATAAAGAATTGTTTGGTGAGCATAAAATGTTAAGTATACGTGAAAACAGTTGGCGTTGGGCATTCTATGTAATATGTATAATTTGGTTATTTCTTGTGATTATCTTTGGTGTAGGTGACAGAAATCATGTATTGGGTCATTATTGGTTTACAATCGGAATACCGGTTGGAGTCACATCAGCTTTGATACTTGGAACAAAAATATTTTTTAAAGGCTATGGGCTGTTATTATCTTCTATTTTTGGGGTATTGGGCTTTTTGTCTATATTTATACCGGTTGGACTATTGAAATATATTGAGAATAACATTCCTGTATTGTTTGTTCCAATGATAGTTGTTTTGACATTGTTATATATGATGACATGTCATTATACTGATTCTCGTAAAACGGTGATAGAGACGAAACAACTTGTAAATGAAATATTAGAAGATGATATAAGAACAGCGTTGATAGAACCTTTATATTATGCATTAAAAGTAAAGTCGTACAAGTTTATTGGTTCCAAATTTGGTGCATTGGATGAAATACGAAACAATATTCGTACCGTTTCCGGTGAAAGGGTTCTTCATTATTTTTTATGGAGTCTTATGGGGATATTGTTGGTTTTGGAAATGATTATATATAATCCGAATTTGCTTGATGTAAATCCCCCTTTCTTAAATGACAGGAAAGTTAATCCTGTAAAAATTATAAATCAGATAAAGCACGATGCATAGTAGTCAAGGCAATGAACTGTAAGTATTGTAATAAAAAGAATCGTGATATAGCAAAGTATTGTAAATGGTGTGGACGCCCGTTTGCAGAACATGATTTGCTTGATGAGATTGTCGGTCTTGACGAAATGAAGCAACAGCTTAAATCAGTTGTTGATACTTATACTTATTTGCGTTCGCGTAAGGATGTAAATAATGTAAGGTTGAGTGTAAATGCTATTATCATAGGAGAGACTGGAACGGGAAAAACAATGCTTTCTACAATAATTCGTGATTATTTTTATCAACATAAGATAATAAGCAAACCCAAATTGACGGTAGTTGACGCAGTTGACTATCAACGGTTTGTAGATAAATGGGATGATAATATAAAGAAGTCTCGTGGTGGATTGCTTTTCTTCGATAATGTCCAAAAACTATTGCCGGACAGATATGCCAATCAAGTAAATCCGCTTGATAAGTTATTTGTGGAAATGGAACATTGGAATGATGATCCTATTGTAATCATTTCCGGATTGAATAAAGGATTAGACGAATTTTTGGTGAATAATCCAGCCATTGCCAATAGATTTAAGTACCGTTTTCAACTTCCTGCTCCCGGATATAAGGAATTATATGAAATTTGTAGGAAAGTATTACAAAAGAAATATGGAATAACCAATTATTCTACTGATGCGGAGAAAAAACTACAAAGTTTTTTCAAATATAGTGTAAAGATTAAGGATGAGAGTTTTGGGTACGCTCATTTGGCAACCAAGACCGCTGAAGATATTTTTACTTCTTTTATCACCAGAGGTGCAGAGGCTGTTCGGGTTGAAAAAGATGATATACGAGGATATGTTCCAGAAGAAAGACAGCTTGAGGAAATATTAGCTGACATGGATTGTTATATCGGTATGAATGAGGTCAAACGTGCAGTGCGGGAAATAGCATATTCGGTAAAAAACAATTCAGAGCGTCTTGAACGTGGACTGGGAGATCGGAACAAAATGGGAATGCATATTGTTCTTACAGGAAATCCCGGTACAGGAAAAACAACAATAGCCCGTAAGTTAGGTGAGATATTGGCATCTATTGGATATCTTGATAGCGGTCATGTCGTTGAGACAGACCGTTCAGGTATGGTAAGCCCTTATCAAGGAGAGACCCCTAAGATGGTTGATAGATTGTGTGAAAAAGCATTGGGAGGTATTCTTTTTATAGACGAAGCCTATACCTTGGCTCCTTTAAACCGTTCTGGTGAATATGACAGCCAAGGAACCCAAGCCTTAGAAAAATTAATGAAACGTATGGAGGATGACAGGAATAAATTTGTTGTCATTTTAGCCGGGTATAGGATGGAGATGGATAATCTATTCCGTGTCAATCCAGGTTTCAGAAGTCGATTTAATTATTTTCTTAATATAGAGGATTATTCTCCGGAAGAATTGTTTAATATATTGCTTGCGTTTGCGAAAGAGAAGAAATACATATTGTCAGAGCAGGCTGAGCTACTTGTGCGGGATAAGATAAAAGAAATGTATGAACAGAGGGACAAAGATTTTGCCAATGGCAGAACAATGCGCCTTTTGTTCGATTCAATTTGTAAGAATCAGGCACAACGTTTAGAATGTTCTAATTTACAGACGATTACGGATGAGCAATTAATGACAATAGAGGCAGATGACATTCCTTATGATAAACCTAAAATAATAGATTTTAATGATTGCTTGAAGCAGTTCGATGGTCTGGTCGGATTACAATCGGTCAAGACGGAAATATCTAACCTTGCTTCATTCCTTAATTTACAAATTAGACGTGGTGAGGCAAATACGTTTCAAGGGAAACACTATATTTTTACGGGAAGTCCGGGTACAGGCAAGACAACTGTTGCTCGAATTATGGCAGAGGTATTCAAGACATTGGGGATATTGTCAAGAGGGCATCTTGTAGAGGCTGATAGAAGTAAACTTGTTGCAGGGTATAGCGGGCAGACAGCAATAAAGACAAATCAACTGATAGATTCCGCCATCGGTGGTGTCTTGTTTATTGATGAAGCGTATACATTAAAGTCAAATGATAATGATTCATTTGGAACAGAAGCTATCGATACATTATTGAAGCGTTTGGAAGATGAGCGTGGAAAGTTTGTATGTATTGTTGCGGGATATACGGATCAGATGCATGATTTCATCAATTCCAATCCAGGTTTGAAAAGTCGTTTTACACAAACGATACATTTTGATGATTATACTCCCGAAGAGTTAAAGGAGATATTCATGAAAATGAGTGATGCGAGGAAGTTTATATTAGATTCAGATACCGAGTTGTCCGTTCAGAGAATATTTGAACAGTTATATCTTAGGCGCGATAAAAATTTTGGAAATGCCCGTGAAGTTCGTCGTATTTTTGATGAGACGGTTGAAAGGCAGAGCCGGCGTTTGATGACAAATATAGGAAGTGCTGATTTCGTTGAGGATGATATGTATCGTATTATGGTAGACGATCTGCCCGTATCGCAGCATGGAAAAGCCCGTTCATTGGATGAAGTTCTTAATGAGTTGGATAAGTTTATCGGCATGCGTTCGGTTAAGAATATGATACGACGTTTGGCTGTACAGAATATGTTTATGAAGCAACGTACAGCTAATGGTGTAGGGAGAGTGCAGCAAATGGCATTGAATTTTGTACTAACTGGAAATCCAGGTACAGGAAAGACAACTATTGCCAGGAAAATGGGTGAGGTGTTGCAAAGTATGGATATCTTGCCTTCTTGTAATGTCATAGAAGTCAGTCGTGCAGATCTTGTGGGGAAATATATGGGAGAGACACCTAAAATAGTAAACAATGTCTGTGATAAAGCAATCGGTGGTGTCTTGTTTATAGATGAGGCTTATACTTTGAGTGGTGAAAATGATACTTATGGGAAAGAGGCAATAGATACTCTCATGAAACGTATGGAGGATGATCGTGGAAAGTTTGTTGTCATAGCCACCGGATATAAAGATTTGATGGATGAATTTCTTTCTGTTAATAGTGGATTGGCGTCGCGTTTCACTCATCGTATGCATATTGATGATTATGATGAGAATGAGCTTCTTGCCATATTTAAGCAAATAGCTTCTATGGAGCAATATGTATTATCTCCAACTGCGGAGTTTAAATTAATGGATTTGATTTTCCATAAAGTAATGAATAAAGACAGTTCTTTTGGAAATGCTCGTGAGATGCGTAATGTTTTTGATTTAACAATTCAACAATTATCAGTCCGAGTGTCATCCATGCCTCAATCTCAAGTAACAGATGAGACTTATCGGTTAATAACTCCGGAAGATATACCGAACTGATGTTTATCCAATGATATAAAAAGAAGTGTGAGATATGATAATATGCCCGAATTGCAAAGAAGAGATAGATGATGACTCACTATACTGCGATCAGTGTGGCCAGATGCTTTTATTCTGTGAAACTTGTGGTCATGTGGGTATAGGGAAACGATGCACAAATTGTGGTGGCTTTATGGGTAGTTCTAAATCTTCTGATGAAGAACTGAAAAGTATTCCATTGTCAGATCTGGTTTTGTCAAATGCACAGCAATGTATTAGTATGTCTGTATCTAATGGTGATATAATAGGACGTAGAGTTGGAGTGCATAAACACTTGTTTGAGAACAATATGTACATTTCCGGTCAGCATGCACAGTTTGTTTATTCTTCATCAGATGGGTGGGGAGTCGTTGATAAGAATTCATCGAATGGAACAATGGTCAATGGAAATAAATTATTACCAGATAAAATTCATATACTGAAAGACGGTGATTTGTTGATGATTGCCAATTTGAAATTGCAAGTAAGCATAGTATGAGATATATAAATGTTTCTGCGTCATGCCATATCGGTAATATACGGGATCATAACGAAGATATGATTCTCGTTGCCGATAAATTCATACGAGACAATAGTCTCGACATGAATTTATCTTTATTGGATTCCAATCGGTTTGTCATTGCGTTGGCTGATGGTTTGGGGGGATATAATTCTGGTGATATTGCAAGTGCGGAAACATTGTCTAATTTAAAGTTTTTTATAGATGATTTACCGGATTTATTGACAACAGACGGTTTAAAGAATTTGTTGAATAATTGGTTAGGTTCAATAAACCAGATCGTATCTTCGCAGGGTTATGTAAACCCACGATTATCTAAAACGGGAACGACATTGGTCGGTATAATATTTTATGGAAATAAATTCTTTTGGATGAATTGTGGTGACAGCCGTTTATATCGTCTGCGAAACGATGAGATCGTACAGATTTCCACAGACCATTCAAGTTCCGTTGTAGATACCGATAATCCGGTGAAAGGTGTTACCAATTGTATTGGTGGCGGGTGTAAAACCACATATCTTGATATAAACGAATTTACCGACATTATTGAAGATGGAGATATTTATGTCTTGTGCTCCGATGGTCTAAGTGATATGCTTTCCGATACAGAGATAAGAAGAATTTTGATGAGAGGCGGTAATGCCGATGTATTAAGCGCTGTGGCTATTGCGGCAGGTGGTTATGATAATGTATCGGTATGTGTAATGAAGATTGTTTAAAAATATAATATAAGAAAATGCCATTAAGATTACCGGACAGGCTGCCGGCCATAGAACTTTTAAAGCGAGAGAATATTTTTGTGATGGATGATTCACGTGCCACTTCTCAGGATATAAGGCCGTTGAAAATAGTCATCCTCAATCTTATGCCTTTGAAGATAACGACAGAGACAGATCTTGTTCGTCTTTTATCTAATACTCCTTTGCAGTTGGATATCAGTTTCATGAGGTTAAAGAGTCATACGCCTAAAAATACGCCGATAGAGCACATGTTAATGTTTTATCGTGATTTTGAAGATATGTCGAAAGAAAAATTCGATGGTATGATAATAACCGGAGCTCCGGTAGAGACGTATGAATATGAAGATGTGACATATTGGGATGAGATTAAAGTTATTTTTGAGTGGGCCAAAAGTCATGTCACTTCTACGCTTTATATATGTTGGGCTGCACAGGCCGGTCTTTATTATCATTATGGAATTCCCAAGTATCCGCTTGCGAAAAAGAAATTCGGTATATTCAGTCAGTATGCTATGAATCCAAGGTTACCTATATTCAGGGGATTTGATGATATTTTCAATATGCCTCACAGTCGTCATACCGAAATTCGCCGTGGTGATATATTAGCTACCCCCGAGTTGTCTCTTATAGCGGAATCATCTGAGAGTGGTGTCGGTATAGTCATGGCGCGTAATGGTCGTGAGTTTTTCATAACGGGCCATTTCGAGTATGCTCCCGATACATTGGATAACGAGTATAAACGCGATAAGTATGTGCGCGACGATGTGGACATGCCGATAAATTATTATCGTGATGACAATCCATCCAATCCGCCGCTTATGACATGGAGCGCACATGCCAATTTGTTTTATAATAATTGGATAAACTATTACGTTTATCAGGAGACACCGTTTGATATAAATAATATAAAGTGATAGAGTTAGAACTTCTTGCCCCTGCGAGAGATTTAGAGTGTGGTAAGGCCGCCATAGATCATGGCGCAGATGCAGTGTATATCGGTGCCGAGCGTTTTGGTGCCCGTGCTGCCGTTGGTAATTCCGTAAGTGATATAGGCGAGTTGTGCCGTTATGCCCACCGCTTTGCGGCAAAGGTGTATGTTACGGTAAATACTATAATTTATGATAACGAATTAGATGATACCAGTAGTCTCATTGAACAGTTGGAGAATGTTGGTGTTGATGCGGTGCTTGTTCAGGATATGGCGGTTATGGGCATGGTGAAAAAGGCGGCAAGACATGCCAGTACGCAAACGGATAATCGGACGCCTGAAAAAGTACGGTGGCTGAGAGATATTGGTTTCCGTAGGGTCGTCCTGGCGCGTGAGCTGTCCATATCGGAGATAGCGGAAATACATGATAAGGTTCCGGATGTTGAGCTTGAAGTGTTCGTTCATGGCGCTTTATGTGTTGCTTATAGTGGCTTGTGCTATGCTTCGCAATATTGTTTTAATCGTTCGGCAAATAGGGGTGAGTGTGCCCAGTTTTGTCGTTTAAAGTTCGATTTGTCCGATTCTTCAGGCAAAGTAATAGAGCGAAATCGTCATCTTCTGTCATTAAAAGATATGAATCAGAGTGCCAATCTTGAAAGACTTGTCGATGCGGGGGCGACTTCTTTCAAGATAGAAGGCAGACTGAAAGACATATCTTATGTGAAGAATGTCACGGCGGCATATAGTCGTTTGCTGGATGATATTGTTCGCAGGAATAATGGAAAATATCGCAGGGCATCGCTCGGGCATTGTAATCATGGTTTTAATCCGGAACTTTCAAAGTCGTTTAATCGTGGTTTTACAACATATTTTGCCGATGGCCGTCAATCGGATATGGCATCAATGGACACTCCGAAATCAATCGGCGAATTTGTCGGAACGGTCAAGGAAATACGTGGGACTTCATTTAATGTTGCGGGGGTGTCAAGTTTTGCGAATGGTGATGGGATATGTTTTATTAATGATAATCATGAACTTGAAGGTTTTCGTATCAATAGAGTAGAGGGTAACAGGCTTTTCCCCCTGAAAATGCCTTGTAATCTCCATGCCGGAATGAAACTTTACCGTAATAATGATGTCGTTTTTGAACGACTATTGTCTAAGTCCGGTCAGATAAGGAAAATACCGGTTGCAATGTTTTTGACGTCCACCGAAGATGGATTTGTCTTGAATGCCGAGATAAAAGGGCTGTGTGCTGCATCGTTTGTACTCAAGGCAGAACATCAACCGGCATTAACTTCTCAGAGAGAGAATATAATTCGTCAACTGTCAAAACTCGGAAATACAGTTTATGAATGTTCGGAAATTATTGTGCCGGATGATTTTGATTATTTCATTCCTTCAAGTATTCTTTCCGAAATGCGGCGCTCCGTTATAGACAAATTGGAACGTATGAGCGGTTCTTTTCCGGTAAATGGCAATTGTTTGGATGAGTCAAAGGTGTCTTCCGTGCCTGAGTATCCAGATGCCGTGATGTATAATATATCCAATAGCCGGTCACGTACGTTTTATGAAAGGAAAGGTAAGACATCTTTGAAACAGGCTTTTGAGCTTCAACGAGATACAGATGTTCCAATAATGCAATGCAGGTATTGCCTGCGTCATGCGTTAGGATTTTGTATGAAAAATGGAGGGAAAAAAGCACAATGGCACGAACCGCTTTATCTGTCTTTACCGGATGGTCGTCGTTTTCGTTTAGAGTTTGATTGTCGTAACTGTCAGATGAATATATATAAATGAAAAAGATAGTTTTTTATATTTGTTTTTTGTTGTTGTCGGTTTCTTGTTACAATTCATCGACACCAACTCCTGACGCATGGAGCACCACTGATTTGCGACAGATAGACTCTGTCTCTTTTTTCACTACGCATCATTACTCTCAGAACTATAACTTTCTTGTTAAAGCCGATACATTGCGGTTGGTGTGCCAGGCACCTGATGAATTGCCTTTTGATTCTGCTTCGGTTACTCGTGGAGATCGCGTTGTCGTTGCGGACATAATGATAATGCCTGCTGATACCATTGATTCTGTATGGGTGAAGATTGCTCGTGACCAAGCCACCCAAGGGTGGGTGCGCGAGGTCGCCATGTTGCCTGCTGTGCAACCGGATGATCCTATATCACAGTTTATTGATGTCTTTTCAGATACACATCTGCTTATTTTTCTTGCTTTTGCTGTCATCGTGACGGCCATTTATTTATTACGGCTTATAATGAGGCGTCATGCTCATATCGTTCATTTTCACGATATAAATTCATTTTATCCGATGTTATTGGCATTGCTCGTGTCGGCATCGGCTGTTTTCTATGCCACTATCCAGTTGTTCGGCAATGAATCTTGGCGGCATTTTTATTATCATCCTTCCCTTAATCCGTTTGGATTGCCGTTTCATCTTGGTATATTCGTCACTTCTGTTTGGGCTATAGTTATTGTAGGAATAGCGACTGTCGACGATGTTTTCCGTAAACTTCCTTTTGCAGATGCGTTATTATATGTCAGTGGGCTGATGGCTGTTTGTGCAGTTGATTATGTGGTTTTCAGTATATCCGCATTATATTATGTAGGCTATCTGTTACTTGTGGTATATATTATTTGGGCCGTTTCACAATATTTGAAAAAATCGCGTACAAGATATTATTGTGGTAATTGTGGAAGGGAGATGACAGAAAAGGGATTATGCGGTTTTTGTGGTGCGGTTAACGAATGATTGATTTATTTATAATAGAGAAGAGAAATAGAAAACAGTGTTTCCATTAAACAATAATCTTTAATGGAAACACTGTTGTATTTTACGGGTTTTCCTGATGATTATCCCTTATTATTTGGGGATCCCCGATTATTTCAATTTTGATTGTACAAAAGATTCAAGTTCGGCACCTCGTAGCCCTTTAGCTATTATAGTACCCTTATTGTCTACTATAATAGTTTGTGGAATGGAGCGGACGTTCATCATTTTTGCGGCAGCGTTGTTCCAACCTTCCAAGTCAGAGAGCTGAACCCATTTAATGCCAAGATTTTTGGTTGCGTTTTCCCAATCTTGCTGTTTCTTATCGAGAGAGATACCTATTATCCCGAGCCCTTTGGAGTTATAATCGTTATATAGTTTGACGACGTTCGGCATTTCTTGACGGCATGGTCCGCACCAACTTGCCCAGAAATCGATAACGGTAAGCTTGTGTTTTGCTATTTCACTCATTATGCTTTGGGGTTTGCCGTTGATGTCATTCATCGTGAAGTCGTTTATTTTCTTGCCGATTGCCGTGGTCTGTTCTTTTTCAAGTCGTTGACTGAGCATTTTTATTGTGCTCCTCTGTCTCACTTTCTCCGGCAGAAGGTTTACCAATTCGAGATGTGTGACCGGGTCAAGAACTCCTTCATAATATATGACAATAAAATATCCGAGCTCATTCTTTATATTCTTTTTTGCATAATCGACAATAATATTTTTGAAGTCGTTTCTTAACGCCTTTATTTCTTTTTCCTTTGCGTCAAGTTCGTCTTTGCCTAATTTGTTCTCATAAATAAGCTGTCCTATTCGTTCTATTTTCTGTGCGAGTACGGTCGAACTGTCTACCACTTTCTGCCATTCATTGTTTATAGAGGTACCGGATACTTTTGTGACCGGTCGTTCAGACAAGTATTGTCCGGAAATGGCGGACTGTCGGTCTTTTGATATTTCAATCTTGATTGTACCGGGTTCGATGAAAAAAGGAATGACGAATTTCCGCCGGTATTGGTCTTGGATGGCACAGAGTATGACAGAATCTGCTTGCCCTTCCAGTTCGAATGTTCCGTCTTTCACTACAATTGTATCGCCGGGAATGCCTTTTTCTACATCTGTAATCAGATACAGGATATCTCCGTCGGTCAGTGCCGTACCGCTTCCTTTTATGTGGTATGTATCAGACTGGCAGGCTGCAAACATACAACTTGCAGCCACCAATCCGATGAATGTCATGAAAAATTTGCTCATAAATAAATTTTTGTTATTAAAACTTATCGTATTATACTAAATACAGATTACTGATGCTTTCATTATGGATAACTCTTCTGATAGCTTCGGCAAACATGTCCGCAACGGAAATCTGCTTTACTTTTGCACAACGGTTCGTGTATGGTATTGAGTCTGTGAATACAATCTCTTCCAATGATGAGTTTTGTACGCGCTCACTGGCCGGCCCGCTCATCACGCAGTGGGATGCACAAGCGCGCACGGTCAGTGCGCCGGCCTCTTTCATTATGTCGGCTGCCTTTGTTATTGTGCCGGCCGTGTCCACCATATCGTCAATGATAATCACATTTTTGTTTTTGACATCTCCGATGATCTGCATGCTCTCAACCACGTTGGCTCGTGCACGTGTTTTATTGCATAGCACGAGCGGACATCCAAAATATTTGGCATAAGTGTTGGCACGTTTTGAACCTCCCACATCCGGTGAGGCGATAACCATGTCTTTGAGTTTTAGACTTTGCAGATATGGCATGATTACACCTGAGGCATACAGATGATCGACTGGTACGTCGAAGAAGCCTTGGATTTGGTCCGCATGCAGGTCCATGGTTATCAGTCTGTCTATTCCGGCGACGCTGAGTAGGTCGGCAATGAGTTTTGCGCCGATGCTTACTCTTGGCTTGTCCTTGCGGTCTTGTCTTGCCCATCCGAAATATGGGATTACTGCATTGATAGTGCGTGCCGAGGCTCTTTTGGCTGCGTCTATCATCAGCAGAAGTTCCATCAGATTGTCTGAGTTGGGGAATGTGCTCTGAACGAGGAATACATCGCGGCCGCGAATAGATTCCTCATAAGATACCGAAAACTCGCCATCTGAAAATTTGGTGATGACAAGCTGCCCCAATGGGCAATCCAAACTTTGGCAGATTTTTTCTGCCAAATATCTCGTGCTTGTTCCCGAGAAAACCAAGTAAGAGTTTTTTGTACTCATTGTTTTGTTTGTTATATTCTTTAATAATTTGCTAATCAGTTGATTATCTTACGAAGCCTTTCGAAATGGTTTATCAGTTCCTTGTAGTCAAGTTCGTGATGGATGTTGAACTTGTTCCATAAGTCTTCGCATATTACTACGCCTCCAAATCCGAGGTCTTTTGCCATATATGAGTTTTCCGGGTTTATACCACCTAGGGCATAAACTTTTTTATCTATAAGTCCTTTGCGTGATGCCTCTTTAAGTTCTTCTGCTGAGAATGCGCCTTTTATGCTTTCCCCATTCCGGCAGTCAAACACATTATTAAGAAAAACATAGTCGGATTTCTTTTTAGCGTCTTTGAGCTCTTCTATCGAATGGCATGTGCGGCATACTCGTCCCTTGTATCCTTGTGGTACGGGTTTTATGGCATCATCGATGTGAATGCCCCGTAAGCGATATTCCTCTTTCAGGTAGAAATGCTCATGAACGGTTATCTTACAGTGATAATCATCGTTAAGCAATGTCAGAAGTCGTTCTGAGTATATAGGTGTAGAGTTTGGTTTATATAAATGTAGATTGTCCAAACCCTCATCAAAAAGTGATGTGAGTATCTTGTCTTCTTCCACGAAAAATGTGGGTTGGGTCATGATAATGAGTTTCATATCCGGATATACTCTTTTCGATGTGCAAACTTACACATTTTTTTCGACTTAACGTTAGTCTTTACTTAAAAAAAAGCGTGGCTTTATAGGAATTGCTGTTTTTAAACGGTTTGGGTTCAAAGTATTCTCAATATTATTTTATATTTGTTTTGTAAATTAAATGTCACATATTTTTCAAATTAGTGTTTGTATATTTATGCGTTTCTTCTTATTATATAAGTGTTTGTATATTTGATGATAAAAGAAAGTACTTTGTTTTTTGATAGGTTATTTGTCTTTTTACATTTGCGTTATGCTTGTTTTGCATTCGGTAACCGGTTGCACTGCGTTTAGTATCCCGTTGCACTGCGTTTAGTATCCCGTTGCATTGCGTTTAGTATCCCGTTGTAACACAAAAAGCCTCCCAAAGCAGTGCGTTGGGAGGCTTGTAATATGTGGGCTGTAGATATGTGTTATTACAGTCATGTGGTGTACCGGCTATTATAGGTCATACGCCGGTGGCAGCATGGTGCGCATGTGCTTATGATAAATAATGATACAAACGTGTTGTTCGGCTTGTATTCAATGGCAAGAGATTGTGTTTTTTATGATGATTATCATTTTTTACGGTAGGTGATGATTGCATAAACATGCATTTTTCAGGTTTGGTGTCATGTGGCTTTTGTGATTGTTTGTAAAGATATATCATGTCTGGGGATTTTGGGTGGATTTTGTTTAAATCAAAGTTACAAAAAAACTAATGTCTGTGCAAGCCGTATTACTATATATATTATGATATAATATTATGGAGCGGCAATAATTTTTTTCGTGTTGCGTTTGTGAGGCCGGTATGTAAATATTAACCTGTTTCTTTTGGTGTAGTCTTTGATTTGAGTTAACTTTGCAATTAATTATGTCACAACCGTTAGCAGAAAGATTGAGGCCGGGGACACTCGATGACTATATAGGCCAAAAGCATATAGTGGGAGAGGGGGCGGTATTGCGCAGAATGATAGATTCAGGGCGCATATCTTCGTTTATTCTTTGGGGGCCTCCCGGGGTGGGCAAGACCACTTTGGCGCAGATAATAGCAAATAAACTTGAGACACCGTTCTACACACTAAGTGCTGTCACAAGTGGAGTGAAAGATGTGCGTGATGTCATTGAAAAAGCGGGGAAAGGCCGATTTTTCAATGAAGCGTCTCCTATATTGTTTATAGACGAGATACACCGTTTCAACAAGTCACAGCAAGATTCTCTGCTTGGTGCCGTGGAGAAAGGCACTATCACTTTGATTGGAGCCACGACGGAAAATCCCTCGTTTGAGGTTATACGGCCTTTGCTTTCGAGATGCCAGTTGTATGTTTTGAAATCTCTTGAGAAGGAGGATCTGCTCGAACTTCTTGATAGGGCTTTGAAGAAAGACATAGTGTTGAAAGAGCGCAATATTGAGTTGAAAGAGACAGACGCACTATTGCGTTATAGCGGTGGGGATGCCCGCAAACTGTTAAACATACTTGAAATAGTAGTGGAGTCTTCATCGGATTGCGATGTTGTGATAACGGATGATATGGTGGTGGACAGGCTCCAACAAAATCCGCTTGCCTACGATAAGGACGGTGAGATGCACTATGACATAATATCAGCGTTTATAAAGAGCATACGTGGAAGCGATCCGGATGCGGCGCTTTATTGGCTCGCACGGATGATAGAGGGAGGAGAGGATCCTAAATTTATAGCCCGCCGGCTTGTGATCAGTGCAGCTGAGGATATAGGACTGGCCAACCCTAATGCTTTGTTGCTGGCTAACACGGCTTTTGAAGCGGTGAATAAAATAGGATGGCCGGAAGGACGTATACCGTTGGCCGAAGCTACGGTATATCTGGCCACAAGTCCTAAAAGCAACTCGGCTTATCTGGGAATCGATTCGGCTTTGGGGGTGGTGCGCAAGACCGGCAACCTGCCTGTGCCGCTACATCTTAGAAACGCTCCCACCAGACTTATGAAAGACATCGGTTATAGTGACGGATATGTTTATCCGCATGATTATCCAGGTAATTTTGCCGCCCAGCAATATTTGCCTGACGAGATATCGGCATTGCGTCTTTGGCACGGTCAGCATAACTCTGCGGAGGAGAAGCATTTGGCGAAGATGCGTTCATGTTGGGGAGAAAGATTTGATGATTGACAGCATGAAATGAGAGAAAAGACAAAAAACAGATGTATTAAGAAACATGTAAAAGATGAAGATTGTAGTATTAGACGGATATAGCGTTAACCCGGGAGACTTGTCATGGGAACCGTTTGAAGACTTGGGTGAACTGACGGTATATCCGAGTACAAAATCGGAAGAGACGATAGCGCGTTCTCTCGGAGCGGAAATTCTTCTTACAAATAAGGTGATTATAGATAAAAATGTGATGGATGCTTTGCCGGATCTGAAATATATAGGTGTCTTGGCAACAGGATATAATGTCGTGGATACGGAAGAGGCGGGAAAACGCGGGATCGTAGTGACCAATATCCCGGCGTATAGTACAGACAGTGTCGCGCAGATGACATTCGCACATTTGCTGAACATAACGAACCGTATTGGTCATTATGCAACTGAAAATAGAAAGGGACGGTGGAGCGGAAACAGGGATTTTTGTTATTGGGATACACAGATACCTGAGCTGTCGGGAAAGACGCTTGGTATTGTCGGGCTTGGAAATATTGGTTTGAAAGTGGCGGAGATAGCCCGTATTTTTGGTATGGACGTATTCGCTTTCACTCATCGTGACGCAAGCTCGATGCCTTCCGGTATTCAGAAAACCACTCTTGACGGACTGTTGTCCACAAGTGATATTCTCACTTTGCATTGTCCGCTTACGGCGGAGACATGTGAGATGATAAACAGTGATACGATAATGAAAATGAAGCGCGGTGCTATATTGATAAACACGGGGCGTGGAAGGCTGGTTAATGAGCGTGATGTGGCTGAAGCTCTTGTAAGCGGCCAACTTGCAGCGTATGGTGCCGATGTTATGTGCGAAGAGCCTCCGTCATCCGATAATCCGTTGTTTGGTGCTCCAAATGCGTTTATAACTCCCCACATAGCATGGGCAACATTAGAAGCTCGCATGAGGTTGATGACTGTCGCGGCAGGAAACGTAAAAGCTTTTATGGATGGATTACCAGTAAATGTAGTTAACGGATGAACGAAGAGATAAACCTTTCAGCTGTACCTTATATAATAGAGTTTCTCGGAACGTTCGCTTTTGCCATATCGGGTATCAGGCATGCGGCAGCCAAGCATTTCGATTGGTTCGGCGGTTATGTGTGCGGCATAGCAGTGGCAATAGGTGGTGGCACGATACGTGACGTGATGTTGGGTGTCACCCCTTTTTGGATGACAGATCCGATATATATGGTTTGTACGGCATTGGCTCTGTGTGTGGTTATTGTGTTTTCGAAGCACATGGAACGGTTGAATAATACTTGGTTTGTGTTTGACACTTTGGGACTGGCTCTTTTTACAATATCCGGGATACAGAAAAGCCAGGCATGCGGACAGCCGTTCTGGGTGGCGATAATAATGGGATGTATAACAGGATCGGCAGGTGGGGTGATACGCGATGTGTTGCTTAATAATGAACCGGTGATATTCAGAAAAGAGATTTATGCGATGGCATGTCTGCTTGGAGGAATAACGTATTGGGGACTGTCAGAAATTGATTTTCCGGTCGAGGTAACTGTTATGGCAAGTTTTATTGTAACATGTACAATACGTTTTATTGCGGTGAAATATCATATATCATTGCCGCATCTTAAATGAGAAAGTTATAAATCACCCCATGTCTCAAAAGTTAGCGGAACTTTTGAGACATGGGGTGATTTATATATGTTAGTGAAATCTTCTTTTGGGGGTCAGTTCATTTGCGGATTATATTTCTAACGGTAGTAGGATTTACGGTTATTTCTTTTGGGGCTTTTTCCCGCCACGTCTGCGTCCGTTTCCCTTTCCGTTCCCTCTGCCATGGCGTCTTGTCCCACATCTGTTTGACTGAGTGTTCTTTTCCACCTTATACTCCGGACCTTTACCGAGATTTTCAGGAAGCGGATTTTTAGTAATCACTTTCTCAAGGAATTCCTCAATCTGCTGGAACTTATAAATCTCTTTTTCGTTCACGAATGTTATTGCCGCTCCGTCCCTGTCTGCTCTTGCGGTTCGTCCGATGCGGTGAACGTAGTCTTCGCAGTCGTGTGGGACATCGTAGTTTATCACCATTAATATGTCATCAATGTCTATACCTCTGGAAACTATATCTGTGGCTACGAGTACGTCTTTCATTCCAGCCTTGAATTTGAACATCACTTCGTCTCGTTCTTGCTGTGTGAGATCGCTGTGCATCTGGCAGCAGTTTATTTTCAGGTTTCGCAGTTCGCGGGCAATATCTTTTACTTTGTCTTTCTTACCGGAGAAAATAATGACCCTTTTTAATTGGTTTGTAGCAAAAAGATGTTTTATTATTCCAATTTTCTGTGTGTCATAGCAAACGTATGCCGATTGTTTTATTTTTTCGGCCGGCTTGCTCACCGCTATCTTAATCTCAACAGGATTATTGAGAATAGTACGTGCAAGTTGCTGTATTTTATCCGGCATCGTGGCGGAGAACATGATTGTTTGTCGTTCTTTCGGCAGTTTGGCGACAATTTGCATTATATCATCGCTGAATCCCATATCAAGCATACGGTCAGCCTCATCGAGTACAAAAAAACTTACTTTACTCAAATCTATGTGTCCCATTCGGATATGGCTGAGCAGTCGTCCAGGAGTAGCTATTACAACATCAGCACCCATCCGCAGACTTTTCATCTCTTGATCGTATCTGTTTCCGTCGTTTCCTCCATATACGGCAACGCTGCTTATGCTGTCAAGATAATAACCGAAGCCTTGCATTGCCTGGTCTATTTGTTGGGCAAGCTCTCTTGTCGGTGACATAATAATGCAGTTAATGGCGTCTTTGGGATATTCGCCATCATCGAGCATGCTTAATATCGGCAGCAAATATGCAGCTGTCTTACCGGTTCCTGTCTGTGCAACTCCAATGACATCGTTGTAATCCAATATTTCAGGTATACACTTTTCTTGTATCGGTGTACAATCCTCAAAACGCATGTCATAGAGTGCGTCCAGTATGTTGTCATTTAAATATGTATCTTCAAATTTCATTAATTAGGTGCTTTTTTATAACAAAAATATGCAATTATAAAATATAATAGGTTTGGAATCCATGCAGCAATTACCGGTGGGGTATTTGCGTTGATGGCAAAAGTGGAACTTACTGTTTGCAGAAGTATATAAGAAAAACTCAAAATCAGACCGATACCGAGATATAACCCCATTCCGCCCTTGCGCTTTCTGGCACTAAGGCTCAGTCCTATGATGGTGAGAATGAACGATGCGAAACACGTGGCTATTCGCTTGTGATACTCTACCTCATATTGAACTACATTACCGGAGCCGCGGTCTTTTTGTTTAGATATGTAGCGTTTGAGTTCTGGACTTGTGAAAGTTTCTTGTTGTCCCTTGCTGAAAACGAGATCCATAGGCTCCATCATTATTGTTGTGTCTTTCTCAAATCCGGATGTGATATGTTCCTTCATTCCTTTTAATGTTCTTATTTTGTAGCTGATGGCTTTCCAGTGATAGCGTGAATCGGATATGGTGTCGTATTTGATCACATTGGCTGTCATTTGACTTACAAGTTTTTTGTTCTCGAATTTGTATAGCGAGAAACCAAATCCGGTCTTTGTCTTGTCGTCGTATTGAGCTATATATGCAATAACTCCTTTACCCACTTGAAGTTGTATGTTTGTGGCTGACGTTTGTTTTTTGCTGTTCTTATATTGAGATTCGAAGTTATGGCGTATTACAGTACCTTTGGGAATGATGTAAGAACCAAGATAAAAATTCAATACGGATATCATCGCGGCCGAAATCATGTATGGTCTTAGCAGGCGCTTAAAACTCATGCCACATGCCAACATCGCTATAATCTCTGAGTTACCGGCAAGTTTGGATGTGAAAAAAATAACGGCAATGAAAACGAACAACGGACTGAACAGGTTGGCGTAGTATGGCACGAAATTAGCATAGTAGTCAAAGATTATGGCTCGTAAAGGTGCGTGATATACGCTGAACTTGGCCAGATTATCATTAATATCCAATACAATGGCTATACTTATGATAAGGAATATTGAATAGATATATGTTCCGATGAACTTTTTTATGATATATCTGTCGAGACGTTTGATATACCTGAATGGATTGAAAATGCCAAGTTTGTGTATGACATGACTGTAACATCCGTTGTATTGGTCTGTCGAATGCCGGAATTTTAGTATCTTATGCAATGGGTTACTATTATAGAATCTCATGTCTATAAAAACAGTTATTAAACTCTTCGGCCTAAATCATCTATGACACTACGCTTCCATGCAACAAAATCTCCTTGTTCGATATGGTGTCTTGCGTCGGTAACGAGTCTTATATAGAAAGCAAGATTATGGATGCTGGCTATTTGCATGGCGAGAAGTTCCTGTGCCTTGAACAAATGATGAAGATATGCTTTTGTATATATACGGTCAGTTTCACATCCATCCTGGTCTATAGGTGAAAAGTCGTCTTCCCATTTTTTATTGCGCATGTTCATTGTTCCGTTGTATGTAAAGAGCATCGCATTTCGTCCGTTGCGTGTTGGCATGACGCAATCGAACATATCTACGCCGCGCTCAATAGCTTCGAGAATGTTCTGTGGGGTCCCTACGCCCATCAAATATCTTGGCTTTTCTTTTGGAAGAACCTCATTGACAACTTCAATCATATCGTACATGACTTCTGTCGGTTCGCCAACAGCCAGACCTCCGATGGCATTTCCGTCAGCATCTTTGTCTGCAATGTATTTTGCCGCATCACGACGCAAATCTTTAAACGTGCATCCTTGAACTATGGGAAATAAAGTTTGCTCATATCCGTACAAAGGCTCGGTTTCATTGAAACGTTTTATACACCTGTCAAGCCAGCGTTGTGTGAGTGCCAGGCTCTTTTTCGCATATTGATAATCACTGTTTCCGGGAGGACATTCATCAAATGCCATTATGATGTCAGCACCGATGGCACGTTCAGTATCCATAACGTTTTCCGGAGTAAAGATATGTTTTGAGCCATCTATGTGTGATCTGAATTCACATCCTTCCTCACGCAGTTTTCGTATACCAGTGAGCGAAAAGACTTGAAATCCGCCAGAATCCGTTAATATAGGTCTGTCCCATCCTCCGAAACGGTGAAGACCTCCCGCCTTTTTAAGAATATCAAGTCCGGGACGCAGATACAGATGATATGTATTGCCTAATATTATTTGGGCTTTGACTTGCTCTCTCAACTCTGAGAAATGAACACCTTTCACACTGCCACAAGTTCCTACCGGCATGAAGATAGGTGTTTTTATCACGCCGTGTGCAGTGGTGATAATACCTGTTCGTGCGTCTGACGAACTGTCGGTATGCAGTAATTGGAATTTCATTATTTCTTATCTTCCTCTATTTCAAATATTAAAGGATTGTCAACAGTTTCCTCTGTGAGGGCAAAGTCCCATACGTCTTGGACATTTTCCACATAATGGAAAGTGATACCTTTAAGGTAGACATCAGGAATTTCATCTATGTCTTTCTTGTTTTCGCGACACATTAAAATATCCGTTATGCCGGCTCTTTTGGCTGCTAATATCTTTTCTTTTATTCCTCCGACAGGCAATACTTTTCCTCTCAGTGTTATTTCACCTGTCATGGCCGTATTCTTTCTTACTTTGCGTTGGGTAAGTGCCGATGCTATAGATGTTGCAATGGTTATTCCGGCAGAAGGCCCGTCCTTGGGAGTGGCGCCTTCAGGGACATGAATGTGAATGTTCCAATTATCGAAAATCCTGTAGTCGATATTCAATTTGTCAGCATGTGCTTTTACGTATTCCAGTGCGAGTACAGCCGACTCTTTCATTACGTCTCCCAGATTTCCGGTAAGTGTAAGCTTGGTTCCTTTTCCTTTGCTCATGCTTGTCTCTATGAACAATATCTCTCCGCCCACACTTGTCCATGCCAAACCGGTTACGACTCCCGCATAAGAGTTTCCCTGATAAATATCCCGATAGTAGGGGGGCTTTCCGAGAAGGCTTTCAATTTCAGTAGGAGAAATCTTATTATATGGCAATAAGCCTTCTTTGGCTTTTGTGAAAGCGAGTTTTCTCAAAGCCTTGTTTATTTGCTTTTCAAGTTGACGAACTCCGCTTTCTCTTGTGTATTGCTCTATTATTTTTTCAATCGCAGACTTATTGAAAGCCAATTTTTTTTCATCCAACAGGCCGGTACTGTCTTTTTCTTTTGGAATAAGATGCCTTTTGGCAATCTCGATCTTCTCTTCTGTGATATAACCGCTTACCTCTATAATTTCCATGCGGTCAAGCAATGGTCTTGGTATTGTATTAAGTTCATTTGCCGTAGCAATGAAGAGTACTTTCGACAGATCATAGTCCACATCGAGATAATTATCGTGAAAAGCTGTATTTTGTTCAGGATCGAGAACTTCGAGCAATGCTGAAGCTGGATCTCCATTGACTGTATTTTGTGTTACTTTGTCAATTTCATCAAGAATGAAAACCGGATTGGAAGAGCCTGCTTTTTGTATGTTCTTTATTATTCTTCCGGCCATGGCACCGATATATGTACGCCTGTGACCTCTTATTTCGGCTTCATCGTGTAATCCGCCAAGAGACATACGCACATATTTCCTGTTCATTGCATCGGCGATACTTTTTCCGAGACTGGTTTTTCCGACTCCCGGAGGTCCATAGAGGCACAAGATGGGTGATTTCAGGTCTCTGCGTAGACTCAAAACGGCAATGTATTCAAGGATTCTTTCCTTTACTTTCTCCATTCCATAATGGTCTTTATCAAGGACTTTCTGTGCTTTTGTTATGTTTAGGTCGTCTTCTGTATATTCATTCCAAGGAAGTGAGACAAATGTCTGGAGATAAGTGAGTTGTATGTTGTACTCCGGGCTTTGTGGATTTAATTGGTCGAGTTTGTCCAGTTCCTTCATGAATATAGTCTCGACATCCTCATTCCAAAGTTTTGTTGCAGCTTTATCCAGTAACTCTTTTCTTTCCGGTGAGCCGTCGCCGTTACCTATCTCAGCCTGGATATTCTTTATCTGTTGTTGTAAAAAGTAGTTTTTCTGTTGCTCGTCTATGTCATCACGAGTCTTATTTCTTATATCCTGTTTAAGACTCTGAAGCGCAAGTTCTCTGTTTATTATTCTCAAAGTATAGAAGAGCCTGTCTTTGATGGAGTCCATTTCCAATAATTCCATCTTTTCTTTTATCGAGAATAGCATATTGGAACATATAAAGTTCAATGCCATGACATCGTTGTTCACATTCTTGATGGCAAAGGTTGCCTCTTCTGGAATATCGTCGTTGATTTTTACGTATTCGGCAGTAGTGTTACGTAAATCTTCTATTGCGGTTGTAAACTCACTGTCGTTATTATCAGGAAAAGTTTCATGCGCAACTTCAACCTTACCTGTAAGATAAGGTTTTTTGCGTATGATAGAAGTTAGTTTCAGTCTGCCTAACCCTTGTATAATTGCAGTGATATTATTATTTGGCAGGCTGAGAATCTTTACTACTTTTGCAAAAACTCCGTATTCGTAAAGGTCATTTTTGGAGGGTTCGTCTATATCCGGATCTTTTTGGCATACAATGCCTATGGGTGTACCGGAAGCTTCTGCTTTTTTTATCAACGTCATGCTTGATTCCCTACCGATAAGTATAGGAGAAACCACACCAGGGAAAAGCACAAGATTTCTTACAGCAAGTATGGGCATGCTTTCCGGCATGTTTATATTGGAAAGGTCGCTGAAATCGCCTTCTATATCGGCAATCATTGAGAATGCCTTGTTATTTTGCTTATTACTCATTACTTATTTAATAATTCAAAAGTGCAAAGTTACTAAATATCAGCGGAAAAACAGAAAAAAAAGGTAAAGAATGAAATGAAAGCGTGTAAATATCTTGTAAAGTACTTGTTTGGTTTATACAAAAGCATGTAATGTGGATAGTGTATTTAAATACATATACTATATGTGCCCGTACTTGAAAAAATAATTCATGTACGGGCACAAAGCACTGTAAGTTTGTATTGTTTGTTCTAGTAAAACCGTTTTTTATTTATTGGTGTTGCTCACGTAATAAATCATTAACTGTTTTTACCGGATTGAATGTTGATAGCGGTACTTCTACGAATATCGTATTCCAATCGCTCATAGCACCGTTCCACAGTCCTGGCAGTTCAAGTGCTTTCAGTTCTTTGCCGTCCTTGCTCTTACTGCTGATAAATCCTGTCGCCTTGTCAACGAAATCTGGTAGGTTGAAAGATTTTCCTTTATAGTCTTTTACGGCACACACAAGGTCGACAGGATTGAAATGTGTTCCAGTAGTAAACATTTTCATATATTCTTGATTGTTCTTGTCAATCTGGCTGCTTTCCAATATTTGGAGGCTTACGGTACCGTCTTGATTGTAAGTAAGGAATGGACCTCCACCGGGTTCACCTACGTTTTTGACAACACCGCATACACGCATAGGACGATTGAGCTTTTCTTTGAGATAAATCACAAGTTCCGTATCTTCAAGATGCTTTATGTCTGATTTTCTACAGCATAATTCTTGCTGTACGAAACGTATTATCTCTTCAAGTTTTTCGTGGTTATATTTGCCGGAGTCAAGCGTGTTTAGGTGCTCGAATGCCTTTTTCTGCAATGAGACGAGAATGCCGGCAATGACTTGCTTGTATTCAATTGTGTCTGCTTTTAACCTGTCCGGTACTACATTATCGATGTTCTTGATGAATATTACGTCTGCGTCAATGTCGTTGAGGTTCTCTATCAGAGCTCCGTGTCCTCCAGGACGGAACAGAAGGCGTCCGTCGGTGGTTCTGAACGGAGTGTTGTCCGCATTTGCCGCAATGGTGTCTGTACTTGATTTCTGTTCAGAGAAAGTTATATTGTAATTAATATTGTATTTTTTTGCATATTTGTCTGATTGTTGAGATACTTTTTTCTCAAAAAACTCCATGTGTTCGTTGCTTACAGTGAAATGTACATTTGCTTCTCCATTACTTGCCGCATATAGAGCACCTTCTACAAGATGTTCTTCCATGGGAGTGCGTGCCCCATCCTCATATTTGTGGAAAATCAGCATGCCTTTTGGAAGTTGGCCATAGTTAAGTCCTTTACTTTCAAGCATGTTGGAAACAACAGCTTTATAGTTGTTCTCGCTTATAAGTTCTTTTATTCCTTTTTTCTCGTTTTTGAGACAGATGTCATCAAGTGCGTCATAGAATGCGAATTTTTCTATATTATTGAAGTAATGCTTCTCAAAATCGGTTGACGGTGTATCATAATCGGAGGTAAGGAAAGTGAACATATCTTTAAACATGCGGCTTGCCGCTCCCGAGGCAGGGACGAACTTTACGATTTTATGACCTTCGGCTTTGTAGTTGTTCCATTTTTTTTCGAAATCGGAACGCTCATCGGTGTTTGGTGAGATTATTCCTTGTGAGATGCTTGCCGCAGCTTCCAACTTAAGGAATGGAAATCCCGTTTTGAATTGTTTTAACTGTGTCTCGATTTGTTCAGCAGTCATGCCTTTGGCGGCAATTTGTTTAAGGTCTTCTTGTGATAACATAATTTATTGTGTTATTAGTAATAATGCAGCAAATGTAGTAACTTTTTATCTAAAAACCGAATAAATCGGATAAAAATCGTATCTTTGCAATAATATATTAACATACGGGTGTAATTATGGTTGAAAGATTGGATTTTACGGCAGAGGAACTAAAAAAAACGCTTGATATATATAAAAATATTAAGGTAGTTATTGGTTCTTCTCTTATTGATGGTGATGAAGAAAAAGTACGTAAACATTTGATAAACTCTATTGAATGCAATCAGGTGGGGCGTGATGCTTTTGGGCTTAATCCGATACTTTTTAGTTTTCAGGCAGCTCAGATTGTTGTTGATGAGATTGGATTGAAGCGTGATGCCGTGCTTGCAGTCTTGTTGCATCCGAGTGTATCCGGTGGATTTGTTTCTATAGAAGAAGTCAATTGGGAATTTGGTGAGGCTGTGTCACGTATTCTTCATGGTTTGCAGCGAATTTCAGATTTGTACTCCAAAAATCCGGTTATCGAGAGTGAGAATTTCCGTAATCTTCTTCTGTCGTTTGCCGAAGATATGCAGGTTATTCTTATTATGATAGCGTCTCGTGTCAATCTTATGCGTCAGATAAGGGATTGTCAGAACATGGAAAGCAAATCAAGGGTATCGGAAGAAGCGGCTTATTTATATGCTCCGTTGGCCCATAAACTTGGGTTGTATAAGTTGAAGAGTGAGCTTGAAGATTTGTCATTGAAGTATCTTGAACATGATGCTTATTATATGATAAAAGATAAATTGAGTGCCACGAAAGCTGCGCGTGATAAATATATAGAGAGCTTTATTGGTCCGATTGAAGAGAAACTGGCTCTTGCCGGATTAAGATTTCACATGAAAGGCCGTACCAAGAGTATCCATTCTATCTGGCAGAAGATGAAGAAACAGAAGTGCGGTTTCGAGGGGATATATGACCTTTTCGCCATTCGTATTATTATAGATACCGATGTTGAGAAAGAGAAAATGCAGTGCTGGCAGGCCTATTCGATAGTTACTGATATGTATCAGCCCAATCCGAAACGTTTGCGTGACTGGCTTTCCGTTCCGAAATCAAATGGATATGAGAGTCTGCATATAACGGTGCTCGGTCCGGAACAGAAATGGGTGGAGGTGCAGATACGTACCGAACGTATGGATGAGGTTGCCGAGCGCGGTGTGGCAGCCCATTGGAGATACAAAGGTATAAAGGGTGAGACAGGCTTGGACGAGTGGCTGACAAATATCCGTAATATACTTGAGACGAGCGATGGCTTGCAGGTGATGGATCAGTTTAAGATGGATCTTTATGAGGATGAGGTGTTTGTCTTTACACCGAGAGGAGATCTGTTTAAATTTCCTAAAGGTTCTACCGTGCTTGATTTCGCATATCATATCCATTCGAAAATTGGAAATAGCTGTACCGGCGCTCGAATAAACAATAAGGTAGTATCACTGCGTGAGAGGTTGCAGAGTGGAGATCAGGTGGAGATAATGACATCAACTACTCAGAAGCCGAAGCAGGACTGGCTTAATATCGTAAAGACATCAAGGGCAAAGTCAAAAATACGTCTTGCGTTAAAGGAGACACAAGTTAAGGAAGGGTTGTTTGCCAAGGAGATGATAGAGCGCAAATTTAAGAATCGTAAGATTGAGATAGAAGAGTCTTTGATGGCCCGTCTTATTAAGAAACTCGGGTTTAAGGAAGTAAGTGATTTCTACAAGCAGATATCCGACGGTTCTCTTGATGTCAATACCATAATAGATAAATATCTTGAAATACAGGCTCGTGATACGGGTCTGGTATCTGACGGTCCGTCAAGAAGTGCCGAGGAGTTTAATTTTCAGAATGAGACTGAACAGAAAAACAAGATAAACGATGATGTTCTCGTAATCGATAGAAACCTGAAAGGACTTGATTATCAGCTTTCCAGGTGTTGCCAGCCAATATACGGAGACGACGTCTTTGGCTTTGTCACTGTCAGTGGCGGTATCAAGATACATCGTTGCGATTGTCCTAACGCCGCAGAGCTACGCAAGCGTTTTGGCTACCGTATCGTAAAGGCGAGGTGGAGTGGCAAGGGTGCGTCTCAGTATTCAATAACCTTGCGTGTCATAGGAAATGATGATATAGGCATCGTGAACAATCTTACAAGTATAATCAGTAAGGACGAGAAACTGACATTGCGCAGCATCAGCATAGACAGTAACGACGGTCTGTTTAGGGGCAATCTGGTTATAATGATTGATGATACGTCTAAGTTGGAGGCTCTTATTAGAAAACTGCGTACCGTGAAAGGTGTGAAACTTGTTGAGCGAATATAGTTTTTATATGTCGGCTATGCTAAAGTAGGCGGCTTTCTCTTTATGGTGTATGGCGCTCTTGTCCCTATGCCTGAAATATTAATTGAATTAAGAATGAAAAGAACAGTGAAATTTTATGTTTCTTTGCCATGCTGTTCTGTTTTGCAAGTATGGATGCGGAAAAGGGGGCAGTGCGAAAACCCTGTGAGTATGTTATGTTAATACTCATCTTTGCGTTCAAATTAAAATTATTTGCCCAATGCCTTCCAATCGCAACCTACATAAGTTATTACGAGTCATCTTCCCCGAAGTTTTAATGGAGTATTTCGAGATCTCCGGTTGGTATGACGACTCTGTCAAAATCGAAGTCTGGCTTGATGAAAAACACCACATGGAACGTTCAGATTACAAGAGTGGAACCGTGATCTCACATGGTTTTACCGATGAGAAAGTGATTCAGGACTTTCCTCTGCGTGGTAAACCTGTTTATCTCCACGTAAGACGTCGTCGCCGGTATGACAAAGCTACCGGGGAAACTTTTTCCTATACCTACGATGATCTTACGGCCGAAGGAACGAAACCCACTCCCGAGTCCGTCGCTTTTTTTAAAGAAGAAGATTGAAACTACCGCTGCCGGCATAACCTCCATAGCAGCTGCTTGTGGGGTAAACGGTAAACAGTTAACTTCACAGTACAAGGCCTTTATCAGCCAATACAGAGAATGGGACCGGTTAGATCATGCCTCAGAATATGTCCTGTTCAAACAAAACATAGGTCCCAGCCTTTGTATTGACGAGACTTCTTTGAGCTGTGGAGAATTATATACCGTTGTCACTAACCGTGCGGGACGTGGTGGCAGAGGTACACACTTGTGGCCATGATACGTGGCACGAAGTCTGAAGAAGTCATAAAGGTGCTTGAAATGATTCATGTCTCCAAGCGTAAGAGAGTCAAAGAGGTCACTTTGGATCTTTCACCGGCCATGATGCGGATTGTCCGGACTGCTTTTCCCAACGCCACTATGACCAATGACCGTTTTCATGTACAGAAACTCTTTTATGAGGCAATTGATGAACTTAGGATTACTTATCGCTGGATGGCACGGGATTTGGAGAACGATGAAATTCAGCGGTGCAGAGAGCAATATATAGAGTATGTTCCGTTTCGATATGCCAATGGTGATACCCGTAAGCAGCTGCTGGCAAGGGCTAAATATGTACTTGTCAAGCATTATAGTAAATGGACTGAATCCCAAATAATACGTGCGGAAATCATATTCGCATATTATCCGGAACTGAAATCAGTTTACGGCTTGGCTATAGAGTTGACCGATATATATAATAAGCACTATGACAAGGATGTGGCACGTGGAAAGCTTGCCTTGTGGTATAATAAAATAGAAAAGCTTGGATACGGATGTTTCAGAACCGTAACAAATACCATGCAGAACTATTATGAAACAATATTAAACTATTTCGTTAATAGGGAAACCAATGCGTTTGCAGAATCATTCAATGCAAAAATTAAAGCGTTCAGAGCACAGTTTAGGGGAGTTGGAGATATACCATTCTTTATTTTTAGATTATGCAAACTAACAGGGTAAATTTAACATACCAACAGTTTTTTGGACTGACCCAATATTCTGCCGTTTTTTGCGTTCCTTCGGGAAACAAAAAATCCCGATTTCGTTTGGAAATCAGGATTTTACTGTCTTTTGCTTCTCTTCTAAGTGGTGCCACCAGGAATCGTAATCCTTCTTCAAGTGGCTGAATATCATTATTTTCTAAAAGCTACTCAATTGTAATCTCCTCCGATTGCTCCACCAATGACTTGCGTTGTTTTGCGCAAGGTTGCGTGAAGGTTTCCAAAGGCAAAGGTAGTGAATTAGTTTGAACTTTTACCATTGTTATCTTTCAATTTCTTGATTTCCTTATCAAAATCGCTTTCAAGTAGTTCCATTTCACGCTTGCGATAGATAGCAAACTCCTTTTCTGCCTTCTCAATCGCTTGTTTATGCGAAATGTTTCCCTTGCCAATCAAAACCTTTCGCTTGTGTGCTATAATTTGGTTGTCCAGTGCTTCTATCCAATCTTTCATTGTCATAGGATTCATTTCCAATGCTTGGAACTCGGCAAAGTCCAGGAAACCGGAAACAAGCAGATTCAGACGTTGAAGTTCAATCTCAGACAAATAGTTCTTGGCAATCTTTACATCATCCTTAGTCACATAGTTTCCCTTGAAGTTTGTCATACCCACAAACGGCTTCTCATTGTCCACACGATTGTAAATAACCTCAGCTGCCGTATTCTCGTGAACTGCATAATGCAACTTGTTCTGAACGGTGGCAAAAAAGGTCTTTGTCATCTCGTCACGTGGGTCATAATCCATGGCCGTAGCATAAATATCGGTGATTTGCTGATAGAAGTTGCGCTCGCTACTGCGAATATCCCTAATGCGTTGTAATAACTCTCGAAAATAACGGTTGCCACCTTGTTTCAATCGTTCGTCATCCATAGCAAATCCCTTTTGAATATATTCGTGAAGCCGTTGTGTTGCCCAACGGCGGAAACGGGTTGCTACCTGAGACTGCACACGATAACCCAAGGCGATGATCATATCAAGATTATAGTGGTCAATGTTACGTTTTACCTGACGATTTCCCTCCTGGCGAACTAACAAGAATTTCTTGTTGGTTGCTTCTGTGGTCAACTCTCCATCTTTATATATATTGTCCACATGCTGGCTGATATTTTGTTGTGTAGTACAATAAATTTCTGCCAACTGATTTTGTGTCAGCCACAAATCTTCATCAGCAAAACGAACAGATACACGAGTTATTTCGTTGTCATCCTGATAAAGTATTATTTTGTTTTGTTCGTTCATTGCCTATTTTTCTTCTTTAAAAAACAACTGATAGTAATGCATTTTTCGCTTCTCATCATAGCCTCTTTTTATATATTGCTCTCCGCCATGAATGTTTATATCAAAGTTCTTATCAAGCTTAATTGTTGTCATTGTACCTGTAGCTCTACGTTTGATTGCATTAGATGCAGTAGCAAAAGAATCGTCAATTTCAATATCTCTCTCTTTCTGATAACTTTCTTTATACTGTTTGAACTCAGAAACTAATTCTGGAGTTTCAAAAACCTGTTCCGCAAAAGTTTCTACATTAACAGATTCCTCTTTCAAAGCTTCCACACTTCTGTTCATATATGTTGCTTTTTCGACTTTACCATTATCACTTGGTAATTGAGAAACGAAACTCTTGCATAGAGACAGCATGTTTTGTGTTTGATTGAAGCTATCTTTTCTTGACCGAATATGCAGAAAATCTTCTGTCCAATACTTGGCTTCTGAACCTTTGTTCACGTTATCTACGATAGCAACTACATAACCTTTTTCTTTTTCTACATTGAAAATCAAACAGCCTTTATCTAGTCTGTTGATATTGATACCTTTTTCACTTTCAATTTCAAAACTATCTCCTTTAGGATATATTTTTAAGAATGTATCTTTGTTTTCTGACTTAAAAAGCCCAATTGCATTTACTCTTTTTTCATCAATAATGCAATCTTCAAAATATACAATATAAAACTCTCCACCTTTTATTTTAGGGTGTACACTTTGTTCATATAAATGTTTTGCTAAATCTATTGTATCTGAAATACAAATAGAACCTTTCTTGAATATTCTATCGGCAATGGAATAGACTTCATTATATTTAAGATCAATTTGGTGAGATAGTACATAAAGTTCCACGAAATTAAACTTTGACAAAAAATATCTTGAAAGGATTTCCTTAGTTAAATCATCAGTGTCAACAAGATTCTTTGATAAAACTAAGGGTTCGTCAATATATTTATTCCCGACCTTATGTAAAGCTATTGCTTGAATTTCTGCATTATTGAATTGTATCATTTTTATCTTGAATTAAAATATAGAATATTATGAGAAAATAGATAACCTCAATTAGAAACCAACAGAATCCTCCAAAGAAAATAGACACCATAATTATAGGAATCTTGTCATGGCTTGAAAGTAAGCTATTCCAATCAAGATAGCCTAAAATATATGAGTAGATGGTTAAAAAAAGAGAGATAAAAACTACTTTTCTATTGTAGAAAATAAATCTTTTATATGGAATTTTTCTTTTTCGAATTTCGGTAATAATATCGCTATCACTTTGAATAATTAACCCAAATAAAGTCAGTAAGAATCCAAAAGCACATGTGCCAATTGTTGTAAATTGTTTTATAAATTCCTTACAGTCAGAATAGTTCACAATCTCATGTTTAAAAAATAGATAACTAACCCAAACTCCTAAAAGAAGTGGAACATATTTCTCAATGACTCTCATTGCCTTCTCTGTTGAAAATATAATTAAGCTCAGGTAAGTGCTTTAAATATAGTTTTTCTATTTCTTCTTTCCGCTCTGTTTCTTGAAGATTAGAATGCAATGTTTGGGTCGTTAATTTGATATATACAGTAAAGACATCACTTACGAGATTTATTGGCTGTAATGTTTGAGGTTCGTTTGGGTCTGCAAAATAGCCTTTTACTTGTAACTTTTTTACATTTTTCCGTTGCTCTCCAGCAAGTAGGAATCCAAATGACTTTGCTAATTCCAAAATCACTTTAGATGATAATCCTAGCTTGTTTAATCGTTTTCCAAAAGTTGCAAATTTCAAAACAAATACATCGGAATTATTTTTCATTCCTTTTGAAATATAACTCTTTGCCATGGAAAATAGACTAGATGTACTATCCTTATAATCTTGTAAAATTTCTGTCGGGTTGGTTAATTCTACATAGAACTCCTTATAATATCTCATTCTTATCAAACGTTGGTATTCTCCTTTTCGAGAAACTGGAAGAAATGACAATTCAATTTTGTCATCATAATGATTATTCCAATAAGTTTGGATATTTTCAGCTAACTTATCAAGATAACATCCGTTCATATTTAATTCATAGAAAAAGACGTTAATTCTACTGTCGTAAAGGAATATATTTCCAAAAGATAATTTCTCTTTATTGACATCAAGGTTCAATTGAGAGAATTCACCTGTTTGATTATTTCGTTTTGGAGGTAGATCTTTATTTTGTCCAGTCATGACTATACCAACATTACAATTGGGGTGCGTAGTAGGCATTAATCTAATTTCATGATCTTTGAATTCATTTTGAAATCTTTTTCCATTTATATCACTAAGTATTTGCTCAAATGTTATTTCACAACCCAAACATTTAATTTTAGGAGATATAACCTCTACTCGTTTGTTTTTCTTTGTTGCCATAGTCCTTTATTTTATAATTATTTTCCTCCCTTAACTCTATTACAATTTTTACAAAGCATTTGGCAATTCTCTGCTACTGTCGTACCACCTTCTTTCCAAGGGGTTATGTGGTCTGCCTCCATTTCTTCAAGTTCAAAATGTTTGCCACAGTGTACGCAGATACCATTTTGCCGCTCGTATGCCTCACGCTTTTGTTTTTTGTCAAAAGTGCGGAAACTGAGGTCGCGCAGGTCACCACTCAATACATAACGGTAGATGCCGGATTTTTTCATAATCTCATCGTCCTCCATCAAGTCGTGGATTTGCTTTTCAAGTACATCTGTATCATAAACGCCTTCACCAAACTCATCGAACATCGTGCCCCAATCCAAGCCTTTCATCTCACGGCGATATTTCGGAAAGGTGGAGCGTATCCATGTGATGATAGACACGAAATAAGCCCACAACTTGTTGGCATTCGGGTCAAACTGATGTTGCGCCATATAATCATCTATCTTAGCAATACTATCATGGCGTGCCGCCCATTTAAGGATGGTTGAAAGATATGCCTGTTCAATGGCAGTGCCGTTCAAAAAGTCTGCACCGAGTTTGTATGCAGGACAACCGGTTTTTGAAAAGTAACGGCGGGCATCTGTCACAAACGGGCCTGTATAAACAGCGTTAAGAAGTTCCTGGTCAAGTAATTTCTCTCCGGCGATGTTGATAACTCTAAACCAATCCAGTTTTTCTTTATCCGTCCCCTCACAGAAATATACCGTAAGTTCATAGTTTAAGAACTTCTCTTTTTCCTCATTTGTCAGTGTTGAGAAATAGAGAGTGCCACGGTCTTTATCCTCTATGTTGAAACCGTGGGTAAGAAACTCGCATATAGACAATGTGCGTTGTTGCCCATCAATCATTTCGTAGTTCCCATTTTCACCTACGCTCCAATACATGATATTGAGTGGATATCCCTTTAAAATGGTATCAATGACAGCTTGCTGTTGTTTTAAATCATATCGGAACTCACGTTGATATGGTGGACGAATATCCAACTTTCCACCATACCCTCTAACACCAGTATCGGCATCATTACTATAACCTTCAATAAGGTCGACTATCTTTATGGATTTCGGATCTATATTCATGACTGTTATTTTTTAATTTTACGAATGATAATACGAGCATAAGGTAGGATTACAATTCCATCTTTCAATATGTATGGTGAGTTCATGTTAGCTGTAACATGAGCTTTGTTTCCTTGTAATCTCAATTTGTCAATTGTACCTTGTCCCATTATTTTGAATCCCACAGATCTTATCCAGTCTGTATCGCATGTATTACCGATTATCTCGAATTGATCGGGGTTGTATTTATCCATGAAAGTAATAGGTACTCCCATCTTTCCATCATAATCACATGGAATTTCTGCTGTTTTGGAAATATCTATAGCATCATAATTCTCATATTTAGGGTATTCCTCGGGAGAATACTTTTTATAAAGAATGATATTCTCATGTCTTTTAGGCGTTTCTAAATTTGTGAACCATGTTACTCCAGAAACACGTATCATACCTTCACGGTGGTCACCAGCCGTAGCTTTATCCTCGTAATGGGAGATAAAATGACCTGCCCCTCCTTTAAAACCATAGCCAAGCCAAAGTTTATTTTGCTGGATAAGAGGGAATATTTCTTTGTACTTGATAGCATTTTGATGTCCGATAATCAAGAACTTCTTATCATATTCAATGAGTTGTGCAACATATTCTCTAAATAAAGAAAATGGAGGATTAGTGACAACTATATCCGCTTCTTTTAGAAGTTCTATACACTCTTTACTTCTAAAATCGCCATCCCCCTTTAATGGCATTACACCTATCTCATCTGCATTCGGTATATGGTCTCCGTTTTTGTCTCCTTCATAAACCAAATATACAGCTTGCTCACTTTTGTTCTGACTGAACAAGTCCATATCTTGATTTTTGTAACAAGTGGTAATCAACTTTTTCAATCCAAGAAATTCAAAGTTGTAAGCAAAATAGGTGAAGAAATTGCTGACACGTGGGTCATCACAATTACACAATACTGTTTTACCACGGAAATGTTCACGGTAATGCTTCAGTTCGTTGTTTATATCTTCAAGTTGCGTATAAAACTCGTCCTTTTTCGCTTCTTTAGCCTTATTCAGATTCTTATTCGCCATATCGTTCTTCGTTGTTATTTGGATTAATCAGTTTTCGTACATCTATTTTCAGTACATTCGCAATCTTGACAAGCATTTCTAATGATGGTTGTGAAGTATTGGAACACCAACGAGAAATAGTAGCTTCATTCTTTTGGAGTTGTTCTGCTAACCATTTCCCTGTTCTATTTTGTTCAACCAATACTACTTTTATTCTATTTATTCTTTCTGTTTCCACGCTTGTTTTATTTTAAAGAATAGCAATAAATTGACCATATCTGCAAATGTAGTGATAATTTCGGAAAAACAAATATGAATTTGAGATAAATGTTCAAGCGACCTGATTTCAAATCCAATATCATAGAGAATGATAAAGAGGATAAAAAGATAACAGAGGAGGGCAAATACCCCCTAAGCATCCCCTAAGTACCCCTCAAGTAGAATTGCTCATTCAAAAAATGGAAGATTCTTACATGACAATGAGGAATATGGCGGATGTATGCGATATTAAAGACTTAAACCAGCATTGCAAGAAGGATTGATTGAACGGCTTTATCCAAATCAACCGAAGCACCCCAAACAACAATACCGACTAACAGAAGTGGCTAAGGAATGGCTGACGAATAAAGTCAAATAGAATTATTATAGTCGTAACGTAATATAACCGCATCGGAATGGCAACCTCATTCCGATGCGAAATTTTATAGTCTGTATTTCTTGGGCCTATGTCTATCGGATTTTAAATACATTTACTGAATGTCTCTCTTTTAAGCTAAAACTTCCAGTATATGCTGTTGATTCTTTTCATCAATACCGAATAACTTGTAAAATTGAGCATTCATTTCACTATTAATAAATTTCAGCAACCATAGCCGGTAATTCACTGAATTTGTATGATTTTGATTATCAGAATTTGGTTAATTCTCAAAATAATATTATCTTCGCATTGAGCTATTTGAAATGATTGGGAATCATGCAAAATGATGAAGGCAGGTGGTTTCTAAACCATTACCCATACTTCTATTATTGGTTTGCAATTTGTTGATAATCAAGCATACATTAGTTAGTGCAACAAATGTGAATGAGGCAAACAGGAACAGGTCACGGGTGAGGGCAAGCGAGGGCCTGCGGCGCACGGATATTTCCACGTCACGTACTTTCACAAACTCCTCCCGTGTGAGTGCCTTCAGTGCGCTGATTTCCTGTTTCGGCAGCTTGAAGTTGCAGAAGAAATAGCGTTCGGAATGTCCCTCCTTGTAGGCGATGCGGCATACCTTCTTCAAAAGGGCAAGGTAATGGCGCACGGATTGCAGGGATTGTTTCTTCTCATCGAGCACATAGTCCTGAAAATCCCAGATGAACCGCTCGTAAAGTTGCCCGAAGGCGACATCCTCCGTCTTGAATCTCTCACGGATGAACCCTGCGAGAATCTGCCGTGTGTAGTAATACTTGGAGTATGTCCCCTCGGCACGGTCGATGCCTATACGCGATTTCAAGTCCTCGTTGATACGGTCAAACTGTTTCAACAGGGTCATCTGCTTATCCATGCTCCCCTGAAACATGTCCTTGACTGCCGTAGCGTCAAACTCCTGCTTGCGCTCCAACAGAGAATCAAATGCGGAATTGATGGCAAGCAGCAGTTTCTCAATCTTGGCGTTGGTTTCAACCGCCTCTTTGCTCTTTCCGTTCAGACGGCTTTCACGGGGATTCCATAATTCGGGAGTGCAGGACAGCTTACATCCGAACTGTGTCATTGTGTGGTTTACCGTGATGCGTCCCATGATGGGAGCCTTTCCCGATTTGTCCAGTCCGCTCTTTTTGAGGTAGAGCAACACCTTGAATTTTTCTACTTTCATACGCTTATATTTTTTAGTGCAAAATTACTTGCCGTATAAGCGTTCCTTGATATGCAAAACATTGTGTATGAGCGCAAACAAAACGGTGAGGATTTCTTTTCATTGCCTGCCGTTACCTATTCCTGTTTCGGTAACTGCCCGGCTAACGGTTTGGTAACTGAACAACCTCAATATTCCGTTGTCGTTTGCATTTTCTCTACTTGGCAGAATAGTGAAATACCGCTCATTTCAAACGGTTTACGTTTTATCTTTACCTGTTCGCTTTCCCTTGCAGAACCTATCACTTTCCACCTTGCCCGCCACACGTTCGAGAAGCGGTATAAGGAAGTGCCCAGCGGATTCCGGCAGTGGGATCAACTGTGGCATGCCGACAAATGGCTGCTGTTTCCGGAGAATATCGGTCCGAAGCTGGCAATCGACGAGTCCTCACTCTCCAACGGCGAACTGTACACGTTTGTGACCAACCGTGACGCCCGCACACGTGAACGCTCCCTGGTTGCCATCGTGGCAGGCACAAAGTCAGAAGATATCATCGCTGTGCTGGAACGCATTGATGATGAGCGTCGTCATGCAGTGAAGGAGGTCACACTCGACCTGTCTGATTCCATGCGCAAGATCGTCCGGTCGGTTTTTCCAAAAGCGAGCCGTGTCATTGACAGGTTCCACATCCAAAAGCTTGCCTGCGACGCCGTACAGGAATTGCGGGTCAAGCACCGTTGGGAAGCTATACAGCAGGCAAACGACGAGATGGAAGAGGCCAAGCTGAACGGTGAGGACTATGTGCCGTTCCGGTTTCCCAATGGCGATACCCGCAAAGAACTGCTCATACGCTCACGGTATCTCCTGTTCAAATCAGCCGAGAAATGGACCGGCAGGCAGAAACAGCGTGCCGCCATTC
>NZ_JABKKK010000006.1:0-216708 GCF_013166535.1 Prevotella sp. PTAC
GTTTTTAAGGATGCCGAGCGGGCTTTGTCATTTTGCAACGGGCACCTTATTGGCCTGCATTTAGATACCCGTTGCTCTGCGATTAGCGTCTAAACGTCTTTCATTTACTTGCCAATCACGTTCCAACGAGCGTCCCGTTGCGGCAAAAACGAATGTTTTTCACCTCACCGCAAGTATGCTATCGCGTTATGTATAGCCCTGTATATCGTGCGGATTTTTCTGTTTCGAAGAAAATAAAGATGCCTTTTTAATGATATTTTTATTACATTCCGACAATAGGTTTCACGCTTAAAAACACCATACACTATCTTGGCATTATATAATCATCACCACGCCAAGAGCAAATTATCACATTCCTGGACAGCAATTGAAACATAACAACATCCTATATACCCGAATATACGAACTGCCTCATCAATATCAATTACGTAAAACCCGGCAATACCCATAAAAAGTCACAATGTCCTAATGATTTTACTCATTACTTCTCATAGAAAAACAAGCCTGATAAATATCATTTTTTATGGTTTATACATTAAATAATTGAATAGTAATAGGTGACATTATGAGATAAAAGAAACACTTATTTACCTTTTGACGGTACAAACGTCTCGTATGTAAGGTCATCGAAATAAATCTTTATCTCGGTGATTTTTCTTTGTGGCCTGTCAATATATTTTATCTCTTCACGGATAATTTCGGGACGTGTATTTCTTACACCATTCCCTAAGCTGTCCGCCTGAACCATCGGCGGGGTAGCGGCAGGACTCTCGTCATCGAAATCAAGAGTGGCTTCAATTCCTATCTCTGCCTCCTCCTTGCCAATGGCGGGAGTACTGTCACGTCCTGTAAACATCTCTCCCGAACCGAACATAAGCCAATCTGTATTTATGTTGGGAATTTTCTTTTTTATGGCTTCGACTATGTTCAGGGTGGGACGGGTACGTCCGTTGAAGATACTGCTGAGCGAAGCCGGTGACATTTCAATGAACTGGGCGAACACTTGCTGGCTCATGTGCTGAGCCTCCATTATCTGTCTTATTCTATCTTTCATTACCGTAAAATAACTGTTTGAGGGCTTTTAGCCCAAATTTTCATTGCGTTTACAAAGATAAACCTTTTTTCTTGTATACGCAACAAATGTTGATTGAATTTTAAATACTGATATTTGGATTTGTGTTTTTAAACTTGTAAACTATAAACGGGTAAGGCTTCATATCATTAGTTGTGATTTGTAAATGTGAATAATGTATGTAAACAGATAATAAACATGAAATAAAGATTATTTAGTTAAAGTACTGGTTGTTAGCTAAGTATCAACATATATATTACGGGGATATGTGTTATAACAGGTGAATATTGACTAATAAAAGGACATTTAGCCGTGTTCTACTTCAATATTTATATACAAACAATTGGATTTTAGATGTTTATAGTGAATAAAAAGACCTGTATTTTTATAAATTTAAATATCCGAATAGGAGTGTTTGGATTTTAATATTTACATTTTACAACTCACATATTTGTCTTTATAAATGTAAATACAATACATTTTTAATTCATTTAGTGTTAATTGTGTTTTGATTTACATTTCAATATTCAAGATATTAAACCTTAATAAATGCGAACACTGAATTTCTCAAGAGCCAAAACAAGAAAATTCGAGAATACGGGGAAATTTCGAACGACGGTCCGAAATAAAAAAAATAAGCGAGTTTTGAATGGGGTAAAAACACCCGAAATGCCTGATTTATATAGGAGTTAGGTATAAAAAAAGCACTCCTTACGAGTGCTCAATCTAGAAAAAAACAGTCATTAAAAAGCCGTTTTTCAATGCAAAATGAAGAAAATAAGCTCTTTCATCAGCTCTCCTGCAGGCGTATTAGGGTTGTCAAGTCCCTTACTTTTGGCATCTGTCTCTCTAATTCGGGAAATAATCTGCATAACTTTCATTCCCGTGTAATTTCGCATGCCTGTCATATAGTCTTTGGCGGCCCACGGATTGCGTAGATCCAGCCACTTGGCAACCTGCTCCGGACTGTTCTTTTGAGGACAATAATATGCTATCAGCAAATTCTGGAAGTAATTGAAGAGCATCGGAAGAAAACCGTATATGCTTCCGGCCTTGGGATTTTCGTCAAAATATTTCATTATCTGATTTGCCTTGAATATGTTGCGGTTTACTATCGCGTCACGCAACTCAAACGAATTGAAATCCTTGCTCACCCCTATCTGCTGCTCTACCAGCGCCGGTGTAACCCTCCTGTCATTCTCTGGCATGGCAATTAGCAATTTTTCAAGCTCGCTCACAAGTCGCAACAAGTCTGTACCTATAGAGTCTGCAATTATCTGTTGCGACTTTGGATCGATAGAGGCTCCTCGTCCACGGAGGTATGTTTCGATAAAAGGAGGAAGATCCCGTTCACGAAGTTTCTTGCTCTCAAAGATTATTCCAACCTTGTCTATCGACGAAACTATTTTCTTCCGCTTATCGAGCACTCCGTTTTTATGACACATCACAAGCACAGTCGATGTCAGCGGATTTCTTAAATAAGCATCGAGAGCATCCAAGTTCCGTATGTTCTGAGCCTCTTTGACTATGACAACCTGACGTTCAGACATCATCGGATAACGCTTAGCCGCATCCACTATCTGAGCCGCCGTCACGTCTGAACCGAAAAACACAGTCTGGTTGAAGTCTTTTTCCTCATCAGCGAGCACATTTTCCGCTATATAGTCAGCAATCTTATCTATATAATAAGGTTCGTCGCCCATCAGATAATATATCGGAGCATACTTGCGGGCTTTCAAATCTCGCATTATTCCGTCATAAGTCACTGTTTTTAATTCAGCCATTTTTCTTTTCGGTTATTATTTATTACTTTTGCAAAGGCAATTGACTACGGCTAAAGCAAACGCCCGTCAAAGCCATCCGGATGACTATCCGGCTCATGCCGATACTGGTTTAGCCCCTGCAAAGTTAGCGCAAATCGAGAGCAAGGAAACTTGTTTCTTATTGCCGAGATGAAGCCTAACTTCTGCAAAGTTAGTGCAAATCGGATGGAATACAAAACAAAAGCAAACTATTTTGGTTTCTTATGACGTACAGATTAAACCTGCCACGGTTTGACGCAAGAGTGGCTAAAAACGGTGACAGATACACCATTCTCGACACTCTGCGACGCAAATACGTGGCGCTGACACCCGAGGAATGGGTCAGACAGCACTTCATACATTATCTCATAGAGCATAAAGGCTATCCGGGAGTATATCTTGCCAACGAGATCGAATTACGTATAGGCGATAAAAAGATGCGGTGTGACAGCGTTTTATACGACAGCGACCTGCGACCGCGCATAATAATGGAATATAAAGCTCCAACCGTTCAACTCACCCAAAAGGTTTTCGACCAAATAACGGCATACAACATGCTTCTCCACGTAGACTATATTATAGTGAGCAACGGAATACAACATTATTGCTGCCGCATGGATTACGAAAACAACAGCTATTCTTTCTTACACGAAATACCAGATTACAGAAATTTATAAGGCATCAAAATGGTGATTGTTTCAATATTGAAAACAATATGTCCAATATAAAAAAGACTTGTTAAAATCCATAAGAAACAAGAATTTTAATGCGCAAAAACGCTTCGATAAAATCACAAATGCACTTAAATAAGAATAGGAATACACCTCGATTAAAACAAAAAAGAACTTCAATAAAAATTAAAAAAGAACTTCAATAAAAATACGAAAACAATATATTCAGACACCGAAATACTATAAAAAAGCAGAAAAGCCATACCGTCCAAATACAAAAACACTCCCGTCAGGATTTTCACTATTCTGACGGGAGTGTTTATTTCACTTGTATTTAAGCCTCTGTCTCGCTCTCTTCGGTCTTCGCCGTCTTGCGAATGGCACGCTTGCGGGTCTTCTTTTTATCTTCCATTGCGCTTGGCTTCTCTGTCTTCACACCGGCCAACTCAGGATCGATAAGTATTCGTCCGCAGTATTCGCACACGATAATCTTCTTGTGCATCTTGATGTCGAGCTGCCTCTGTGGCGGTATTTTGTTGAAGCATCCGCCGCAAGCGTCACGCTGTACGTATACGACGCCAAGTCCGTTGCGCGCATTTTTGCGTATACGCTTGAACGACATGAGCAGTCGTGGCTCTATCTTCGCCTCGAGTTCTTTCACCTTTATCTTCAGTCTTTCCTCCTCGGCACGTGTCTCTTCCATTATCTCGTCGAGCTCGTTCTTCTTCATTTCAAGGTCGTTACGGCGCTCTTCGATAATCTCCTCACTTGCCTTGAGGTCTGCTTCCCTGTCGCTGATACGTGCGGCAGCCTCGCGGATCTTCTTGTTGCAAAGTTCGATTTCAAGCGATTGGAACTCTATTTCCTTGCTCAAAGTGTCATACTCACGGTTGTTTTTCACATCGTTGAGCTGTGTCTTATAACGCTCCACACTTGCCTGAGCCTCAGCAATCTCCGCTTTCTTCTGGCTTACAGCCTTTTGGAACTCGTCGATCTCCGTGCGGATTTTCTCTATTCGGATGGAAAGCCCTTCTATTTCGTCTTCCAAATCCTGAACTTCAAGAGGCAACTCGCCTCTGAGCGACCTCTTCTCGTCAATTTCCGACAATGCCGATTGAAGTTGATAGAGAGCTTTCAATTTCTCTTCCACAGACAAGTCTGTAATTTCTTTCTTTGCCATGATTATATCTTAAATATAGATTATTGGGTTGGTGCATGTCCCGGCGATATGCAACGGCAATGCCGGACACGCCTCCCCGATTATTGATTTGAATATCTCGCTTGTATATTGCTCGCTCTGGTAATGGCCTGTCACGCATATCTGGATTTGCTGTTCGCGACCGAAAAACACATGATAATGCATCTCGCCGGTGATGAACGCATCCGCACCGGCAGCCACCGCGTCGTCAATAAGGAAGTCGCCGGCCCCGCCGCATATCGCAACGCGATGTATCGGTCGGTTTAACAGCTCGTTACACTGTGCACACTGCACGGCAAACTGCCTTTTCACCAACTCCACGAAGTCGCCGGCAGCCATCGGTTCGGTCAGCTCACCCACCACTCCGCTGCCTGCTTCCACGCTTCCGACAGTCTTCCCTGCCATAAACCTGACACCGGTCAGGCCAAGTTTCTCTGCTATCTTGAAGTTGACCCCGCCCCGTGCATTGTCCATATTGGTGTGCATCGAGACTACGGCAATATCGTGCTTTATCGCTTTCATCACCGTGCGTTGCACGTAGTCGGCACCGGATATGGTCTTCAAACCACGGAACAGCAACGGGTGGTGCGACACGATGATGTTGCACCCCTTGCCTATCGCCTCGTCGACGATAGCCTCGTTCACGTCAAGACACAATAAAGCCCCTGACGCTTCCGCCTCCGTCAATCCGATTTGCAGGCCGGCATTGTCCCAACCTTCCTGCAATGGCAGAGGCGCGAATGTTTCAAGGGCGCTCAACACTTCCTTTATTTTCACGCTGTAATATTGCTTTTTCCGCATGCAAAGTTAATAAAAAAGCTTGAATTGCAAGTATTTATCACGCAAATTAACCGTTTTTTATGACCGGACAGCCTATTTGTCGGTATTTTTATGTACCTTTGGCACATACGAACCGGAATAACAATACATTATTATATACATAGCATCATGACAAAGACGTATCTCATTCTTGCGGCAATCGCACTGTCGTCAATATCCGGCGCGGCCCAAACCGCCAAAAACATAACCCGCATCGAAGGCACGGCCGTGAACTATCCGAAATGCGAAACGCTTTTGGTCTCCGAGACGGGAACGGATGTCCGCGTGAACAAAAACGACACGATACAAGTGGTCGACGGACGCTTCTCATACGACCTGATTACCGAAGGAATACCGACTGTATATGAAATTGTGCCTCTCAACGAGCATATAAGAGGCTCGCATCCCGTCACAGAGTTCTTCGCGGAGACCGGAACAGTCAACATCACGTTCACCGACGATGGCAAACCGCGGGTCGTAAAGTCGGACGCGCCGCTCAACGCCGAGTACATCAGCTTCAAAAAAGAAAGCAAAAGACTGTTCTTTGACAAGATGAGACACCTCAGTGACAGTATCGACAGTAACGGGCTGAGATTCACTCCCGAGGCGAACATCCTGATAGACAAGACCAAAAAGACGACAGACAAACATGAACTCGACTCCCTCAGACTATTACTTGGTGAGCTTGAAAAACATAACAAAGTATACTCGCAGGCTCATTACGACCTTGAAAACGCATGGAAAAAAACTTTCCGCAAGCATATAGAGTACTCACTGGCTTACGCCGAGAACAACGTTACACCCGTAGGACTGTACGTTATAAAAGATGCCACGACGAATAAAAGGCTCTTTGACGAGCGGCTCTTATCCGAAACAGCCGACGTTTTCAACCGCATCTACGCGAAAAAATATCCCGACCACCCGATGAGCAGAAGTATACGCAACTTCATCGCCTCGCAATCCATAAAGCCGGGAGGCCGCTTTATCGACTTCACCGCACCCGACATCGAAGGCAGAGAACACACCATCTCCGGGGAGATAGCCGGCAAAGTGGCCCTGATAGACTTCTGGGGGTCGTGGTGCGGGCCGTGCCGCAGGCTGTCGAAGAGCATGATTCCCGTATACGAGGCATACAAAGACCGCGGCTTCACGATTGTGGGCATAGCCCGGGAGCGCAAGGCGGAAGACATGACGAAAGCCATTGCAAAAGACGGTTATACGTGGCTTAACCTCCTTGAACTGAACGACAAGGGGCGTATATGGGAGAAATACGGCATCAGCGACCGCGGCGGCACCACGGTATTAGTAGACCGCGACGGCAAAATCCTTGCCGTCCACCCCTCGGCCGAAGAGGTGAAGGCTATACTGGAAAAGGTGTTATAGCCAGTCGTCGATATCAGCGTCGGCTTCAACGACAGTCTCTATATCATCTGGAAGTGCCGGGAAAAAGTCGTAACCGGTGATTCGTTCCACCTCATCCACGGTGTTCACGTAATCGCCTTTCGGCCTGTTTCCCGACATATTCTTATATATAAAACCGATGGCCGAAGGATTGTCGCCCAACCGCAAAACCACCTTGAAAAACGCGTCAGGCACCACAACTTTGCTCTTCCCTATCCTCTTATGCTTCCCGTCATACAGTATCGGCCCGCAAACGATATACAGACTTCCGTATTTCTCCGCCCAACGGCGACACATTATCTCCATTTCATTCCAGTCACCGGAATTCAGTCCCTGGACCTGCGGACAGGCATTTGTAAACAGGAACGATTCCGATTGGGCCGCCTCGCACCACTTACAGTCTGCCGATGGGCACATGTGCCCTCGATCATAACCCGAGTTATAGTAATCCCTGTCTGTCGCCCGAGGTTCCGGCACGTCCACGTCTTCACGGAATTTCAGTCCGGCGCGCTTGAATGGGCCGTCTGTATGATCGGCAGTGAGGTTCCACGCCACCCAATTGGGCAGTCTTGTATCCTTATTATAAGACACCGTATACGCCGTACGTCGCAAGATCTGTTCACCCGATGCCGGCCTGAATGCAGGCAGCGCGATATCCGCCATGTCGGGCAGGGGTTCCTTTTCCAAAACGACTACGGTATCTTCCGTCTCGCCACGGCCTATGTCTCCGCCCATCAGTGGCTTGCCACCGGTAGACATGTTGCACGCCGACAGCACCGGAACTAAGGCCATGGCATATATGGCAACCACATTTCTTACAGTCATTTTCCTCTTTATCATGTTCAAGATCTCCTGCGTATGTCTTTCAACCGCCCGTATATGTCGAACGAACGGCGGTCGGCAAGATATAGCGTGACCACAAGCGACAAAGCCGAGGCCACAAAAGCAATCACTACAATCATCATCTGGTACTTTATGGCTACACCCGGAACAGAGCCGCCGAGTATCTGTCCGATCATCGTGCCCGGCATGGCTACAATCCCCATGACAGCCATGTTGGCAACACAGGGGGCGAACGACTTTTCCACCGCACGCCGCACGAAAGGCATCACAGCCTCAACATGGCTTGCACCGTTGCCCAACAGGTAATAGTACAGCCGGCGGTCGCCCTGCAATCCGTCGTAATATGTATTTAAGGCCATCACGCTCACACCGAGCATGTTGCCAACAAGAAGCCCGATGACAGGCACGAAATAACGCGCGTCAAACGGATTTGACAGTCCGAGAACGAACATCAGAAAATAAAGCCCGACAACCATTGCCGAGCCGCAAAACCCTCCAAACAGCGGAACCACGGCAAAACCGAACCGCAAGCGGGTACGCTGAGCCACAGTAAACGAGGCCACAAGCACGATCAGAGCCACCCATGCAAGATTTATCCACGGGTCGTTCCACTCGAAGAGATACTTCAAGTATAGACCTATCAAGAAAAGCTGCACAACCATACGTACAGCCGCTATCACCGTGGAACGCACGAGACGCACTCCGAGCCTATGAAAAAAATATATCGGCATGGCAAGCAGCAGCAATCCCACGCCCAGTCCTAAATATGATATATCTATCGTGTTCATCGTCTATAATCCTCTATCATGATATGTGTCGCCCATCGTTATTCTCCTGTCGCATGCCTCGGCAAAAGCAGTGTCGTGGCTCACCAGCAGCGCAGCGCATCCCCGCGAAGCCATGTCCCGGATATACCCGGCCACGAGGGCGGCCGAATGCTCATCGAGCGCAGATGTCGGCTCGTCGGCTATAAATATCGGTTTGCGCAGCAATCCGCACACCGAGAGCGCAATACGCTGGCGTTGACCGCCGCTTATCTCGGTCACCTTCTTATCGTACAACCCAGTGTCAAGCCCCAGCCGTCCCCACTCTTCCATCAGCCTGTCTTTCGAAAAGAGCAGGTTTCTGTTGGCTTTCAGTCCGAAAGGCAAAGCCACCATTTCACGGACGCTCTCCACCGGAAAAGCAAGTTCCTGCGGCAAATACGACATCTGCTTGCGAAACTCAACCGCCGAAGATGGCGTGAGTAATTCACCGTATATACTGATATGGCCTTCCGAAAGCGGCACGAAACCGAGCACGGCACGCAACAATGTCGTCTTTCCACATCCCGACCCTCCGGTGACACACACCATCTGTCCCTCACCGACAGACAACGACAAACCAGCGAAAAGCTTTCTGTCGTCCATCCTCACCGATGCTTTATTCACTTCTATCATTATTATCCGTCTGTTTATTCGGTCATGTCTGTTAAAGCGCCTTCCGGTTCCGGGCACCCGGACATGCCAATGGCCGGAAACCTTTTACGAAAGACAGACACAAAGGTAATCAAAATGAGCGGAAACAGCAAGGAACCATTCTCTTTTTGAACCTTCCGGTTTCATATCCCTCCATTCTCAAACCCGCGGCTTGTAATAAAAATATCATTAAAAAGGCATCTTTATTTTCTTCGAAACAGAAAAATCCGCACGATATACAGGGCTATACATAACGCGATAGCATACTTGCGGTGAGGTGAAAAACATTCGTTTTTGCCGCAACGGGACGCTCGTTGGAACGTGATTGGCAAGTAAATGAAAGACGTTTAGACGCTAATCGCAGAGCAACGGGTATCTAAATGCAGGCCAATAAGGTGCCCGTTGCAAAATGACAAAGCCCGCTCGGCATCCTTAAAAACGTAAGCAAGCGTATTATATTGATAAACAGAACGTTGCGAAAACATCAAAATATGCCGATATTTTCGCCCACGGGATTATAATTTTGAAATAAACGAATTATAAAAGGGCTTTTGTCAATATTGTTGATAATGATATAACATTTATCCAAAATTATTGTTTAACCTGCCTGCGTATTGAATATAGGGGTTAATCAAGAAAGAAACTCAATAGATGGATATATCAAAAGACACTATTAGGACGACAAACACAGATTGATTATTGCTCTGTTATCACCCAAAATGTCCACTCAGCACTTTTGCTATGCAATCCATCCCCCCCCCAAAAAAAAAATGTCCAACCTGCCGAAAAATTTTAATTATAATCATTATTTAGGATCTTTGGGGATAGGGATGCCGCATAGTCCTAATAAAAGCGTGGTTTTACAGTCTCCCGAATAAGACCGGAAGTCATGTGTTTTTTATTGTCAGACAGGTGTAAATACATTATTAATATATCGTCTTGCTGATAAAAAAATAGTATCTTTGCAGGCGTAAAACAGTGCGGATATGCTACTTTGCTGGTATTTGATATGGCAGAGCTCCTGTTTGGCGGCTCTCGATTTGCGCTATCCTTGAATACGCCCTGTTGGGTTCCGGTATGCTGAAATGCAGGCAGGGAGCATCCGGGTTGGAATTACCAATGATGAAAAGACCATAATTTGAAACAGAAAATATGAAGAAATGCATTCTCGACCTTACGGTCAGGGCAGTGGAGAAGGTCAGTGAAAAGTATGTGCTTATACGGCTGACAGATGACAAACCGCTGCCCGACATGCGGCCGGGGCAATTTGTGGAGGTACGTGCCGACGGTACGGCCGACACTTATTTGCGCCGCCCTATATCAATAAATTTTGTAGACAGGGATGCCAATGAGCTGTGGTTGCTTGTAGCCATGATTGGCGACGGTACCAGGGCGATAGGCTGTGTGAGTGCCGGTTGCAAGTTGAACTGTGTGCTTCCGCTCGGAAACGGTTTCACCATGCCTCATACTCAGGCCGAACGGGTGCTCCTCGTGGGTGGCGGTGTCGGTGTGGCTCCGCTTCTGTATATGGGTGCCGAGATGCGCCGCATGGGTTGCGAGCCTGTTTTTCTGCTCGGTGCGCGCCGTGCCGCCGACTTGCTCATGATTGGCGAGTTCGCTAAGTACGGTCGTGTGTGCGTCACCACGGAAGACGGGTCGGCCGGGGAAAAAGGTTTCGTCACCAATCACTCCGTGCTCACGGCCGAGCGTTTTGACCGCATCGCCACGTGCGGTCCTAAGCCGATGATGATGGCCGTGGCCCGATATGCGCACGGTGAGGGCATTGAGTGCGAGGTGTCTTTGGAGAATACTATGGCTTGCGGCATCGGGGCTTGCCTTTGCTGCGTGGAGAAAACTGTGGCCGGCAACCTCTGCGTATGCAAGGCCGGGCCGGTGTTTAACATAAAAAAACTATTATGGCAGCTTTAAATGTGAAGATAAGTGACGGGCTTGAACTGAAAAATCCCGTGATGACAGCCTCCGGAACGTTCGGTTACGGCATTGAGTTCGCCGATTTCGTGCCTCTCGACGGCATCGGCGGCATCATCGTGAAAGGAACAACGCTCAATCCCCGTGAGGGCAACGACTATCCCCGCATGGCCGAGACGGCTCACGGAATGCTCAACTGCGTGGGGCTGCAAAACAAAGGGGCAGACTACTTCTGTGAATACATTTATCCGCAGATAAAGCATATAGACACCAATATGATAGTGAACGTGAGCGGCTCGTCGCCCGACGATTATGCCGAGTGCGCGTCAAGGATAGACACTCTTGAGGGCATCCCAGCCATCGAGCTGAATATATCGTGCCCCAACGTGAAAGACGGCGGCATGGCTTTCGGTGTCACATGCGAGGGCGCGGCGAGCGTGGTGCGTGCCGTGCGCAGGCGCTATGGCAAGACACTCATTGTTAAACTGTCGCCCAACGTGACGAACATCGCCGACATAGCCCGTGCCTGTGAGGCAGAGGGTGCCGACAGCGTGTCGCTGATAAATACTCTAATGGGAATGTCGATAGACATAGAGCGGCGTAGTTCACGTTTGAGCATCGGCACCGGCGGACTGAGCGGACCGGCCGTGAAGCCTGTCGCCCTGCGCATGGTGTGGCAGGTGGCGAAAGCCGTAGATATTCCGGTGATAGGTCTTGGAGGCATCAGCAACGCCACTGATGCGATAGAGTTTATCATGGCCGGTGCCACGGCTATAGAGATAGGCACGGCCAATTTCGTGGATCCTGCGGTGACGATAAAGGTGCGCGACGGTATAAACGAATGGCTCGACAATCACGGTTGTGCCTCGGTAACGGAGATTATCGGTGCGTTGAAATAGGCTGTGGCAGTGTACGGTATATTGCCGGGTGACTTTCTCTTTCCATAAATATTTGATGTAAGTCATCAATAAATGTCTGTGATAAAGTATGTATAGTCGAAAATAAGTATATTTGTAAATTGAACTATTAACATGTAAACTATTTATATAATGAAAACTAAGACAAAAATGATGTTGTGCTTGCTGCTTGCAGGAAGCACGCTGAGCGTCGACGCACAGCAGTTGGCGTTCCCCGGAGCGCAAGGATGGGGACGTTTTGCCACCGGCGGACGCAATGGCACGGTCTATCACGTGACCAATCTTAACGACAGCGGCACCGGTTCGCTCCGCGACGCTGTGAGCCAGCCGAACCGAATAATCGTGTTCGACGTTGCCGGAGTGATAAAAATCAGCAGCCGTATCGTGTTCAAGAACAATCTCTATGTTGCAGGCCAGACGGCGCCGGGCGAGGGAATTACCGTTTATGGAAACGGTGTCTCGTTCTCGGGCGCGAGCAACATAATTGTCCGCCACATGCGTTTCCGCATGGGACGCAAGGGTGACTCCGGTAAGGATGCTGCCGGAATAGCAAACGGTACGAACATGATTTTCGACCATTGCTCGTTCTCATGGGGATGCGACGAGACCTTCTCCATCAATCCCGACGGTAAGGGCGCAAACCCGGAGAACATTACAATCTCGAACTCTATCATGGGGCAGGGACTCATGGACCACTCTGCCGGCGGACTGATGCAGAGCAACAACATCACGCTCTACCGCAACCTGTATTGCGACAACGCTACACGTAATAATAAGGTGAAAGGCGTTAACCAGTATGTCAACAACCTTGTGTATAACTGGTCGAATGCAGCCTATATCATGGGAGGCGACTCTGATGGGCAGTCGTACTGCAACATCGAGAGCAACCTCTTCATGAACGGTCCGGCAAAGGGCGGGGCGGCTTTCACGGGCGGTAACTCAAATTTCCATTTCTATGGCGACGACAATTGGCAAGACCGTAATATGGACGGTGTGTTCGACCCGACAATCGTGACGGATTATTCTGCGTCCGACCGTCAGTCTAAGCCTTATGACTATCCCGAACTTGAAAAGTTCCCAGGTAATTCACTCGTCGAGAACCTCTTGCCCACGGTAGGTGCGTCTCTGCCTTACCGTGACTATGCCGACTATTACATGATAGACGAGGTGATGTCATTCGGCAAGAAAGGCGCGCTCATATCCAATGAAGAGACTCTTATATATGGCGCTCCCGACACATGGAAAGTGTGGGGCGGCGAGAAACGGGTGGATACTGACGGCGATGGAATGCCCGACGAGTGGGAGATTGCCAACGGAACAGACCCGAACAAGAACGACGCCATGGTGAAAGCGGCAAACGGATATACCAATATTGAGAACTATATCAACAGCATCACCGTAGAAGACCGCGACTATTTCCTGCGCGTTCCGATGTGCGTGGAACTGAATACAGCCACCACTACGACGTTGAAGATAGACTGGCGCGATTATACTTATGAGGAAGAAGGGTTCGCAATAGAGATAAAGCAGGGCGACAACTTCGTAGAAGTAGGTCGTACCGAGGCTAATGTTAGCTCTTATACAATCACAGGATTGGAGCCGGGTACACAGTATATTGTACGTCTGCGCGCTTTTGCCGGCGACAAGACATCAGAATATACTCCGGAGATTAAAATGACGACACGTCCTCTCGAAGTGGGTGTTATAGACATAGACACTTATGAACCTGATCTGACTTGGGACAAGAAAGTGGCTTCATGGGATTTCACTACCCAGGGATGGAACGGCGGTAGCGATGTTTTTGCCGACGGTAAGACCGTGCTTTTCGATATGGCGGAAGATGCTGTGGTGACACTCGACAACTCAGTGGAACCTGCCGCGGTCGTGGTTAAAGGCGATGCGGACCTTACAATCAGCGGAACGGGCTCTATCGGTGGAGCGTCCACATCGGTGAACAAGGCCGGTAATGGCACATTGGCACTCAATACTGTCAATAACTATAAGGGTGCTACCGTGCTGCATGGCGGTGTATTGGAGTTCAACACACTGAAAAACGGCGGTGAGCCGAGCGCGATAGGCGCAAGCGTGGAGTTCGCGCAAAACTGGTTGTTCGACGGAGGTACTTATAAGTATACCGGAACATCGACCGCCACAAATCGTGCGGCCAAGATAAACCGTGAGACCGAGCTGAACATTGCAAACAAGACTGCTACTGTCACTGTCAGCGGAACGTTTGAAGGCGACGGTGATTTCGCTCTCGGCGGCGAGGGACAGCTCACTATCAGCACACCTAAATTCTTCGGTTATAAAGGTGCCACTATCCTAAATGGATGTACAATGTATCTCAGCACAACAGAAATAACAAAGGCCGGTATCGGTTCTTCGTCCAAACTCGTGATGGCCGGCGGTCATTTGAAGACCAAAGGAGAGTCGAAAGGAGATGAGACATACTCATTCCCCATTGAAGTGAAAGAGGGAACGAAGTCTCAGTTCAGCCCCAACCGCAATTGTTATATCAAGAGCAATGTGACCGGTAGCGGCGAATTACAGCTTAATATACCGTATCTTCGCGAATATATAAGTTCGGAATGGAAAGACTTTACCGGTCGCCTGATTGCGAACGGTGTGTCATCGGAGAAAGAAGGCTCCCTGTTGCTTTACAATAAGGGTGTAGCTAATTTCTCTTATGTAGTCACATTGACTGGTAATGCACGTATAGGAAGTTGGAATACAACGGAGACAAACATGTCACTCGGCGGTCTGTCCGGTACGAGCGGAACATATCTTGGCGGTGCAGGTGGAAAGAATACGAGGAATGTAAAGACCACCTGGACAATAGGAAGCGCTAATACGCACGAGACTTTTGCCGGAAAGATAAACAACTGGTCTCCAGGCGGATCCGCATATTCAGGTACAGTGAATATAGTAAAGGTAGGAACAGGCGACTGGCGCCTTACCGGAGCTAACGACTACAAGGGAACCACGAAAGTAAACGGAGGGGCGCTTATTGTCAATGGCAACAACTCTGGTACAGGTGCTGTGTCTGTTGCGGCTGAGGCGGTATTGAAAGGTAAGGGAACTGTTGCCGGAAAAGTTACTGTTGCCGAGGGTGCGACTGTATATGCCGGTGATACCCTGATAAATAACGAGACATTGAAGCTCACGGGCGGATGCACGGTAAATGCCGGCGGTATAGTTGAGATACCGTTGTATTCGGACGGTGAGACGGCAAGGGCTAACAAGATTAAGGTCGGCAAGCAATTCGAGGTCAACGATGCCGTGCTTAATCTCAATCTGAATGAGGCAGAGGATATAGCCGATGACCAGGTGTTCACAATCTTCGACCTTACAGGAACGACCGTAAGCGGTACCGGATTTAAGACCATCCAGCCTGAGACTCCTTCCGGAACTCAGCATTGGGACACTCATGAACTTCTCGTGACAGGAAAGATTTATGTCCGCAATAACAAGACATCATCAGTTGATGGAGTGAAGGCTGACAGCGACAAAAACGCACCCAAATATGATCTTAGCGGCCGTCGCACAGGCGATGTATCCAAAGGATTATATATACAAAACGGAAAGAAGTACGTGAATAAATAAATTGTATGAGCATTTTGAAATGCCGGTAAATAAAGGCTGTAAATGACTGATAATGGTCTGAGCGGTCGCAATCGGTAGAATTACAATAAAAAGCGGAGATACAAGACGCATGGTGATGACAATCTAATCACTGGCACTTGTATCTCCGCTTTTTATTTTGTATCCTGTGTCCCCGTCACTGCTTATACGATAATGACAATACCATTTTTTTGATTATGGTTATTGTTGAAATTATGTGTTCTTGCCAATGGCTGACTGTCCACGCTACATTTATCGGGTGGACCCAATCCGGTGAGCCAAACTATATGCGTAAGCCCCCTATATTTATCGAGTGGTCACATCCGCTTCATGACTTAAGTGAGTTGAAAATCGATGGTATAAAAATGGAGGCAGTCAACCGACTGCCTCCAACCAACACAAAAACTAAACTAGACTTAACTAAAACTATTAACGATTTTCACAAACCCTCAATAGCGATACAAAGATACGCTTTTAAAATAAAAGCAGCAAAGATTTTTGCTGCTTTTTTATGTTTAAACGCTTTTTTATGATGTTTTTACCGCTTTATGAAGCAAATAGTAATCTAAAATAGTAATTGCTGCCATGGCTTCCACTATCGGTACCGCTCTCGGAAGAACACACGGGTCATGTCTGCCGCGGGCAGTCAATGTAGTGCTTTCTCCGCCGATGCTTACAGTATCTTGTTTCATCAACAGTGTGGCGACGGGTTTGAAAGCCACTCTGAAATAAATGTCTGCCCCGTTGCTTATGCCGCCCTGTATTCCTCCGCTTCGGTTGGTACCGGTCTTTATTTGGCCGTCTTCGGTTGTGAATATGTCGTTCTGTTGCGAGCCGCGCGATGCCACGCAGTCGAACCCTTCGCCATATTCGAATCCCTTGACGGCATTTATTCCGAGCATTGCCGCACCGAGAGCTGCGTGAAGCTTTCCGGCTTCCGGCTCTCCGAGTCCGGACGGGCAACCTTTAATCACGCATGTGATGATTCCTCCAATGGTGTCTCCGTCCGCCTTAACGTCCTTTATCAATCGTTCCATTCGTGCGGCGGCGTCTTTATCGGGACAACGCACCGCATTTGTCTCGGTCTTCGACAGGTCGTGTTTCCGATAGTCCTTGTCGATGGATATGTCGCCTACCTGCGAGGTATAAGCCTGAATGCTGATGCCAATCTGCGTCAAAGCGAGCTTTGCGAACGCTCCAGCCACGCAGCGACTTATTGTTACTCGTGCCGATGAGCGTCCGCCGCCGCGGTGATCACGTATCCCGTATTTATTATGATATGTATAGTCGGCGTGTGACGGCCTGAACACGTCACGCATGTTGTCGTAGTCGTGCGAGTGCTGATTGGTGTTGCGAACGATAAAGCCTATGGGGCAACCGGTCGTCTTTCCTTCGAACACACCGCTGAGAATTTCCACTTTGTCCTCTTCCTTTCGTCCTGTTGTAATGTCGCTCTGCCCCGGGCGTCTGCGGTTGAGTTCATGTTGGATGAAGTCCGTGTCGACCTCTATTCCTGCCGGCATACCGTCTATCACCCCTCCGATCGCCTCACCGTGGCTTTCGCCGAATGTGGTCAGCGTGAATATCTTACCGAATGTGTTCATGTCGTTCATTATGTTTGGTTAATGGCAGTGGCCGCATCCGCAATCATGGTCGTGATGCTCCCCGCATTCACCGCCGCATCCGCCTTCACAGTCTCCGCATCCGCAACCGCATCCTTCTCCGCTCAGTCGGTTTATCATACCTTGTATCTCGCTGTTCGTTGCTTCCCGGTTCTCAAGTATGGTGCCTTTGAAGTTGAGCGATTTTCCTGCAAGAGGGTGGTTCAAATCCATTTTCACCTTATTCTCGTCCACACTCATCACACGACCGTAGAATCTGTTGCCGTCTTCGTTTTGCAGGGGAACTATGGCGTCTTTGAATATGTGTTCATGGTCGAAATGACCGTTGATGCAGAACATTTCGCGTTCGAGGTCGAGAACACGTTCCTGTTCGAAGTCGCCGTAAGCCTCTTCTTTTGTCAGTGTGAAGTCGAAGGTATCGCCCTTTGCCAGTTCCGAGATGTTTTTCTCGAATGCTTCAAGCGTGATGCCGAAGCCGCTGATAAACTGGAACGGACGTTCCTTTGTTGTCTCTTCCACCAGTTCGCTCTCTCCGTTTTCTGCCGTGTACAATTTATAATCCACGGCAATGTACTTATTTATCTGTTTTTCCATAATTCTTTTTGTATTTCTTTTCTTCCTGCAAAGATAATACTTTTTATGCTTGCAGCGGCATATAAAACTGTATTTAAGGCTGAAACACAGTGATTTTTAGCATAAGGCCGATAGTGGTAACTGGTTTAACGGCTAAAGACAGATAATCATTTTTAAAATGATTGTTTCTTTGATTTACGTCAACAAAAGCCTACTGTGTGCGCAAACAGTGGCAAAAAAGTATTGCAGGTATATTAAACCGTCGTAACTTTGCACTGTCAAAAAGACAAAAGGATAACACATTTGAATTATTGGATTTAGGTTAAAGAGAATTATTCTCAAAGTGACTTTTAAGGTAAAAAGATTGTTTAACGTAAAGAAAAGAAAGGGTAACAAAGATGAAAAGATTTTTTTTAATGGTAGTGGCTGTATTGAGTATGACAACAGTATTTGCCGAGAATGAGAACACAGAGAATGTTGCGGTTGTCAATACCTATGATATGAGTGTGAACATGCGTAAACTCGGAGGCGTGCTCGGTCTTACTACCGACCAGATGGAAACAGTAAGTAATATTCACCGCACGTTTTGCGGTGAGATGATGATAGCTTCTCAGGCTCACAATGATGACCGTAAGACTCTTGTCAAGGAGGCTGTCGCTAAGGATTTGAAGTATATGGCTTATGTGCTTACACCCGCACAGATGCACACTTACGAGCTTCTGCTCAATACTACGCTTGAAAACAGAGGCTTGAAAGACTGATATCAATATTCAAGAGACATGCTCTCTTGACAGCATATACAAGTACCGCGAATGCGGCCGATAATCACGAAGCAGTCATTTCCTTCGTGGACATCGGCGGCATTCGCGGCTTTATTTTTTGTTTTTCTCGCTTTTTTTTCTTTCTTTTGCACATTATATTAATGTATGTATGTTTCTATGACATTAAAAATGTTTTGTGCGAAAGCGATGTTTCCTGCCATAGCCTTTATGGCATGCCTGTCTTCCGTGTATGCCGGAGACCGGCAAAAGATGTCATGCCTTGTGCGTCTTGCCGCCTCACGTGCGGTTCCGCATATCCGTCATGGTCTTATAGATAACAGGCCGGGGCTTATATGTGTTTTCGTGAGGGTAGATCCCGCAGCAGCCGACAGTGTTTTCTGCGCTAACGGATGTACCGTTTACGACCGCCGGGAAGATATTTTCATAGTCGGAATACCGCTTTCAAACCTCGACTCTGTGGCTGGTGCCAAGTCTGTGAGCCGTATCGAGGCCTCATCGTCAGCATGGATTACCACAGATACAACTGCCGCAATCACTTCGGCCGACATTTCCCATTCCGGTGTTTCCCTTCCACAGGCTTTCACCGGCAGAGGCGTTGTCATGGGAATAATGGATGTTGGTTTTGACCTTACCCATCCTACATTCTATAATTCCGACTTTACTGATTATCGCATAGGGGCATTTTGGGACCAGATAGACCGTGATACTGTCGGCAGCGTGTTTCCCGTGGGGCGTGATTATCGTGGCAAGGACGAGATTTTGGGCAAACAGTGTTCTACCGATGCTGCGTTGCTTTCCCACGGAACCCATACTCTCGGCATTGCCGCAGGCTCGGGAGCGGGCGGCCGTTACCGCGGTATCGCGTTTGAAAGCGATATCTGTGCCGTGAGCAATGCCGTCACCAAGGATATCGAACTGATAGACTCCGCTGACATATACAAGTATACCACGGCTACGGACGCACTTGGTTTCAAGTATATTTTCGACTATGCCGACAGTATGGATATGCCATGCGTGATCTCGTTCAGCGAAGGATATAGTCCCGGTTTCGACTCGGAAGACAGTCTTTTCTGTGAGTATCTCAACCGTATTTGCGGTCAGGGACATATCATTGTGACTTCCGCCGGCAACGAGTCCTTATATATCAGGCACTTGCCAAAGCCAGCCGGAAAACAGTCGGCCGGCTCGTTTGTGGTCTGCGGCGACCGCATGGCCTCGTTCCGTGCTTTGTCCGACTCTCCGTTCACAATCAGTCTTGTGGGCTATGGGGTGTCGAGGGATACCGTGACGATAAGTTCCGCCGACTGCATCGAAGGCTCGGTAGTGTCGTTCCATGGTGATTTTCCGTCATCGGGACAGTCTGTAGACATTGAAGTGCAACGCTATCATTCGGCTGTATATGCCGGAGATACCGTATATTCGATAACCGTTCGCTCGGCCGTTCCCATCGGTTCTGATGTACCCATGGCCTTAATCATCGGCGGCTGTCAGGCCGAGGCATCCTTGCGGGCCGTATCAAATGCCGTTTTCATCAACGGGCAGGCCGACCCTTCGCTTTCCGATGCCGAGCCGGGGCACAACATTCTCGCTCCCGGGTGCTACCCTGGCCTGATAACGGTGGGAGCCACCATGCACCGTCCCGGTTTCAGGAACAGTCGCGGAGAGTGGATATACACCAACGATGCAGGACTTGCCCCGGGTGAGCGTGCGGCCTACTCGTCGATGGGACCGGTGGCCGACGGTGCGGTGAAACCCGATGTGGTGGCTCCCGGCAACAATGTGATATCGTCTTACAGCAGTTTTTATATAGAGAAAAATCCTGATGCGAGCGATATAAACTCATGCGTGGAATTTTTTGATTTCGGCGGTCGCCGCTACGCTTGGGCGGCAGATACCGGCACGTCAATGGCCGCACCCGTTGTGGCCGGTGCGGTGGCTTTGTGGCTTCAAGCCGTTCCCACGCTCACGCCCGCCGATGTGATGGACGTTATCAGGAGCACGAGCCGTCGGCGTTACGCCTCGGCTCACTATCCGGACAATGAGTACGGCTATGGCGAGATAGACGTGCATGCCGGTCTGTTGCATCTGCTCGGGCTCACTTCTGTAGACGGTCTTGGCACTGACAGTCCGAGCCGCGTCTCTGTGGAGTATTCCGCCGGTAGGCTCAGGCTTGATTTCAGCGGTCTGCGACCAGCCGAGGTGTCAGTCCGGGTGTATGCCCTTTCGGGACGGCAGGTTTTCGGCAGTGTGGTAACAACAGTTGAGGGGGCTGCCACCGACATTGCGTTGCCTCCTCTTTCGCCAGGAGTATATGCCGTGCAGATAGATTGTAGTGGCGGCGGGTCGGTTCTTATAAGGGTGTGATGAATGTTGGTAATATGGCGGATATAATCAAATTAGTATTAAATCATAACGGAAAATGAGAAAAACAAGATTTATTCTGACGGTCGTCTTTGCCGCCGTTCTGGCAAGCTGCGGTACCACGAGTACGGTGCCCATTACCGGCCGCAAGCAACATCTGCTCGTGAACGACGAGCAGGTGCTCAGTCTGAGCAACCAGCAGTATCAGGAGTACATGAAGACAGCCCGTCCGTCGGTCAACGCCGCAAATACGGCTATGGTGAAGCGGGTGGGGCAGCGCCTTGCTTCCGCCGTGGTGGCTTACCTCAATGCCAATGGGCTTGGTAGCGAGGTATCTCAGTATAAGTGGGAGTTCAATCTTGTGCAAGACAAGAACGTGAACGCTTTTTGTATGCCCGGAGGCAAAATAGTGGTCTACGAGGGATTGCTGCCCGTCACGGGCGATGAGGCTTCGCTTGCCATTGTGCTCGGTCATGAGATAGCGCACGCCGTGGCAAAGCATTCGGCCGAGCGTCTCAGCAATCAGGTGCGTCAGCAATATGGCGGTCAGATTCTCGGATCGGTGCTTTCCGGTTCGGGTGCGAGCGACGGACTTCAACAACTCGGCGCTACGGCTTTCGGTCTCGGTGCCACTCTCGGTTCGGCCGCCTATTCGCGTAAGCAGGAGAGTGAGGCCGACCGTCTCGGTATCATTTTCGCCGCCATGGCCGGTTATGATCCTCGTGTGGCTGTATCTTTCTGGCAGCGCATGTCTTCGGTTTCCGGCGGAGGTTCGTCATCGCTTTTCAGCGATCACCCGAGCGATTCGAAGCGTGTGGCAAGCATACAGGAGTGGATGCCTGAGGCGATGAACTACTATAAGGGTTGCGGTACGACGACTGACAGGCAGATACCGTCGGTCACCAAGACTATACACATATCCACGAAAAAATAGATATGTCATTGTGAACAATATTTACAAAACACCTCAGAATACTCGAAAATTTTGAAAAATCAATCCTGTATCTCGAAATTTTCGAGTATTTTGTGGTTTTAAGTAATTTATTGATAATCAACGATATAGGCTAAATGCACTTTGTGCGGCTTTTTGTCCTTTGCCGATTGATACCCCGTTGTAGTGCGTTTAGCGTCCCGTTGCTCTGCATTGGGCTACCCGTTGTCTTGTAACGGGACGCTAAACGCACTACAACGGCGTGCTAAATGCGGCGCAACGGGATGCCTAATGCAAAAACGGCCGCTTTACGAACCCTTATTCTCGTAAAGCAACCGTTGTTGTATCGCCTTGTATATATATTTCGTTTCTCTATTTCATGAAAAACGAGAGGCGTTTTTTTTGTGACTTTATTATTACAGGCATTCTATTTTATGCTGTCTATGTCCCGCCTCACGTTGCTTCTTATTTTCGTGAGATAGGCTTTGATGCCGGCAGCGTCTTTCCGGTCGATGATGCCAAGCAACTCTTTAAGTTCGTTGCGTATCTGTGCCACCTGTTCGCCGGTATAGGGGTTGAAGAGGATTTCTTGCAGCAGATAGTCGTCTTCGTTGAGCACCCCTTTGGCTATCTTCATGTGCCGCTTGAACGTGGTGCCGGGCGCATCCTGATGCTTCATCACGGCGGCGAACACGAATGTGCTCACGAACGGGATGCTCAGCGAGTAGGCCACGGTGCGGTCGTGCTCATCGAAGGTGTACTCGTAAATGTTCAGGTCGAGCCGGCTGTACAGGTCTTTGAAGAAGATGCGCCCCATGTAGTCTCCCTGACTTATGATTATCGCGTTCTCCTCGCTCAACTGTTGCAGGTTGGCGAATGTAGGGCCAAACATAGGGTGTGTCGACACGAAAGGATGGCCGCACTGCTTATAGTACTCGTGCAGTCCTGTTTTTACGGACGATATGTCGCTGACGATGCACTCGGGCGGCAGGTAGGGCATGACCTCTTCAAACGCCGTTATGGTGTATTTCAATGTCACGGCGTTGATGACAAGCTCGGGGCGGAAGTCGCCCACCTCGCCGAGCGATGTCATTCGCCGGCAGTTGTAGGTGAACCGCATCCGTTTAGGATCTTTGTCGTACACGGCCGTCTCGTGGTCGAAACTGAGCAGGTCGAGGAAGAAGCTTCCCATCTTACCCGCTCCCAATACCAGTATTCTCATTTGTTGATGATTTCAAGTTGCTGTTTTACCGACTCCTCGTGTATGTTCTCGAACACTTTTGCCACAAAGTCGGCACCCATGCCGCACAGTGTGCCCTGAGCGCCGCGTTTTTCGAGTATCTCGCTGTAGCGCGCCGATTGCAGGATTGTCATGTTGTGCTCTTTCTTGTACTGTCCGATCTCACGGCATACCCGCATGCGCTTTGACAGAAGATCCATCAGTTGGTTGTCTATCTCGTCTATCTGCTTACGCAACTGGCCGATACCTTCTGTGCTCACGGTTTCGTCACGCACCACGATGAGGCTGAGGATATAGTCGAGCACATCCGGTGTGACCTGCTGTTTGGCGTCGCTCCATGCCTTGTCCGGCTCGCAGTGGCTTTCCACTATCAGTCCATCGAAACCGAGATCCATGGCCTGCTGGCACAGCGGGGCAATCAGTTCGCGGCTGCCGCCGATGTGGCTCGGGTCGCAGATGATGGGCAGGTCTGGCATGCGTCTGTGCAGTTCGATGGGTATCTGCCACATGGGCAGGTTGCGGTATATCTTCTTGTCATAGCTCGAAAAACCGCGGTGTATGGCCGCCATGCGCTTGATGCCGGCCTGGTTGATGCGCTCCATGGCCCCAATCCACAGTTCAAGGTCGGGGTTTACGGGGTTTTTGACGAATACCGGCACGTCGGCTCCCCTGAGGGCGTCGGCCAGTGCCTGCATGGCAAACGGGTTGGCAGACGTGCGTGCTCCCACCCACAGTATGTCGATGCCGTATTTCATAGCCAGTTCAACATGCTCTGGCGTGGCTACCTCTGTGGCTATGAGCATTCCGGTCTGTTCTCTCACGGCCTTCATCCAAGGCAGGGCGGCTTCTCCGTTTCCCTCGAAACCTCCCGGCTTGGTGCGCGGTTTCCACACTCCGGCTCTGAACATCTTACAGCCTTTGGCTGCGAGTTGCATCGCGGTGGTCATCACTTGTTCTTCTGTCTCGGCAGAGCAGGGGCCTGCCATGACGAAAGGGCGTTTGTTATCACTTGGCAGTTTGAGCGGTTCTAATTCCAATTCCATAATATCATTGTTTTTGCTGGGTTTGCATGTATGTCTGTCTGACGGCTTTTTTTACCATGCCGACAGTTTTATTCTCTTTAAAGCTTCTTGCAGTTTCTCTTCTTTTGCGCACAGTGAGATGCGTATGTAGCGGTCACCGTTCGACCCGAAGATGAATCCCGGGGTGATGAACACACGGCACTCGTGTAGCACACGCTCGGTGAGCTGTTCGGCATCGGTGTATTTCCCGGGTATTTTTCCCCAGAGGAACATTCCCACCTGCTCGGTGTCGAACGTGCATCCGAGTGTCTGCATGATGCTCTCGGCATATTGGCGGCGGCGCGAGTAGGTCTCGATGTTTGCCCGGTGGTGCCATTCGGCATCATTGGCGTAGGCCTCGGCTGCGGCGAGTTGCAGGCCTCGGAATGTGCCGCTGTCTATATTGCTCTTCACTTTCAGTATCCAGCCGATGAATGCCGGATTAGACGCGCACATGCCTACACGCCATCCCGGCATGTTGTGGCTCTTGCTCATCGAGTTGAATTCAATGCAGCAGTCTTTCGCTCCGTCTATCTGCAATAAAGACATAGGCTTGTCGTTGAGTATGAAAGAGTAGGGATTGTCGTTCACTACCACTATGCCGTGGCGGCGGGCGAAAGCCACAAGCCGCTCGTATGTATCCCGGCGGGCGTTTCCTCCGGTTGGCATGTTGGGATAGTTGGTCCACATCAGCCGCACGTCGGTGAGGTCCATGTTTTCCAGTTCGTCGAAATCGGGCTGCCAGCCGTTGTCCTCGCAAAGGTTGTAGTTTACCACTTCGGCACCGAGAAGCCTGCTTAGCGAAGTGTATGTGGGGTATCCGGGATTTGGTACGAGGACCCGCTCGCCAGGATTTACGAATGCCAGCGTGACGTGCAGGATGCCTTCTTTCGAGCCGATGAGCGGCTGTATCTCCGTTGACGGGTCGAGCGCCACGCCGTACCAACGCTTGTAGAAGTCGGCCATTGCTCCGCGAAGCTCGGGCGTGCCTATTGTCGGTTGGTATCCGTGTGCGTCAGGGCGGTGTGCCACCTCGCACAGTTTTTCTATCGTCTGTTCTGACGGCGGCATGTCGGGACTGCCTATCGCCAGACTTATAATGTCGTGTCCATCGGCGTTCAGCCGTGCCACCTCTTTGAGCTTGCGGCTGAAGTAGTATTCGCTCACAAGGCCGAGCCGGTCGGCCGGCTTTATGTCAGTCACTTTGTCTTCCATTTATGTATTCTCCTAATATCTTTAATTCTTTTGTAAGCGGTGTTATGGCATCGATGCTCTGGCGGTAGCGTGTGAGGTTGTCGTAGGTCACGTCTACGTAGAACATATATTCCCATTCGCGCCCTATGATAGGCAACGACTGTATCTTTGTCATGTTTATTTTATAGAACGAAAGTATGCTCAGTACCTGTGATAGCGACCCTTCCTCGTGGGGCAGTGAGAAGACGAGGCTCGACTTGTCTGTTTTCTCTATCGGGCGGAGGAAGTCGGCCTTCCTCGGGTCGCAAACAACGAGAAACCGTGTGAAGTTATGCTTGTTGTCTTCGATATGGTTTTCGAGTATTTTCATACCGTACATTTCAGCTGCCGCGGCACTGCAAATGGCTGCATGGCCGTGCCGTCTGTTCTCGAAAATCTCTTTTGCCGAGCCGGCGGTATCCTCGTTTTCCACGGCTTTCATTTCAGGATGGCGGGAAAGGAAGCCGCGGCACTGCATCAGCGCCACCGGGTGAGAGTGTATTTCGGTGACAGTGTTCCAGTCATCGTCGGGCATACAGCATATACAGTGTGATATGTGCAATTTATGTTCGCCAACAACCGATGTGCCGGAGTCGCGGAGCAGTTCGTAGTTGTGAAGCAGGCTGCCTGCTATGGTGTTCTCTATTGCCATCATTCCGATAATGGTAGGGTCTTGTTTTATGTTTTCGAAAACTTCTTCGAAAGTGGCGCAGCATATCAATTGTGTCTGTTCTCCTTCGAAGTACAGGTTTGCGGCAATGTCATGAAACGATCCTCTCAATCCTTGTATAGCTATTCTTTTCATTTTGTTACTGTTCGTTTTAAATCGAAAATCCCGCCTCATTGTCGTGAAGCGGGATTTGACTATATATCATCTTTGTGATGTTTGTCTTGTCATAAGTTGAAATCTACACGCAACTTCCCGCTTCGCAATTCCTTGCAAAGTAGAAAAAAAAGTTGTAAAAGTATGCGTGAAACTTCTTCATTATCGTATCTGTTTTATTTATTTGCTTTTTGGTATTCCTTATCCGATAAGTTTATATCATTTGTCCGGCATGCCGATATCGTATGTACGGTGTTTTTATGTCTTCCGTTTGATATTCTTATATCGTTTAATTGATATTCTTATATCGTTTAATTGATATGTTTATTTTATTTGTCTGATTGCAAAAGTAAAGTTTTTTGGTGAAATAAACAAATAAAACATTGTTTTTTTTGTCTTTTGCTTACATTTTAATTATAATCCGAGCGGATTTATAAAACTGGCCTTGTGCATCTTGTGTTCAACGCCCTCTGCCGAGTATTCGCCTGTGATACCGCTCGCTTGGTTGGGATTCAGTTCGAGTACTCTCTGCATGTCGGCCTGGGCTCCCGTCATGTCGCCCTTGCCGTATCTCACCGCTCCGCGCTCACGGAAAGCCTCTGTGCAGAATGGATTGAGTTCCGTCACCTTATCATATATGTCTATTGCGGCGTCGTGATGGCCTGCAGCAGCCTCGGCTCTTGCTTTAAGCATCAGAGCGTCTTCATTTTCACCGTATGTCCCGATGAGCTTGTCGGCATCTTTTCCGGCTCCGGCTGTATCGCCCATTTTAAGGAGCAACTGTCCGCGGAGCAGGTAGGCGGCACCGAAGTCGGCGTCTAATGCGATGGCGCGACTGACTGTTGCCACCGCTCCTACCGGATTGCCGAGCCCGGCGTATGCACGGGCATACAGATAATTGCCGCGCGGGCATTCGTTGTCTATTTCAAGAATGCGTGCGCACAGGTCGGCCATTTTAGAGTAGTCTTCCATTAGGTAGGTAATGTCGGCCATGCGGATAAGTATTTCTTTATTGCATGGTTGAGCTTCGTTAAGCACTTCCAGGTGTGTCATGGCTTCGTCGAGCCTGTCTGTGTGTATCAGTGATTGGGCGATATAGTCGTGTGTCTCGGGATCGTCATGTATGGCTAGCGCCTCGTTGTAGCATTTGACGGCATAGTCATGTTGTCCCATTCTGGCGGCTTTCACACCGTCATATTTGAACATGTCAAATCTCTTCGCCTTGTCGGCTTTCTGTTTTTCCTCGGGTGTTTCCTCTTCTCCCCCGAACAATGCCTTGAAAATATTCATCGCTTTAAATTCTTTTTTAGATGCGTATCTTTTTATGATACGATGGTGTCATTATTTTGTTTGATAGATGCAAAAATAGCAAAAAAGCGGAATATATCATTTGCAGATACTTATAAAATAGGTAATTGAGGCAAATAAAGCGGTTAAAAAATGTCTTTGCAATCAGGTTGCAGTAATTTTTAGATACCTTTGTGACCGGTAAATTAAGCCTCTAAGCGCGTTTGCGGCCGGTAATTATGGCGTGAGACACGGTTTGCTGGGGGATATTATAAGTGAAAAACAGATAGTTTATGGAAAAGAAAACAATAGCGGTGTTGGGAATGATGTGTGCCGGTTGCGCGGCCAATGTGGAGCGTAGGCTCGGAGCGATGGATGGCGTTGCCTCCGCCTCGGTAAACCTTCCGGCGCGCACAGTGCTTGTGGAGTATGAGCCGGCGGTGGTCTCTCTCGATGATATGAAAGCCGAATTGGGACATATCGGTTATGAGATGGTGATAGAGGAAGACCGTGACGTAGAGGCGATAGAACGCCGTGAGTACGTTATTCTGCGACAGAAGGTGATATGGTCGTGGCTTTTTGCCATTATGACGATGAGTCTGTCGATGGGGTGGATAGATGTAGGCAGCGGGGCAAATGTGCTGCTTATGATTATAGCGGCGCTAAATATCGCTTACTGCGGCCGGTCTGTATATGTATCGGCGTGGCGCCAGCTTGTTCATGGAGCGGCCAATATGGACACCCTCGTGGCCATGAGTACCGGCATATCTTTTGTTTTCAGTCTTTTCAATACCTTTTGGGGAGATTCTTTTTGGGGTGCGAGAGGTATTGAGTGGCATACCTATTATGATGCCTCGGTGATGATAATAACCTTTGTGCTTACGGGGAGGATGCTTGAGGAGAAAGCAAAGGGCGGCACGGCAACGGCCATACGGTCACTTATTGGCCTTGCACCGAAGACGGCCCACCTTGTTGACGGGGCGTCTATTGCCGACGCGCCTATTTCCGCTTTGCGTCCCGGCGATATTATAGAGGTAAGGGCAGGGGAGAAAATTCCTGTTGACGGAGAGGTTGTTACCGACGATTTAAATGCTTCCCAAGCCGGTATCGGGTCTCGTTCGTGTGATGTTGGAGTGCGGTCGGATATTATCGCCGGTGGTTATCCGGCTGTAAATGCGAAAAATTCCGGTTGTATTACGGCTCTTTCGGCTGACGGCATTCTTTCTTCCGATAACTTGTATCATAATGCTTGCAACGTGTTGATAGACGAGAGCATGATAAGCGGAGAGTCGGTCTCCGTATGCAAGACAGGAGGCGACAAGGTGCTTGCCGGTACGATAGTGAAGAGCGGAATGTTAAGGTTTCGTGCAGAGAAGGTTGGAGCGGATACAGTGCTTGCGAATATAATAAAGATGGTGCGTCAGGCGCAAGGCTCTAAGGCTCCCGTTCAGCGAATAGTGGACAAGATTGCCCTTGTGTTTGTGCCCGTGGTGATGTTTATTGCCTTGGTTACATTTGCCCTTTGGCTCGTGTTTGGCGGTATGTCAGCATTGCCGCAAGCCGTGTTGTCGGCTGTATCGGTACTTGTTATCGCATGTCCTTGTGCCATGGGGCTTGCCACTCCGACGGCCCTTATGGTCGGCATTGGAAAGGCTGCTGAGCGAAACATACTGATAAAAGACGCCACGGCATTGGAAAACCTGCGTTTAGTGGATGTACTTGTGACCGACAAAACGGGTACTGTCACCATACCTTCCACCGATGGTAAAAGCCGGGAAATGCTTAAACCCCATGCACGTGAGGCTGTGGATATGCTTAAAAAGCGCGGAATAGAAATTTACATGATGAGCGGTGACAGTGAGGATGCGGTGAGACGGGTGGCAGATGAGGCCGGAATAACAAACTATCGCAGTCGTGTGATGCCTCAGGATAAGGAAGACCTTGTTAGGAAACTGCAAGCTGAAGGTCGCAAGGTTGCAATGACAGGAGACGGAATAAATGATAGCCAGGCTCTTGCGGCAGCCGATGTGAGCATTGCCATGGGGCAGGGTACTGACGTTGCGATGGACGTTGCCCAGGTGACGCTTATGGGAACAGATCTCAGGCGCATCCCGGAGGCCATAAGACTGTCGGAGCGTACTGTATCCATGATACGCCAGAACCTGTTCTGGGCATTCATATATAACATCGTTTGCATACCACTTGCGGCGGGAGCGTTACGCTGGGTGACCGATTTTCAGATAACTCCTATGTGGGCAAGCGCATTAATGGCTATGAGCAGCATAAGCGTTGTGCTGAACAGCCTGAGGCTTTTAAAGGTAAAAAAGTAAAAGGGTAAAAAGGTAAAAAAGCCGTGCGGCGTGATTTATATTGTGTCAATACTATTGTTGTGCCAATACATGACCATATAAAAACTGACCGCACGGCTTTTTTACCTTTTTACCCTTTTACTTTTTTACCTTTAAAAGTCTTTCTGAAAAAGCGGATCCTCTGGCATTACCATGATAGGCTTCTGCTCGTTCATCTTCAATATGTCTTCGGGGACGTATTTCTTGTCTATCACAAGGCGGAACATGTATTCCCTGAACCAGCGGTCTGACATTATCATGCAGCCGCCTTGACCCCATGTCGCGCCCCAACTGTTTTCCACTTTCCATTTCTTTGCGTTTCCTTTCTCGTCGAGGTCGACGGCCGTAAGCGTCATGGCATGTGTTGAGCCGCTGTCGAACGTGCTGATTCGCTGTGCTTTGTCCATGCCGAATGTCACGCCGAATAGCGAACCGTAGTCGAAGTTTTCCGTATCTCCGTATCCGCGCTGGCGGTCAAGCATCTTTCCTACGTCATACGAGCTGTACATTTTCCGGCCGTCTTTTAGCGAGGCTATTGCCATTTTCTCAATGTCGTCCATCGGCAGGTTGATGTATTTCCAGTTGTGCCCGTCGTATGTGTGTCGGTCATATTCAACTTCGTAAGTCTTGTAGTATGGGCGGCGCGGGTCGTTCATGGCCATGATGAAAGAGCCGTTTATCTGGTTTCCTACCACCTCGCGGTAGAATTCCTGCGGTGTGTATGTTTTCGTTTCGCCCACAGTACGTCCCTTGTCGTTGCGGAAAGCGTATGTAAACTGTGTAGGTGGCTCGCCTATTGTCATTGCGAGCATGTGATAGACCGTTCCGAGCATCTTTGTCTTGGCCGCATTTATATCTGCCTGTTTCTTGCCGTCGGCCGCCATTTGGCGTAGTTGCAGGCCGTATTCGCGCAGTTTGGATGATATCAGTCGGGCCATGCGCGATGTGTTGTCGCTCGAATAAGTCTCTGGCATTACAGATTTGGGCACGAGACCGTATTTGTCAGCAAGATCCGCCACGCCACAGAATGTGCCGCCGTCGTTGATGGGATTTTTGAAGAAAAACTGCACTCGTGTGTCGTCCATCGGTTTTTTGGCCGTGTCTATCACGCCTTGAAGAAATAGGTTCGCTTTTTCCAACTGATCCCAAAAGAACAGGTAGCTGTGCGATAGATCAACCGTAAGTGAATCTGTACGTTTGGCGAAATTGGCTCTTATGACGTTAAATCCGCTGAACATCCAGCAGCGGCCTGAGCTTTGTTGGTCCGTTATCGACTGTTTTTTGGTCTCCACGCTGAAATAAGTGTCAAGCTCTCCGGCATTGACATGGTTTTTAGCCAGGTTGTCAATGGCATTTGAGGCTATGGCATTTGCTATCGCCCTGTCTGCCGTTGTCATTTTTTGTGACTTGCGAATATCGCTTATCATCTGTTGCGAGATGCCCCCGTCTCTTGTCTGTGCGATGGTGGACAGAGGAGATAGCACGGTCATGCAAAGCATTGCCGAACCCAAAATCACTGCAGTCTTTTTACTTGTCATTTTGTCGTAATTTTATTGTTTACTTATTTTAAACTGGTTTTCAGTCGTGGTTTTTCTTGTTGATAATCACTTATTGACGATTATTGCCACTTTCATACATTATTATATAATATACAGCCGTATGCCTATTAAATCCATACAAAAATACGAAATACAAATGATAATAGAGTATTTTATCCTTTTTTTCTGTTTTTTTTGTCTTAAATCAATATACAGGAATTATAGTGTTAACTTTTTTGTAGATTCTTTTGGCTATGTTAAATAAATGGAATATCTTTGCCTCAGATAATAACTCAATTATTAATCAAAAAGGAAAAAATTATGAAAAAGTTATTTTTGATGGCAGCATTCGTTGTTGCTTCTGTTGCTGCAAGTGCACAGATTTACGTTGGTGGTTCACTGGGTTTCGAGTCTTCTAAGGAGAATAAAGATGCAGATGCTCTTACATCTTTCTCTATCCTTCCTGAGGTTGGCTACAACCTGAGCGACAATCTTGCTGTTGGTATCCAGCTCGGATATGCTTCACAAGAGCAAGGTGACGAGTATACTGTAAGTGCATTCTCTGTTGCTCCATACGCACGCTATACATTTGCTAAGAGCGGTGCAGCTTCTTTCTTTGTTGACGGTGGTATAATCTTCACCGCTTATGGAAGCGATGCTGAGGGTTCTAACTTCGGGGTAGGTCTCCGTCCCGGCGTGAAGTTTGCCGTATCAGACAAAGTTGACGTAGTTGCTAAGACCGGTTTCCTTGGGTATTCAAAGAATAGTGAAAAATTTAATGGTGGCGGTTCTGCTTTTGGTCTCAGCATCGACAATACAGACCTTACACTCGGTATATTGTTCAACTTCTAATTTATAGAACAGAAGTTTAAAACTCTATAAATGATAACGCCCGGACGATTGTCCGGGCGTTTCTTTTTAATATATCCGATAATTATATTGTTATTTGCAGCATCTGCAACATATAAACCTTCTTTCTATCGTTTCCCAGTTTACTATCTGCCACATCTTGTCGAGATAGTCGGCGCGTCTGTTCTGGAAATCCAGATAGTAGGCGTGCTCCCATACGTCGAAAGTGAGTAGCGGGCGAAGGCCTTGGCGTATAGGATTTCCGGCGTTAGACTCTTGTGTTATCACGAGTTTTTTGGAGTTGTCGGCAGACAGCCATACCCATCCCGACCCGAAAAGGGTGGATCCTTTCTTCACGAACTCTTCCTTAAAGGCTTCGAATGAGCCGAACTGGCAGTCTATCACCTCGGCCAGTTTACCTTTGGGCACGTTGTTTTCCCTTGGCGGGCACAACTGGGTAAAATACAGGTTGTGATTGAGTATCTGTCCGGCGTTGTTGAACACGCCGCCGTCGCTCGTCTTTACTATTTCCTCGAGCGTCATGTTCTCATATTTGCTGCCAGACAGGGCAGCGTTGAGATTGTTTATATATGTTTGCAGATGCTTGCCATGATGAAATCCGATTGTAGCCGAACTGATTACCGGTTCCAGGCTGTCGGTTCCATAGGGTAGTTTGATAAGCTCAAATTTTCCGTTTACTTGTTTTGTTTCCATAATGAATAATGTATTAAGTTAGACAATAAATATCGTTTCCTGAAGTAATCTTTTTCTGCTGCAAAGATAGTGACCGTTACTACGATATTATGCTTATGTGCTGTTAATTAAGGCCAATTTGTTTTTAAATTGTCTTACACTTATGATTTTTTTGCGTTCTTTTTCTAAACGGAGGTTGGATGACTGTAATATGGCGGGTGATAAAAATGTCAAATAGTGCCGATAAATTCTCTTTCTCTCCTAAAAAAGAAGCCCCCAAAAAGTTATACATAAAACTTTTTGGGGGCTTCATTACAAATCTGCCTGTTTATTCTTTAAGCCATTATTGCCGCTTTTACAGTCATAAAACAAATCTTGGTTCTATTCTGCCGGTAGCTTTTCTATGCTTTATATGTTGTTTGGAGGTATTTATCTCAGTTACCGATGAATATCATTCCGTCCATGCGGTATATCTTTTCCTCATTTATGAGATATGTCTGGGCAGTATCGATTTGTTCGTATGGTCGTTTGATGGTGTTCAGTTCTGTAATCGGATGTGGCTTCATGTCGCTGAGTATTGCCATTATCTCTGCTTGTGTTTCGGTGGTGGCGTCACCGTGGTTGTTTTCTTTTCTGTGCTCCATGCACACATCGCATGAATCGCAGTCATGGTCGGTATGTTCTCCGAAATATTCCAGCAACATTCTGCTGCGGCATGTGTCATCGGTCGCCGCATATTCAATCATTGCGTTGATGCGCTCGGTGAATTGCCTTTTCCTCTCCTCGTACACTTCTTTTGGAAACATCAGGTGTTCGGTGTTCTCCCGTCTTTGTGTGTAACGGATATAGGGTGTCTTTTTTCTCGGTATGAACTTGATGATGTGTTTGGCCGCGAGCAGTTTCAGTGTGAGATATACTTCGTGTGATTTCAGTCCTGTCTGCATGGCTATAAGGCTCTCGTCTATGAAGTTGTAGTCGCTGAACAGCCCTCCGTAGTTGCGTAACAGTGTCACAATCACTTTATCTTCGTTCTCCGAGTTGTTCTCGAGTCGGTAGAGAGTGTCGCGCGACACGGTGAACATCACTCTTGCTTTGTTGTCCTGTTCATCGGTGTACTCTATGTATCCGGCACGGTTCAGTATTTTCAGCGCGGCGTCGGCCTGTATAGGGAAGTGCTTGAAGTTGTGGCAAAACTTTTCTATGTTGAATTCGAATGTCATTCCGTAACCTGCACCCGCGGCCACCTGATAGAAATAGGCCAAGTGCTCGTAGACCTTTTTTATATATTCTTTGTCGGGGAATGTGTCGCTTATCCGCTTTGTCAACTTGTTCCTGTCGCTGTCGTTATACAACATCACGGCATATCCTTTGTTTCCGTCTCGCCCGGCCCGGCCGGCCTCCTGGAAGTACGCCTCTATGCTGTCCGGGCAGTCTGTGTGCACCACTATGCGCACATCGGGCTTGTCTATGCCCATGCCGAAAGCGTTTGTTGCCACCATCACCCGCACTTTGTCTTCCTGCCAGTCTTTCTGTCGTTTGTCTTTCTCTGCGCTTTCCAGTCCGGCGTGATAGAAAGTGGCCGGCAGTCCGTTCTCGTTCAGCATTACGGCGATTTCTTTTGCCCGTCTTCTGCTGCGTACATATACGATGGCGCAACCCTCCACACATTCCAATATGTGTATCAGCTCTCCCTGCTTATCCATTGTCCGGCGTACCACATAGGCCAGGTTTTTGCGTTCAAAGCTCATCCTGAACACTCTTCTTTCTTTGAAACCGAGCTTTTCTTGTATGTCGTCCACCACATTCGGGGTGGCCGTGGCGGTTAGTGCGAGCACCGGAACGTCGGGATGCAGTCTGCGTATATCGGATATTTTCAGGTAAGATGGCCTGAAATCATACCCCCACTGACTTATGCAGTGAGCCTCGTCTATGGCGAAGAAACTCACTTTAATATGTCTGAGCTTGGTTTGGAATATTTGTGAAGACAGGCGTTCGGGCGATATATAAAGTATGCGGACTGCGCCGAACACACAGTTTTCCAGAATGGTGATGATTTCCGTTCGCGACAGTCCGGAGTATATTGCTGCGGAAGAGATGCCCCGCCGCTTCAAGTTCATTACCTGATCTTTCATCAACGCTATCAGCGGCGTGACTACGATGCACACCCCGTCGGCGGCAAGTGCGGGAACCTGAAACGTGACAGATTTGCCGCCCCCGGTGGGCATAAGTCCGAGCGTGTCTTTCCCGGAGCCTATGCTGTCGATTATTTCACGTTGTATGCCCCTGAAATCATCGTATCCCCAATATCGGCGTAGTATTTCTCTATATTTGTCCATCCTTGTCCCGTGGCTTGCTTTAATAATGATAAAAGCGTCATTGCGGTTCTTCCGACGGTTTGATGTCTTCTATTTGCAGTTGTACCTCGTTGCGTTTGTATGCGTTTTCTTCTATTGTATATACTATATCAAACGAGCGTTTGCTCTTGATGTACCTTGCGGCCGCGCTTTGTCCGAACGCTATTCCGTTCATCACATTGCTCGAACGGCTGTCCACAAGTTCCAGTTTGATGTGCTCCTGATGGCGTCCCACAACCTTGCTCGTGCCGTAATCATATACATTTTGCGTGCAGAACAGCGGCTTCGGGTTGCATGGTCCGTGCGGTGCGAACTTTTTCAGGTCGGCATGCATCTTTTTTGTTATATCCTTGAAGTCAATGACAGCCTCTACGTCAAGTATGGCCTGTGTCTGTTCCGGCATGATGTGGTTGACAACATACTCTTGAAACCTCCGGCGAAATTCTGGTATGTTCTCCTCTTTCATCGACAGGCCGGCTGCGTATGTGTGCCCTCCGAAGTTGACCAGGAGGTCACGGCAGCTCTTTATGGCGTCATAAATGTCGAATCCCGCCACGCTGCGTGCCGAACCGGTGGCAATGCCGTCGCTCATTGTGAGCACCACCGTTGGGCGGAAGTAGATCTCCGTCAACCTTGATGCCACAATTCCGATCACGCCTTTTTTCCAGTTTGCGTCATATAATACAATAGATGACAGATGCTTCTGGCTTTCCAGTTTCTCAACGATGGAGTTCGCCTCTTCCGTCATCTGCTTGTCAATGTCCTTGCGTTGCTCGTTATATTCGTTTATCATCCCTGCCTCGGCCATTGCCCTCATAAAATCTTTCTCCACGAGAAGCTCTACCGTTTCCTTGCCGTTCTGCATCCGTCCGGACGCGTTTATCCTCGGACCGATTTTGAACACGATGTCGCTCATAGTCAGTTCGCGGTTAGACAGTCCGCAGATCTCAATGATTGCTTTCAGGCCTGTTGATGGATTCTGGTTCAGTTGCTTAAGCCCGTGGAATGCGAGTATGCGGTTCTCACCTGTCACCGGAACAATGTCCGACGCGATACTTACTGCGCAGAAGTCAAGCAGCGGTATCAGCCGGGCGAACGGTATGCCGTTGTTTTTGGCGAACGCCTGCATCAGTTTGAAGCCGACGCCGCACCCCGAGAGGTGGTGGAACGGATAGGTGGAGTCGGGCCGTTTGGGGTTCAGTATGGCCTTGGCCGGCGGCATTTCCTCATCAGGCACGTGGTGGTCGCATATTATGAAATCTATTCCTATGCTTTTGGCATACGCTATCTCTTCGATTGCCTTTATTCCGCAATCGAGCACGATGATAAGTTTCACACCTGTTTCTTTCGCATAGTCTATGCCCTTATAGCTCACACCATATCCCTCTTCGTATCTGTCGGGGATATAGTATTCTATATTCGAGTAGAACTGTTGCAGAAACTTGTACACCAGAGCCACGGCCGTACATCCGTCCACATCGTAATCTCCGTAGACCATGATGCGCTCCTTGCGTCCCATGGCATCGTTCAGCCTGTCTACGGCTACGTCCATGTCGTTCATCAGGAATGGGTCGATAAGCTCGTTGAGCATAGGGCGGAAGAAACGCTTTGCCGCCGACTCGGTCTTTATACCGCGTCGGATGAGCAGGTTGGCGAGAGTCGGACTCATGCCGATTTTCTCTCCCAGTTCCTTAGCTGCCTTTTGTGTCTCCGGTGTTGTTGGTTCGTAATTCCATTTGAAGTACATTATATTTATTTTTTTTATTTTCTTCGCTTGTAAAAGTAGCCTTGAAAAGGCGTATATGGGTGTAAAGTTACTAATAAAAAACAAGAAATTGGAATATTGACGTGTAAGTTTTTGAGTTTTTAAGTTTTGCGATAAAAAACAAAGTGCCGGCCGGATGACAACCGGTCGACACTTTGTTTGTGTATGGATTTGTTCGTTTTTTATCCTATTGTATATGCGATAATCACGGCAATGAGCATCACGGCTGCTGCCACTACCATTGCGTTGAAGAGATATTTCTGCATCTTCTTCTTTCTTGCTATCGACCTGAGACTGCGTCTTTTCCACTCGCTTACATCATTTTTGCCTCTTTTGTGGTGCTTTGAGTGTCCGTGATGATGTCCGGACGAATGGCTGTGGTGGCTTGACGAATGGCTGTGATGATTTGATGAATATTCAGACATTTCGTTATATTATGTTTTCTGTAAATAAATTAATCTCTGATTTCATTGCGTTTTGCTGCTTCTCAGATGCCGAGCTTCTTGCGTATGTCTTTCGGTATTGCGTTCTTATTGACCATGTAGTCCATTGTGTTTGCCGCTATGAAAGTCTTGGTCATATACCAGATGCCTTTGTAGTCACCGAATTCACCCCATGAGTTCTTCACCATGTAGTACTCCTTACCGTTCTGGTCTTTGGCTATACCGAATATCAGCATGCCGTGGTCGTCTGTCAGTTCCCAGTTGTCGAAACGCTCCTGGCGCATCTCTTGTGTGGGAGTGATTTCCGGTGCTGTGCAACCAAGCGAGTCATACAATTCCGCTTTCTTTGTTCTTTCCAGTCTGAGCCATTTTGCGGCATCGCTTCCGGAAAGTCCCTGTATTTTCTTTGTGTCGTAAGCGTATGCCAGTCCTTTGCGTGTGAAACCCTCTTCGCTCACGTCGCCGCCCCATGCGATGCAGTAACCCTCGCTGATTGCGTTGTCGATTATGCGCATCATCTCGTCCATGGGCACATTATAAGACAGAGGGTTGCGCCAGTTGTCCTGTACTTCAACCGCAAACTGTGTATAGAACGGGTGGTGTGTATAAGAAGTGATGGTCACGTAGTCATCGAAATTGAGGCCGAGACTTGCCGCAAACGACTTCGGTGTATACTCCTTGCCCTCATACTTGAACTTTTCAGGGCATTTGCCGAGGTATGCGTCAAGGATGCCTTGTAATCCCACTTTCCACTGGGAGCTTATTTTCTTTTCCGAACTTTTGGCTATCGCTGCGACATACGGCTCCATGAGAGAGAAGAACTCGTTGAAGTTGTTGAGTGAGTCTCCGTAGAGTGTGCCGGGCAGAGGCATGGCTTCTTCCGGACATATACCGTAGTGTTTCAGGCAGAAGAGAGGGTCGTAGCATGAACCACCCTGTGAGAACTGGCAGTCGCCGTGCAGTCTTACCACCTGGATGGCACGATCCATGTATGTCTTGTTGGCTACGAAAGATTCACAGAGGTCGTATGTCTTGCCTGTCTTTTTCAGTATCTCGCTCTCGAAATAAGACAGGGTCGAGTAAGCCCAGCAAGTGCCGCTGCGGTTCTGATCCTTGATACTTGTGATTTTGTTCTCCTTGATTGTGGTGAACACAGGCTTGTTCTTGTTCACCGAGTCTTTTTTCCCTTCCTGGGCATAAGCGCCCGTGAATGTCAGGGCAGCCAACGCCAAAGCTAAAAACTTCTTCATTGTTGATTTTCTTTTGTTATTTATTAATATTTGTTCATATATTCTTCCACGTCTTCGGGATGGTATGGTATGCGCTTGTTGCCGAGGAACCGGCATCCGTCCTTTGTTATGAGTATGTCGTCTTCGATGCGTATTCCTCCGAAGTCCTTGTATGCTTCGAGCATGTCGAAGTTAAGCCATTCCTTGCAGTGTCCCTTGGCACGCCATTCGTCTATGAGCGCAGGTATGAAATATATTCCCGGCTCATCGGTCATCACAAAGCCTTCTTCGAGTCGTCTGCCCATACGCAGGCAGTTTGTTCCGAACTGTGTTGAAGGTTGAGTCTCATCGTCGAAACCCACATGTTTTTGTCCCAGTCCTTCCATGTCGTGCACATCCATACCCATCATGTGGCCGAGGCCGTGCGGGAGGAACATGGCGTGGGCACCGGCTCTTACCGCCTCTTCGGTGTCACCTTTCATAAGGCCGATCTCTTTCAACCTGTCGGTCATCATCCGGCATACGTCCATGTGTACGTCATACCATCTGACACCCGGTTTTGCCACTTCAATGGTATAGTCGTGGCATGCTTCCACGATGCGGTAAATGTCGAGTTGCCGATCAGTGAACTTTCCCGACACGGGGAATGTGCGTGTATGGTCTGAGCAGTAATCGTCGAGTTCGCATCCGGCGTCGCACAGTGCCAGCCGCCCCGTTTCCAGGATATTCTCCGACGGGCAACCGTGCATGATTTCTCCATGTTGCGTGAAGATGGTGGCGAAACTCACTTTCGATGACAGCGAGCCGGCCATACCGTCAACCTGCCCTCCCACGAAACGTTCTGTCACTCCCGGGCGTGTCGTTCTCATGGCCGTGGTGTGCATCATGTAGCCGATGTCGCATGCCCGTTCAATGGCCGCTATTTCCTGAGGTTCTTTTACGGCGCGCATTTTTATTACCGCCTTTATCAGTTCGAGCGATGCTTCTTCTCTCTGCCTGACCGGGTGAATGCCCGTCAGGTCCATTATCTGTATCATCGTGTCGTGCCTGTATGGCGGCAGGAAGTGTAGCTTCCTGCCGGCTTTCATCGCATCGGCGCAGATCGTTTCGAGCGATTTCATCGGCGCCGTATGGCGCACGCCAACCTGTGCCGCCATGTCACTCACGCTGTCTACCGAGCCGAACCACACGATGTCTTCAATGTCAATATCGTTGCCTACGAGTGTCTCCGTGTCGTTGTCTATGTCTATAACGCCCGCAAGACCGTCACGGTGCTGTCCGAAATAGTATATGAACGTGGAATCCTGCCTGAAAGGATAATATGCGTTGGCAGGATAGTTGGCCGGTGCGTCGTTGTTGCCGAATAGTATCACGATACCTCCGCCAACGAGTTTTTTCAGTTCTCCGCGCCGGCGGATATATGTCTCTTTATCAAACATGATGTTTAAGAATATTTAGTAATGTGCAAAGTTATATATTTTTTGTCGAAAAATTATATAAAAAGCGTTTTTTAAGTAAAACTTAATATATCGGAATGTTTTTTCGGATGTATCGTGAAGTGTATCGCATCGGAATTTGTTTTCAGCGTTTTTTTGAAGTAAATTTGTGGACTAAAAAACGTTTTAAAAACACGAAAACTATGATAATAATTTACAAAAAGTTTATGATTTTCCAGTCATTGATATCTGAAAGCGGCTGTAAGTCTGCTTTGAAATGTATATTTATGCAATCGGATCTGGCTGTGATTTTTGATAAATGTACTGTGTCGGCATCCGGTTTGCTGATGTCAGATGCCGGATATATATAATGTCTTGGCTATATATGCGTCGTGTATTGTGTCATGACAATTCGTATGTGGTGATTTGTTTCCGCATATATGTATATGCTGGGTGAAACCGAAATGCTTCCGGGACTTTGTTCCGGAAGCATTTTTTCTTTGTTGGAGACATATTTTTGCCTTGTATTAAGGTATTGGTCGGGTTGCGTTTAGCGTCTAAACGGAAGCTGACGGGACGCTAAATGCATTCCAGTTAGTATCCCGTTGCATGACAACGGGATACTTAATGCAAATGGTCGCCGATATTTCGCTTTACGGGTTGTTGGCCGTTCGGCTCAAATCGTTGTTTTGTCATTTTTCAATGGTGGAATTTTCGTTGTCCTTGGCGTTTGTGCATAAATATTCAAAATGCAGATGTGATTTCGATTGCTGTCCATATCGCATTGTGTCGTGATATTTTGTTTACATATAAGTGGCTTTCGGATGTTCTTCTTGAAGTTTTGATTGGCAGTATGTCATCAGCGTTAAAGCCGGTCGTCGTAAAATTTCTGATGCGGCATTCGGGAAAATCATTGTGTGTGTATAATTATTGCACATTAAGATGTAAATGTGCGCAATTTAAAAGACCGACGTTTTAAAATAGTTTAAAACACAGATAACATATTCGTTTTTTCTGATAATATAGCGTAATTTTGCAGAAAAAGCAATAATAAAGACACATTATATATATGTTTGAAAATTTAAGCGACAGACTTGAACGATCGTTCAAAATTCTCAAAGGCGAGGGAAAAATCACCGAAATCAATGTTGCGGAAACGCTTAAAGACGTGCGCAGGGCGCTGCTTGATGCCGACGTAAACTATAAAGTGGCCAAGACATTCACCGACACGGTTAAGAAAAAGGCTATGGGTATGAACGTGCTTACGGCCGTGAAACCGAGCCAGTTGATGGTAAAGATAGTGCACGATGAGTTGGCGGAACTTATGGGCGGAAAGGCGGTCGACATAAAAATCGAGGGCCGTCCGGCGATAATCCTGATGTCAGGACTGCAAGGTTCCGGAAAAACGACGTTCAGTGGTAAACTGGCCAACATGCTGAAAAACAAGAACCGCAAGAACCCTCTGCTCGTGGCTTGCGACGTGTATCGTCCGGCTGCTATCGAGCAGTTGAAGGTTGTGGGGCAGACAGTAGGTGTGCCGGTATACTCGGAACCTGAAAGCAAGAACGTGGTGGAGATTGCCGCCAATGCCATTCGTGAGGCCAAGGCCAAGGGACACGACGTGGTTATCATAGACACCGCCGGCCGGTTGGCTGTCGATGAGGAGATGATGGATGAGATCGAGAAACTGAAGAATGCCGTAAACCCCGATGAGACCCTTTTTGTTGTAGACTCGATGACGGGTCAGGACGCTGTGAACACGGCCAAGGAGTTCAACGACCGTCTCGATTTCGACGGAGTTGTGCTCACCAAACTCGACGGTGACACACGTGGCGGTGCGGCGCTTTCCATACGTACTGTTGTGACGAAGCCAATCAAGTTTGTCGGAACGGGCGAGAAAATGGAGGCTCTCGATGTGTTCCATCCCGAGCGTATGGCCGACCGTATTCTCGGAATGGGAGATATCGTCAGCCTGGTGGAGCGCGCGCAGGAGCAGTTTGACGAGAAGCAGGCCAAGGAGCTGGAAAAGAAAATACGCAAGAACCAGTTTGACTTCAACGACTTCATGAGCCAGATACAGCAGATAAAGAAGATGGGTAACATCAAGGACCTGGCAGCAATGATTCCCGGTGTGGGCAAGGCTATTAAAGACGTTGATATAGACGATAACGCGTTCAAAGGCATCGAGGCCATCATCAACAGCATGACCCCGAAGGAGCGTTCCAATCCCGACATCATCAACCAAAGCCGCCGAATGCGCATAGCGAAAGGCTCGGGTACGAACATTCAGGAGGTAAACCGCCTGTTAAAACAGTTTGACCAGACAAGAAAGATGATGCGCATGGTCACCGGCACGTCCAACAGCAAGATGATGCAGATGGCAAACGCAATGAGAAAGATGAGGGGGATGTAAATGATGTAAATCTTAGTATAGGGAATCGAAAGAGTTAAAAGGAAACAGCCACAGGCCTCAGCCAGCGTATTGCTTTTAACTCCTTTGACTCAACAAGGAGAATACTATAACTCCCAACCCAAAATATAAATAAAAGAAATATGCGACTGATAGACGGAAAGGCTACCGCGGCCAAGATAAAGGAAGAGATAGCGGAGGAAGTGAAGGCAATAGTGGCTTCGGGAGGCAAACGCCCGCATCTGGCGGCAGTGCTTGTGGGTCACGACGGTGGCTCGGAGACATACGTGAAGAATAAGGTGCTGGCTTGTGAGGCTTGCGGATTCAAGTCTTCTCTGATACGGTTTGAAGACAATATCACGGAAGCTGAATTGCTCGAATGCGTCGACAGACTCAATAATGATGATGATGTGGACGGATTTATAGTGCAGTTGCCGCTTCCGAAGCATATTGATGAGCAGAAGATAATAGAGGCGATAGATTATCGTAAGGATGTGGACGGGTTTCATCCGATAAATGTCGGGCGGATGGCAATTGGCCTGCCGTGCTTCATTTCGGCCACTCCTCTTGGTATAATAACTCTCCTGAAAAGGTATGGGATAGAGACAAGCGGTAAAAAGTGTGTCATCCTCGGTCGCTCGAACATAGTGGGCAAACCCATGGCCCAGCTCATGATGCAGAAGCAGTATGGAGATGCCACGGTGACGGTATGTCACAGCAGGTCGCAAAACCTCAAGGAAGAGTGCAGGCAGGCGGACATTATCATAGCCGCCATCGGTCGTCCCGACTTCGTGACGGCGGACATGGTGAAAGAAGGAGCGGTAATTGTGGACGTGGGCACGACCCGTGTTCCGGATGCGACTCGCAAGAGCGGCTTCCGTCTCAACGGTGATGTTAAGTTTGACGAGGTGGCTTCTTTGTGCTCTTTCATAACTCCAGTACCCGGCGGTGTTGGCCCGATGACAATCTGTTCGCTGATGAAGAACACGTTGGCGGCAGGCAAGAAAGAGTATTACGGATAATGACGGCGCAGGAGTATTACCGTTTGGGAAACCGTTTCCGCCGTGAGGGCAACTGGCAGGAAGCCATCAACAATTATATTGCGGCAATAGCTCTCGACCCTGACAGCCCCGCTGTCGAGGCCAAGCGCATGCTCGAAGATATATTAAACTATTATAATAAGGATATGTATAATCCTTGATTCATCGTGGAGCTGACATGCAGTAAAAACCGTGATGGATATTCCTGTGATAACAAAAAGACTGATTTATGAGTAAGATTATTGGCGCTGTCGTGGTAGATACGGGACGTTGCAAAGGCTGTTCGCTATGTGTGGAGGCTTGTCCGAAAGACGTACTTGCCATGGCAAGCAAAGTGAATGTCAACGGATATCAATACGTTGAGGCGGTCGCTGCCGACGCATGTATCGGTTGCGCGTCGTGTGGCATAGTGTGTCCCGATGGATGCATAACCGTTTACAGGAAAAAAGTGGAGGAACAATAGAACTATGGCAGAACAGGAAGTGACACTGATGAAAGGTAACGAGGCGATAGCCCGTGCCGCAATCCGTTGTGGAGTCGACGGATATTTCGGTTATCCGATAACGCCGCAGAGTGAGATAATAGAGACGTTTGCGCTCGACAAGCCTTGGGAAACAACGGGTATGGTCGTGGTGCAGGCAGAGAGTGAGGTGGCGTCGATAAACATGGTATATGGAGCGGCGGGCGCGGGAAAGCGGGCGTTCACGTCTTCATCGAGTCCGGGTGTGGCTCTTATGCAGGAAGGCATTGCTTACATGGCGGGAGCGGAGATTCCCGGCGTGATTGTGAACGTGCAGCGCGGAGGCCCGGGACTGGGAACCATCCAGCCGTCGCAGAGCGATTATTTCCAGGCTACCCGTGGCGGTGGAAACGGTGATTACAATGTGATAGTGCTCGCTCCGGCGTCAGTACAGGAGATGGCCGACTTCGTGGAGCTTTCTTTCGATCTCGCTTTCAAATACCGTAATCCGGCAATGATACTCAGCGACGGTGTCATCGGGCAGATGATGGAGAAAGTGGTGTTGCCGCCATATAAGTCCCGTCGCACAGAGGAAGAGATACGGAAGGAATGTCCTTGGGCTACTATCGGACGGTCGAAAGACCGCAAGCCGAACATAATGACATCGCTTGAATTGAAGCCCGAGGTGATGGAAGAGCACAACATACACCTGCAAGAGAAGTATGCCGCAATCCGTGAGAACGAGGTCAGATACGAGACAATGCTTTGCGATGACGCCGATTATGTCATAGTGGCTTTCGGCAGTGCCGCGAGACTGGCACAGAAAGCTATCGGCATGGCCCGCGAGGAAGGGCTGAGGGTGGGGCTTTTCCGCCCGATAACCCTGTGGCCGTTCCCCGAAAAGGAGATTGCGGCGATGGCAAATGGTAAGAAAGGTGTGCTCGTGGTGGAGATAAATGCCGGCCAGATGGTGCAGGATGTGCGTCTGGCGGTTAATGGAGAGGTGCCGGTCGGGCACTACGGACGTCTCGGCGGAATAGTGCCGGAGCCTCATGAGATATTGGAAGCATTGAAGACAAAACTGACAGAACGATGAACAACGATATGACCAATCATATAATATCACCCGAAAATCTTGTATACAAGAAGCCGGAGCTGATGAATGACACACAGATGCATTATTGCCCTGGATGTAGCCACGGCGTGGTGCATAAACTTGTGGCTGAGGTAATAGAGGAAATGGGTATGGAAGAGAAGACCGTTGGAGTGTGCCCCGTGGGCTGCGCCGTGTTTGCCTACCGCTATCTTGACATCGACTGGCAGGAAGCCGCGCACGGACGGGCACCGGCAGTGGCTACAGGCATAAAACGGCTGTGGCCGGACAGGCTCGTATTCACTTACCAGGGAGACGGCGACTTGGCGTGTATAGGTACTTGCGAGACGGTACATGCCCTCAACAGAGGAGAGAATATCGTGATAATATTCATCAATAACGCAATATACGGAATGACGGGCGGACAGATGGCACCTACGACTCTGATGGGGCAGAAGACCTCCACATGTCCGTATGGTCGTGTGGCAGAGCTTCATGGATATCCTCTCAGGATAACCGAGATGGCCGCGCAACTTGAAGGAACGTGCTATGTGACACGCCAAAGCGTTGATACCGTGGCTTCGATACGTAGTGCCAAGCGTGCAATAAGAAAGGCGTTCGACGCTTCAATGGCGGGAAAGGGCAGCAGCCTTGTTGAGATAGTGTCTACCTGCAACAGCGGGTGGAAAATGTCTCCAGTGAAAGCCAATGAATGGATGCGCGAGAATATGTTTGAGTTCTATAAGAAAGGAGATTTGAAAGATACCATCTGATGAGTGCTTATCGGTGGCACGGCTATCGGTAAAAACTCCTTGATACATAAATATAGGAACATGGAAAAAGAGATAATAATAGCCGGTTTCGGCGGTCAGGGCGTGCTCTCAATGGGTAAGATACTGGCTTACTCGGGACTGATGGAAGATAAAGAGGTGACGTGGATGCCGGCTTACGGACCCGAGCAGAGGGGTGGAACGGCCAATGTGACGGTGATAGTGAGCGACGAGCGGATTTCATCACCGATACTGAGTACATACGATATAGCGATAGTGCTCAATCAACCGTCGCTCGACAAGTTTGAGGATAAAGTGAAACCGGGTGGCGTTCTTATTTATGATGGTTACGGGATAATAAACCCTCCGCGGCGTAAAGACATCACAGTATATCGAATTGATGCCATGGACAAGGCTGCGGAGATGAAGAACGGCAAGATATTCAATATGATTGTGCTTGGCGGACTGCTTGAAGTATGCCCTGTTGTGAGTCATGCTGGTATTGAAAAGGCACTATATAAGACGTTGCCTGAGCGTCATCACGGACTTATTCCGCTTAATATTCAGGCACTGAAAGCCGGAGCGGAGATAATAGTGAAAAATTGATTTGTATAAAAACAGGATTTGCGGGCGCGATGTTTCTTTATCGTTTACGATTTATTTGATAGAGAACGGTGCCTGCAAATTTTGTACATATCCACAAACCGACTTCCCAAATACTTGTTGTAATCGTTAAACGCTGATTTTCATTATCCCTCCGTAAGGCACGAGGTGTTTGAAACAATCGTTCTTTGGAAACAATCCGCCATATATTCCGGCGCACATCATTACTCCGCCATGTGCAAAGACAGAGACACGTTTGTAGCTATTGAGGCGTATCTCATCAAGAAAAGCTGCCACACGGGCGTACAGCACAGGAAAGCTCTCGCCGTTTTTGGTAGCCGCATGCATGTAATCGTCGTACCATTCTTGCAGTTCCTTGTCTTTTATCTCATCGAATTTGCGCATCTCCCAGTCGCCCATGCTCATCTCTTTAAGCCTGTTGTCGATAGTGGGTGAGGGGTAGCCGCAGTATTCAGCCAGTTTGCGTGCTCTTGTGAGTGGTGATGAGAACACGGCGTCAAACTTTCCATATTCCATCAGATTCTTTTTGGTTACGGCCGCTTCTTGTTCGAACGTATCGTTAAGCGGTACGTCGGTGCGTCCGTAACATGTGCCTTTCGGCACGTTGACACTCGTATGTCTTATAAAGATTATATCCATATCGGTTTATTGTTTCTGAAAGTACAAAGATAAATGATTTTCGGGTAAACGGCAAGCTGCATTCCTTTTTATTTCCTAACCAAAAGTATAGAATACCGAATATTCTTCGTATATTTGCAGAAGATAGGCTGCGTCTCAGTAATTTGAAACAAATTTCATTACAATTTGACTTGCACTATCTTTGCAGAAGATAGGCTTCCCATTGGCAATTTAAGCGGTTTTGGTTGCTTCCGGTTTGCGCTATACAGGCAGAATATTATTCAATCTAAAACAATAAGTATTAATTATGGTAAACAGATTTATTTTAAACGAAGTTTCATATTTCGGACCCGGCGCACGAAAAGAATTGCCGAATGTTGTAAACCGCTTTGGATATAAGAAAGCGTTGGTCGTGACGGACAAAGGACTTATGAAGTTCGGAGTGGCTAAAATGGTGCTTGATGAACTTGACACCGCCGGAATAGCATACGATATATTTGATGACGTGAAGCCTAATCCGACCGTGACAAACGTGAAAGAAGGTATCGGGGCGTGCAAGACAGCGGAAGCCGATTTTATAATAGCCATTGGCGGCGGATCTGCCATGGACACTGCAAAGGGCATCGGTATTGTGTGCAACAACCCTGAATTTTCCGACATTGTTTCTCTTGAAGGCGTGGCAGACACGAAGAAAAAGAGCCTTCCTATTATTGCCTTGCCAACAACGGCCGGCACGGCAGCGGAAACGACAATAAACTATGTGATAGTCGATGAGGAAAATCAGAAGAAGATGGTATGTGTCGATCCCAACGACATACCGGCTGTTGCCATTGTTGACGCGGAATTGATGTATTCGTTGCCCAAGGGGCTCACTGCTTCCACCGGAATGGACGCCATGACACATGCCATAGAAGGCTATATAACGAAAGCAGCGTGGGAGATGAGCGACATGTTTGAAATAAAGGCAATAGAGATGATCCACAAATACCTGCCGATAGCAGTCAACGAACCGGAAAATCCGGAGGGACGTAACGGTATGGCGGTGGCTCAGTATATCGCAGGTATGGCGTTCTCGAATGTTGGTCTCGGTGTGGATCACGGTATGGCTCATCCCATGAGCGCACTGCATGATGTGCCGCATGGTGTGGCTTGTGCCATACTTCTGCCCGCGGTGATGCGTTTCAATGCTCCTGCCGCAAAGGAAAAATATGTAGAGATTGCCAAGGCTTGCGGTGTGTATAAGGATGGAATGACGGTCGATCAGGCCGTTGAGGCTGCTTGCGAGGAGATTGCCAACCTGTCGAGAATAGTGGGAATACCGGCTCATCTGTCAGAACTCGGTATCAAAGAAGAGGATATTCCGGCACTTGCCGAACAGGCTATCAATGATGTTTGTACTCCCGGTAATCCGCGTGAGGTCACAAAGGAGGATATTATAGCACTGTACAAGTCTATCTTGTGATCGGCCTTTCCTTTGTGAGAAGAAGTTAAAGACAATGAGAATGAGGGATTTATTATCCGCATAGAGGTTTTCATGCGGTATTCCTCATTCTCATTTTTCCTTTTGGTTATTTGTTGAAAAACAGTAATAGTCGTTCTGCTTATTATTTTTTAGTATGTGTAAGTATACGGCTGATTGTTTTTTACAGTCCTGGTAATCCCCGAAACAGCCATATTATATACTTTGAGACAGGCATCAGGAATATTCGGTAATGACTAAATCATTCCTGCGACAGTGATATATATGCTCAGTTCGACAAGCAGAAACAACGCACCGCAGCAGTCACCGGTATATCCCTTCAGTTTGTTCCATATCATGAGATATAGGAAATACATGACGATGCACGGAGTGAACACAAGCAGTTGCCAGTCTATATGAACATACATAATATATATATATGCAGCAAGTGGTAATAAACCTTGTGCCGCCAGGCTCAGTGACGCGGTGACGTTCATTTTGCGATATACGGTCTTTGCTTTCGATTCTTCTTCCGTTCTGGCATAGGGCATCATCATTATAATCTGTCCGGCAATCATTTTAGCGTATGGATCGGCAGCAAGTATCGTGAACGCCGCAATTTTTGGAGGCATCGAATAGAGAGCGGCCGCAAGCAAGGCAATGTAAAGCACTATGCCCAGTACTCCGTAAGTACCTATACGTGAGTCTTTCATTATCTCGAGAATGCGTGCCTTGTTGCCGCCACCGCCGCCGAAGCCGTCGAAAAAGTCGCACAGGCCGTCTTCGTGTAATGCTCCTGTGAGCAGTATACGGGAGGAAACAGCCATGATAATGGCGACGGGATAGGGTAGAAACATGCTTCCGAAATATAGAGTGGCGGCCATCACTGCCCCCGTTATCCATCCGGCAAGCGGCCAGTGTTCAACGACAGTGCGATAGCTTTCGTGTGGAGGTTGATGTATTCTCCATAGCGGAAGACGTGTGAAAAATATCATCGCAGCCCATATATTATCGTACCATTTAGAAGTATTTAGTGATATTCGCATTGTCAAAATTATTCATTTCATTGATCATTCTTACGGCACTCTCGATAATAGGGTAGGCGCATAATGCCCCGGTACCTTCGCCGAGACGCAGGCCGAGGTTCAGAAGAGGCTCCGCTTTGATGATGTCGAGCATCCGGCGGTGCCCGTTCTCGTCACCGCAGTGCCCGAATACCATGTATTCTTTTGCGGCAGGATAGAGCTTGATTGCAGCCACGGCGCAAGCCGTCATTATAAATCCGTCCACCATTATAATCATGTTCCTCTCGGCGGCACGCAGCATTGCGCCGATGGCTCCCACCATCTCGAATCCTCCGAAGTAGCGTATGGTGTTGATAGTCTCATTTGTATTGTTATTGTTTTCTGGCTGTGTGGCGTTCCATTTCCGGTAATTCGTCACCGAGGCTTTCAGTATCTCGCGTTTATGCCGTATGCCGTCGTCGGCAAGTCCGGCTCCCGCTCCTATGCATTCGTCAAGTGGAATATTACCGAAAATACTCATCCAAATGCTTGAAGGAGACGTGTTTGCAATACCCATTTCCCCCATACATATTATGTTGCATCCCTTGTCGGCGCATTCATCTGTCTGTTCCGCACCGATTTTGATTGCCTTTTTAAACTCTTCTTGGCTCATGGCTGGCTCATGCAGGAAGTTCTTTGTACCGTTTGTGATTTTGCGGTTGATGATTTCCGGATACTTGCTAAGATCATAATCGACACCGATATCGATGATGTTCAATTTAAATCCGTGTTGCCGGCAGAACATGTTTACGCCTCCGCCACCTTGCGTGAAGTTTATCATCTGCTGCCAGGTGATTTCTCTTGGTGATACGCTTACTTTCTCACGCTCGATGCCGTGGTCGCTGCCGAAGAGCAGATGGTGCGGTTTTTTGAGCGTTGGGCACAGTGATTGCTCTATCAGGCATATCTGTTCGGCGAGTGTTTCCAATCTCCCCAGAGATCCTTTGGGCTTGTTGAGATTATCTATCTTTTCGCGTATGTCGCCCAGCATGGATTTGTCGGGACTTTTTATGTTAAACTTTATCATCGTTGTCAGATTTTATTACCACAGGAATACCGCTTACCATAAGCACCACCTCGTCTGCCCGGCTTGCCACGTATTGGTTCATCCACCCTTCAAGGTCGGTAAACCGTCGCTGTATCGAGTTGTCGCTCACTCCTCCGCTTCCAATCTCGTTGGTGACAAATATAAACGTGGCGTCTTGCGCCGTAAACCTGTCAAACTCGGATTGTATTGCAGCCAGTGCCTCTTCGACCGATGGTTGTTCCCATTCGGCCTTGCTTCGTGAGAAGAAAAAGTTAGTACACCACAGCGTTATGCAATCGATTACCGCTACCCTTCCGCTTATGTTGTGGCGGCTAAGTTCTTTTTCCTCTTCGATATTAGTCCATTGGTCGCCGCGTCGCCGCTGGTGTATTTCCACACGTTTTCTGAACTCATCGTCCCATACATGTGCCGTAGCCATGTATACAGGGCTGTTACTGAGGCTCAAAGCCAGTTTTTCGGCATATTGGCTTTTTCCAGAGCGTTGTCCGCCCGTAATCATTATTATTCTTTTTTTCATTACCCGCAAAGTTAGCTTAAATATAAGAAACAAAGAATATAACCAATGTTTTTTTCATACTTTTTTACCATATAAGTGTAAAAAAAGAGATACCAAATGTTTTAATATCATGAATAATGACCTTTTGTGCAAATATTTACTTAAAAATTTGGTTGATGGTGGATTTTGTATTTACTTTGCAACGCAATCAAAGCAAAGAGAATAGTTAAATTAGAGTATTCATTAAAAACATTAGACGTATGAAAAAAGTATTTTTTACGCTTGCAATTGCAGCGTTGTCTGCACAAACAATGTCTGCTCAGACTGTTGAGGAGAGCAAATTGACAGACAACTGGTATATTGGAGTGAATGGAGGTCTTAATACAAAGACAAGTCACAACGCACTATTTAAGAATGTCAATCCTTCCGCAGGTCTGCGCATCGGTCGTAATTTCACTCCGGTATTCGGACTGGCAGCAGAAGGTGAGGTTTATTTCAACAACAAAGGAAGCGAGTTCCGTCCTCTCGGAACATTTGTTAAGGGTATGAACCTGTCGCTGCTCGGTACTACCAATTTCAGCAACTGGTTTGGCGGTTATCCGGGATCACCACGCGTATTTGAGGTAATCGGTGTATACGGTCTCGGTTGGGGACACGCTTTCCACACACAGAGTGTCCAGGGCATGGACGAGAACGTGCTCACATCTAAATTCGGTCTTGACTTCGCTTTCAACTTCGGAGCTGACAAAGAGTGGCAGGTTTATGTAGAGCCTAACATCACTTACGGCATGAATGCAGGTGACAAGATACAGTTTAACTCAAACCATTCGGCACTTGGTGTACTCGTAGGTGTGAACTATAAATTAGGTAACAGCAACGGTACTCACAACTTTAAGGTTGCCGAACTCCGTAATCAGTCGGAAATCGACGCTCTGAACTCAAAGATCAACGAGCTTCGTGCTGACAACAGCAACAAAGACAACACTATCGGTAACAACAACAGAACAATTGCCGATCTCCAGTCTCAGCTTGCAGCGGCGAAGAACCAGAAACCGACAGTTGTGGTTAATGAGAACAAGAACGTTCTGCAGCCTACCGTAATCTTCCAGCAGGGCAAGAGCACGATCGACGCTGCTCAGTATGCAAGCATCTCAATGATTGCCACATATATGAAGAACCACAAGGAGGCTAAGATCCTTATCAAGGGTTACGCATCTCCCGAGGGTAGTCTCGAACTGAACCAGAGACTGTCTGAGGCTCGTGCAAACGCAGTTAAATCAGCTCTAATCAAGCGTTACAAGGTTTCTGCAAACCGTCTTTCTGTACAGGGTATGGGTGCTACCGACAAGTTGTTCGATGAGGTTGACTTCAACCGTGTGGTAACTTTCACTGACACTACGAAGTAATAGCAGACTGCTTTTTCAGAATAGGAAACAGACTTCCCCGCAATCAAAAATGGTTGCGGGGATATTTTTTGTTATTCTGCCGTTTTATGTGGATGAACGTTGAGTAGTCCTGATATTGGATATGCTGTGGGCTAATGGATTTGCCCATAGGTTTTGTGTGGTTTGAAGTTTAGGTTATTAATCATTTATTATAAAGCGCAGTTTGTTTTTATTGTTAGTCATAATGCTGAAAAAATCATACAAACGATCGTTTATATTTCGATTGTTTTGAAAAAACAAATCCTATGACCGAAAATATCGGCGTATTTTCAATATTTGCGCAACTGGCTGTTTGTCAGTCTGATATGCCGGTTTGGCCGGAAAATGTTTCCAAACAGATCTGACCCTCATTGCTGTTTTTTTATAACAAGTGTCTTATTGGTCTGCATTTAGACGCTCGATGCATTGCGTTTAGCAATCAATTGGAAGCCAACGGGCGGCTAAACGTCTTGCAATAACGTGCCAATTGCGTTCCAACGAGCGTCTGAATGCAAAAAAGCCGATTTCCCACTAATTTAGGGAGATCGGCTTATCGTGTTGTATATCGTGATTTGTATGGTGCAAATCGACTTAGATTGAGTAAAAACAAAGTGTTAAATTTGTGACTTTATTATTACAACCGATTTGATTTGCGTGCCAATTTTCCGTCATCGGCTCAAATAGTCTTTATGTCTATCGACTTGGATATGTTCCGTTGTTTGTCTTTTACGGTGAGTGTCATCGTTCCTGCCGTTTTAGTGCTGCGTACTATGACGACAAGCTGGCCGGCAAAGAGTTTCATGGTCGGCTTGGTGAACGGTTCGAGCGATGTGGCGTCGCCATTGCAGGCAGCCTGAAATGCTCCGCAGCCTTCCACCTCGAATGTCAGTCGGTCTGCTCCGTCGGGTACGATGTTTCCGTCTTTATCGCACAGACTGACTGTGACAAAAGCCATGTCATCTCCGTCGGCAGAGATGTTTGTGCGGTCGGCTTTCAGTGTTAATTCGGTCGGCTTGCCGGCTGTGCGTCTCGTGTCGCGGCCCGTTTCCCTGCCTTCTGCGTCGTAGGTGACGACAGTAATTTCGCCGGGTTCGTATACCACATCATTCCATCTCAGTCGGTAGCGGTCGAGGCGGCTATCCTTATTCTTGCGCACACGTCCTTGACTTTTGCCGTTTACAAACAGCTCGCCTTCAGTCCCGTCTGTATAACAGTATACGGGAGTTACTTTTCCCTCTCGGCCGGGCCATGTCCAGTGTGGTAACAGGTGGGTGGTGTGTTTCTTTGTGTTCCACTTGCTGCGATACAGGTAGTAGCGGTCTTTCGGCAGTCCGGCAAGGTCGCATATACCGAAATAGCTGCTGCGGCTCGGCCAGTATTCGTCATAGGGTGTAGGTTCGCCAAGATAGTCGTATCCCGTCCACACGAACTCACCTATCACTTGCGGGTAGTCGTCTTGCCAGCGCCAGTCATCGTCAGGCAGATTGCTCCACGGGCAGTATTCCGTGTCGTAGCCGCTGCATTGACCGTCGGCGTATGTCCTGTTTGATGCCACTTCTACCGGAAATTTATATACGCCGCGGCTACTGACGGTAGACGCCGTCTCACTTCCGAGCAGGAAACCTTGCGGTAACTCTTTCAGTCCTTTGTCATATTTGTGCAGCCGGTAGTTAAATCCAGGTACGTCCATCACTTGAGCGAACCCGGTCTTCATGGCGTTGTCAACCCTGTCCATTCCCTGGGTCACCGGGCGGGTGGGGTCAAGTCTGTGGCAGATGTCTTGAAGATTTTTGGCCATCGTGGTTCCGCCTTTCATGCCTTGCTCCGGAATTTCGTTGCCTATGCTCCACATCACGATAGACGGGTGGTTACGGTGGTTGCGCACGAGATTTGCCATGTCTTTCTCCGCCCACTCGTCAAAGAAGCGCGCGTATCCGTTCTTGCACTTGGGATATTTCCACATGTCGAAACTTTCTGCCATTACCATCATGCCAAGTGAGTCGCAGATGTCCATCTGCATTTTGGAAGGCATGTTGTGTGCCGTGCGTATGGCATCGCAACCCATTTCCTTCATCATCTTTATCTGTCGGATTAGTGCGGCCTTGTTCACTGCCGCTCCGAGTGGACCGAGGTCGTGATGCAGGCATACTCCTTTTATCTTTCTGGTTACCCCGTTTAGTTGGAAGCCGCCTTCTTTCGTCACGCTTACTGTGCGTATTCCTACATTGACAGTCTGCTCGTCTATCAATTTATGGTCCTTATACAGTTTCGTGACGAGCTTGTAGAGATACGGTTTCTCGGGCGACCAAAGATTTGGCTTCTTTATATCGAGCACAGTGTGGACATCTCCCGATGGTGTGTTTTCGCAGTGGCTTTCGGCTATGATGTATCCTTTTGCGTTGTGTAACGCTATGTTTATTCCTATGTTTTCGCCTTTCAGGTCTCCCGAGACCTTGGTGTCCACTTCCACTTCTGCGTAGTTTTTGTCGGCTTTGGCTGTGCGGGCAAATGTCTCGAATGTATCAAACCTCGCCTTACCGGTGAGAACGAGGGTCACAGGGCGGTATATTCCACCTCCTGGATACCATCTGCTGCTTTCCTCGACATTGTTAAGATCTACCTCAATCGTATTCTCACCGCTCTTTATATATGGGGTGACATCGATGTTGAAGGCATTGTATCCGTATGCCCAATAGCCGGCCTGCTTACCGTTTATCTTTACGTTCGGCTCGCTCATGGCACCGTCGAATATCAGTTCGGCGTGGCTGTATCCGCTCGGTATGCTTACTGTTGTCTTGTAGTGGCCTTTGCCAATCCATGGCAGAGAACCCGAGCGACCTGATTTTTCTGTTTTCTCCTTCTCTCCGTTCTGTACGATCGCCACCGTCTGTAAGTCCCATTTCTTATCGAATGGGCCGCTGATGGCCCAGTCGTGCGGCACTCTTACTTCTTGCCACTGTGCTTTGTCGCGAGAAAACAACCAGCCTTCGCTTAGCGTTATCTCTTGTCGTTGCTGTGCGAAAGCGCCCCCGGCGAGTGACAATCCGAATAAAATAAGTCTTTTTCTCATCGCTGTTTTTGGTATGATTAAGTTTTAAGTAATTAAAAAGAAATATGTTTTTAAATAATATCCGCCTATAATAAATCGGAGGAGGACGGAACTCATTTTCCTGGCCAATGATGAGTGGGAACAGAAAATGCCGAATCCGTGCTTCTTCCGGTTTATTATAGTGTTGCCATAAGGGGCTTGCTACGATTATAATTCCTTGCGTAGCTTCTCTGCCATGTCGTTATATTCACCGTCGGTGAGGTATACTTCTTTAGGGTTCATGCGGAATACCCCACCGAAGTCGGGACCTCCCTTATATTTGGGGATGAGGTGGAAGTGGAGATGTTCGAGCGTGTCTGAGTATGCTCCGTAATTGATTTTATCGGGATTGAACACTTTTTGCATCGCTCTCGTCACTTTGGCCACGTCTGCCATGAACGCATTGCGATCTTCATCGCTAAGCAGGTTCAGGTCGTCTATGTGGTCTTTATATGCAACGAGGCACCGGCCGTGGTATGTCTGTTCCTTAAATATAAATACGCGCGAAACGTCCAGCTTCGCAATCTCAATCATAAGACTGTGCAATGTATCGTTGTTTTGGCAATACAGGCACTCTTTAGGATCACTTTTCATTTTGTATTTTTGTTTTATTGGTTAGTGTTTTGATTATTGCAAAATTACTAATAAAATCTGTAAATGGCGAACGAATGTATATAAAAACAGGGAATTGTCCTTACGGCAATTCCCTGTGATTATTATTATAATCCGGAAAAGGATTGTATTTCATGTCATAATGCCGGGATATTACGGTTTGCTCCTGTCAAATAAACTTTAAGCGCAAATGATGCTTTATCCCGTAATGCCATGATGTTATTGTGCGGTTCAGTCGGCACAGTTTTCCGGACGGAGTTGACGCACTGTCTCGGCTGCACGCCACATTTCCATGTTACGCATAGCTTCGAGTTCCTTGTTGAGTCCGTCGCGGTAGTCGGCTTTCGAGTTGCTGTCGATGGAAATCTGTGCCTCGTTGCCGGTCTTTACAGAGTAATACAGCCACTGCATCACCGGTTTGATAGCGTCGCGGAAGCGCGGTGCCCAGTCTAATGCGCCGCGTTGTGCCGTTGTGGAGCAGTTGGCGTACATCCAGTCCATGCCTTTCTGTGCGAACAATGGCATCAGGCTCTGTGTAAGCTCCTCCACTGTCTCGTTGAAAGCCTCCGACGGTGAGTGCCCGTTCTCACGGAGCACTTCATACTGTGCTTCAAGCAGTCCTTCTATAGCTCCCATCAGCGAGCCGCGTTCACCTGTAAGGTCGGAGGTTGCCTCGCGTTGGAAAGTGGTTTTAAACATATATCCCGCTCCTATACCTATACCGAACGCTATTGTTTTCTCCTCTGCGTTGCCGGATGCGTCCTGATATACGGCGTACGAGCAGTTAAGGCCGCGGCCTTCAAGGAACATTGTACGCAAAGATGTACCCGAACCCTTCGGTGCTACAAGAATTACATCTATGTCTGCTGGTGGTACCACGCCAGTGCGGTCGCTCCAGTTGATTGCGAATCCGTGAGAGTAATATAGTGTCTTGCCCGGTGTGAGGTATTGCTTTATTGTCGGCCAAGCCTGAATTTGTCCGGCGTCTGAAAGAAGCATGCAGATAATTGTGCCCTTCTGTGCGGCCTCTTCGATAGAGAACAGTGTCTCACCGGGCACCCATCCGTCGGCGACAGCCTTGTCGTATGTTTTTCCGGCACGCTGTCCCACAATCACGTTAAATCCGTTGTCGCGCAGGTTGCAGGCCTGTCCGGGACCTTGGATGCCATAACCAATGACGGCTATTGTCTCGTTTTTCAATACTTCACGCGCTTTTTCCAATGAAAATTCTTTGTTGGTGACAACTGTCTCGATAACGCCACCAAAATTCATCTCTGCCATAATATATAAGTTTTTTGTTATACGACCTTGCGAAAGACCGCCTGTTGTTAAATTGTCTGTTGTTATTAAATAGAGTTGCAAAAGTATAAAATTAAAGCGTAAACTCCAAATTTACTTTCATATTTTTGCAAAAACGACTTTGCTTCTGCACACTTCGATATTTTTGTCGCTTTCTTTTTCAATCTTGACAATGCGTATGTTCCATTCGTTTTCGCCTGCCGTTTCGCGATAGAAAGCCAGCCTGTCGCCTCCGTGGCTCTCTGCGACGTAGGCTATTTCGAACCTCTTTATCCGGTATTCCTTATACCAATCAATGTCAAATAGGTCGAGAACATGTTCTATGTACTTCACCGAATTGATGTGTCCGTTTACGTCCACATCATTGTAATGTGTGTCAATCGTAGCCACATGCTCGGCATTGTCGCTCATTTTCACACGCGAGCTTTTATCGATCGGGCACTCCTTGCCTGGCTCTATCCACCCGTTTATCTCGCCGTCGCGTTCAGCCAGTATGTCTTGCGGTTGCCGTGTGCGTGTGTCTATCATTGCCCACACGCTGCGGCCGTATCCGAATACATGGCCGTTTTCGTCCGCAATGCGGAAGTTTCGGTTGGTGAAATATTTCATTGCGCTTTCCACCCATGTCTCGACATTGAATTTGGTGTATTGTGCCGGCATTTCATTCATCTCGATGGCAAGGCGTGACAATACCCATGTCTTGTGCACTTTGTTCAGATACGCCATGCCGAAGCCACGGTCTGAAGAGTGGAAGTCGGCGGCGTTCAGCAGATGATTACCAAGATGTCCCATAAAGAGCCGGTGCGAAAAGTCGCAGTGAAACGGCTCGGCCATGAACGAATATATTCCTGTTTTTTCCATTTCCAATATTTATCTTCCAGCCTGTTCTCTTTCCTTGAGATATTCGCAAACCTCTTCCTGTATGCTTCTTGTCACGGCAATGCGCCCCGAGCGTGTGTATTGCAGCACGCAACCGAAAGCGTTAAGGGCTTCATACAGGCTTAGAATATCTTCCGTAAGTCCGCTTTTCGTCACTATCACATAAGTCGGATTGACCTCTGTTATGGTGGCCTCGTGTTTTCTTATCGTTCTCGATACTTCCGGATTGTCGAGCACTGTGGCCGTGGCAAGTTTGTATAGAGCCGTCTCACGGATGAAAAGCTCTTCGTCGGTGCAGTATATGGCTTTTACCACATCGATTTTTTTCTCTATCTGTTTTGTTATTTTCGTTATCAGGTTTTCGGTGCTCCACGCTGTGATTGTGTACTTGTGAAGTCCCGTTATGCTGGAAGCCGATACGTTGAGACTCTCTATGTTCACCTGCCTGCGGGTGAATACGGCCGTTATCTGGTTCAGTATTCCGGCTATGTTCTCTGAGTATACCAGCAGTGTATAAAGTTTCTTTTCTTCCATTTCTCTTAGATATTTACGTCCAACATCATCTCGTCGACAGTCTTTCCTGGAGGTGTCATGGGCAATACGTTGTCGTCTTCCTTTATGGCGCATTCGAGCAGGTATGGACCTTTTGCGGATAGCATATCCCTTACAGCGTCAGCAAGTTCATGACGGTCGCTTATCCTTCTGTATCCTATTCCGTAGGCTTCGGCAATCCGTTCATAGCAAGGATTGAGCATTCTGGTGAAAGATTGCCGCCTGTCGAAGAACATATCCTGCCACTGTCGTACGTTACCGAGATAGTTGTTGTTCAGCATAATCATCTTTACGGGTATCTGTTGCTCCATTATCGTGCCCAGTTCCTGTATGCTCATCTGATAGCCTCCGTCACCGGTGAAGACGCATACCGTGCGCCCGGGTGAGCCGAAAGAGGCTCCGATGGCGGCCGGAATTCCAAATCCCATCGTTCCGAGACCGCCGCTTGTCACAATAGAACGTTTGTTATTGTATTTGAAGTATCGACTTGCGAAAAGTTGGTTTTGGCCTACGTCAGTAACGAGTATGGCATTGCCTTCTGTCGCTTCGGCAACGGCATTCACAACCTCGCCCATAAGGAGCGGACCTTCCTCTGGTTGTATCGCCGGTTTTATCACGTTGTTTGTCTCCCGTTCTTTGAGCGGTTCGAAACTGTCGCACCATTCTTTGTGGCTGTTTTCCTGCAACAGCCGTGTGATTGCTGGCAGTGTTTCCTTGCAGTCTCCAACAACGGCCACATCGGTTTTTATGCACTTGTCGATTTCTGATATGTCTATGTCGAGATGTATGATTTTCGCCTGCTTTGCGTATGTGGCCGGATTTCCTGTCACACGGTCGCTGAACCGCATGCCGATGGCTATCAGCACGTCGCATTCCTGCTCTTTGATATTAGGGGCCAGGTTGCCGTGCATGCCGAGCATGCCCATGTTGAGCTTGTGATTTGTAGGTAGTGCCGACAGGCCGAGCAGTGTACGTGCGGCCGGGATGTCGGCTTTTTCAATAAATTCTATAAGCTCGTTGTGCGCATTGCCCAACTCAACGCCTTGTCCTACCAGTGCCAACGGTCGTTCGGCATTGTTTATCAGTGCGGCAGCCTCGGTGATGGCGTTGCTGTCAGGTTTGGGATATGGCATATAACTGCGCACATAATCCACGTGGGCCGGCTGCCATTCCGTTGTCTCTATCTGCGCGTTTTTGGCGAAGTCGAGTACCACAGGGCCGGGACGTCCCGAGCGGGCGATGTAGAATGCCCTGCTCACAGCCCATGCGATATCTTCGGCCCTGCGTATCTGATAGCTCCATTTCGATATGGGTTGAGCCAGACCCACAAGGTCTACTTCCTGAAAAGCGTCTGTGCCGAGCACTCCGACGCCTACTTGTCCGGCTATAACTACAATCGGTGTAGAGTCCATCATGGCATCGGCCACACCCGTGAGGGTGTTGGTTGCCCCTGGACCGCTCGTCACAAGTGTAACTCCCACCTTCCCGCTTACTCTCGCATACCCTTGTGCCGCATGTGCGGCGGCCTGTTCGTGGCGTACCAGAATATGGTCGAACGCCTTCTTTTCGCCTCTCGTATAGTCATAAAGTGCATCGTATACGGGCATGATAGAACCGCCGGGATAACCAAAGATGGTTTTCACTCCCTCGATTTGGAGTGCCCGCATCAGCGCTTCCGCTCCTGTTATAATCTCTTTTGGCATTTGTTTTTACTTATGTTGTTCTATTCGGAAATTAAAGGAGTTATCACTCGCAAGCTCGCTCTGGAGTTAAAGGACAATACTCTTTTATTGGAAGTTAAGGTAGTTATCGTAGGCTACGCCAACTCGGGAGTTAAAGACATTACTTTGTTACGTGTAAATTTCATTGTACGTCCTGTTCTTTTTACGGAAGAGAAAGGAGCGACCAATAGTATTGTCCTTTAACTTCATTAACTTCCTTGACTTCTTTAACTTCTACGTCAATTTCCTTAATTTCTCTTTATTAAATCATTCTCACTCCGCCCTTGTCTGCTGAGCTTACGCTCTTGGCATACGCCCGAAGAGCTTTTGATACCTCACGTTTCCTGGTCAGAGGCTGCTGAGGCCGTGCGTGCAGTTCCTCATCACTCAACTTCACGTTGATAGAACGTGAGGGTATATCTATTTCTATTATATCTCCGTCTTTTATCTTGCCGATGTTTCCTCCTGCAGCCGCTTCGGGCGAGATGTGGCCGATGCTCAGTCCGCTCGTTCCGCCTGAGAAGCGTCCGTCTGTAATAAGGGCGCACTCTTTGCCCAAGTGCATGCTTTTAATATATGAGGTGGGGTATAGCATTTCCTGCATACCGGGGCCTCCTTTTGGTCCTTCGTTTGTGATTACCACGCAGTCTCCGCTCTTTATCCGTCCGCCGAGAATGCCCTCGCATGCGGCTTCCTGAGAGTCGAACACACGTGCCGGTCCGCTGAAATGCCACAGGCTCTTGTCCACTCCCGCAGTTTTTACCACACATCCGTCTTGTGCTATGTTACCGAAAAGCACTGCCAGCCCGCCGTCTTTGGTGTAGGCGTGCTCCAAATCGCGTATGCACCCGTTCTCACGGTCGGTGTCGAGCGTGCCCCACTGTGCGTCCTGGCTGCCCATCTTTGTCGAGAAGTGTCCTCCCGGCGCACTTTGGTATATCCTGTCGGCCTCGGGGTCGGTGCCGCCTGTCGTGATGTCGTACTTTTCCAGTTGCTCGCCGAGCGTCTTTCCGTCTATGCGCATGGTGCTCCCGTCTATCAGTCCGCCCTTGTAAAGCTCGTTCATGATACCGAGAATGCCACCCGCACGGCCGCACTCCTGCACGCTGTACTTCTGCGTGTTAGGGGCCAGTTTGCACAGGCATGGCACACGGCGGCTCAACTCGTCGATGTCTTTCATCGTGAACTCGGTGCCGGCTTCCTGCGCCACTGCCAGCAGGTGCAGCACGGTGTTGGTACTTCCGCCCATCGCTATGTCGAGAGCCATGGCGTTAAGAAAAGCCTGTCGTGTGGCAATCGAGCGCGGCAATACGCTTTCATCTCCGTCCTCATAGTATGCCATCGCATTTTTGACAATCTGCCGTGCGGCATCTTTGAACAGTTGTATGCGGTTTTTATGTGTGGCTAATATCGTGCCGTTGCCCGGCAGCGACAGTCCGATGGCTTCTGTGAGAGAGTTCATAGAGTTTGCGGTGAACATTCCCGAGCAGCTTCCGCAGCCCGGACATGCACAACCCTCGATCTCGGCCATCTCGTCGTCGCTCACCGACGTGTCGGCACCTTTCACCATTGCCGTGATGAGGTCGGCGTTCTCGCCGCGCCATTTGCCTGCTTCCATTGGACCGCCGGAGCAGAATACCGTTGGGATGTTGAGCCGCATGGATGCCATCAGCATTCCCGGTGTCACCTTGTCGCAGTTTGAGATACATATCATTGCGTCCGCCTTGTGTGCGTTCACCATATATTCCACCGAGTCCGCTATTATGTCGCGGCTTGGCAGTGAGTAGAGCATGCCGTCGTGTCCCATCGCTATTCCGTCGTCGATGGCTATCGTATTGAACTCGGCCGCATAGCAACCCATTGCCTCTATCTCTTGTTTTACTATCTGTCCTATTTCATGAAGGTGCGTGTGTCCTGGCACAAACTGCGTGAACGAGTTCACGACGGCTATGATAGGTTTGCCGAATTGCTCCCGTTTCATTCCTGTTGCTACCCATAGCGCACGGGCACCGGCCATTCTTCTTCCTTCCGTGCATACTGCACTTCTCAGTTTATTTTTCATGCGATTAAAATTTATTGCAAAGGTAATCTATTTATTGATAACGGCCAACGAATTAATCTTTAATTTTATTTATTTGTGTCAATCCGTAACTAATATAATGTGTTTTGTGAGTATTTGAAATGAAATGTTGCGCTTTTGCGTCTGAATGTGCGAAACAGACTATGCTCCGTATACTGAAATGTATAGTGGCAAGGTTTTGTTTTTGCATGCTTTTCGGTATGAGGCGTAATAAATATGACACTTGCGTAATGTTAAATTTGGTTTAAAGTCTATGCTGTAGATGTATATTATTAAATAAACATGTTAACTTTATGATAGTTAATTCAGAGAGATGACGATGCTTGTGGTCTTGTTTTCGCATGAGATGTTTACATATCGGTGGAATTTTTTTTCGTTTTTTTTACTTAACATCGTGCTCCTCTTTGCGTATTAAATACGGATATGACAACAATAGAGTTTGAACATATAGCCGAAAAGCTGCGTCTGCGACTGGTGAAAGTGGGACGTGAGTTCTTTGCCGATGACGACAAGGCAGAGGATATTGCTCAGGAGATACTTACACGGTTGTGGATAATGCGGGACAGGGTAAATGTGCAACTCGGGGTTGAGGCGCTTGCCGTGCGCATGGCTAAAAATCTATGTGTGAGCGAGTGGCGCAGGCAGAAAGCCCACAGGACGGTGCCGGTGGACGAGAGGATGTCTGTGGACAACAGGCCGACGGCACCTGTGGAGGCGAAAGACGGCGAGATGGTTTTAAACCGTGCACTTGCCGGTCTCACCAAATCTGAGCTACGCCTTTACAGGATGAGGCATGAGGCGGATATGGACATACAGCAGATATCGGCTGCCACGGGAATAGGAGCGCGCTCCGTGAGCGCCATGCTCAGCACTGCAAGACGCAAACTTTTTGAAACTATAAAGAGAGGAGGCTACTTATGAAAGATATAGAACTACTTACGAACCGTTTTCTGGCGGGTGAGACAACGAGGGAAGAAGAACGCCGGTTGTACGACCTTCTGAAAGGAGACGGTGTCACGGCGGAGCAGAAGATGCTGCGTGACATTATCCGTCCTGCGGTTGACGAGCCTGACACGGACGCTTGGCTCGTGGAAGATATGACCGATGAGTACGACAGGGTGGTAGCCGGTCGCCGCCGCCGCACGCTCTTTGTTCGTCTCGCCGCTGCCGCCGCCGTCATCGCTTTCGTGTTCTTGGCTGGTGTGAAGTTCGGCGGGCGAGAGGACTGCAATATACCCGTTGTGGCAAAGGTGGAGGCAAATCGTAATTCTAAGGCAGGGTTGCCACCTGTCGGGCCTGCCATAATAAAGGAGTGGCCGGGCTTGCAAGAGGTGGTGGAACCCACGGTGGAGAAAGATGTTGAATTGCCAGTGGTGTCGCAACCGGATATTGCCGAGCCGGATTTGCTCGCGTCCTCTGCCGATGAAAAGATTATAAACGCCGACATGACACTCTCCGACAGCCTTACGGACATAATAGAACGGATAGAGCGGGGACTCGAAAACGTGAGTGACAGTGTGTATATCGCACGTGTGGAAGAGCTTATCGAGAGCGACTCGCGGTTGCAAAGGTTGATGAGAAGGGTGCTTGTCGACAAGATAACGAGAGACAATCAAGACTATGAAGCATACGGGCATTGGTGAGCATACGTATGGCGTGAGTGGTATTACAGTATAATATTAATGTATAAATAAAACCGGATTAAGGAGGCAAACTATATGAGAAAGCTGGTAATAATGGCGGTATCGCTGCTGGTTTCGGTCGCAATTCCGGCACGGGACAATGTCGGAGCGAAGAACATGAAGAAGGAACTGGAACACTTCAAGGCCGCTTCCGAGTTTAAATCTGTGCTGTCACATCGTGGAACGGGACTTTACGAGTGGAATTTTAAGTATACGTACCCGAAGGGAAAGGCAGATGACCATAAACTGCCAGCTCCTTTGGTACGGTTGGAAAAAGCCTTTGCCGACAATATACGATATTCCTCTTCTATGTTTGTGCTTCCGCAAAAAGAAGCCGGTAGGCCATTTGGTAAAGTCTCTTTTATGTGGCCTGACGCGGCATATGGGCGGGTATTTTTCAATTTCAGGATAGATGACAGAGACAATTTCCGTTATCTCTGTTTTGAGGAAAGTGATAATCGGCGCACGTCTTACATGCTCACATGGCATGATGTGGAGTATATCGACTCCAAAGGAGTTACATGGCGGATGATAGACGGCAACGTGGTGGAGCTGTCGGGGACGCATTGGCGGATGGTGGAATTTATTGAAGATTCTTATAGGGATAATTTAAATAAAGTCGCTTCGAAAGGCGGTAATCAGTCGGAAGAGTATATAAATCTTCGTGAACAGATGGCTTATCTCAACGGATTGTATTCCGAATACGTTAAAGACAATAGGCAGATGGATTGTGATGCGGTGGCTTACTTCATCAGCAAACTGGCCGCCGATTTCAAGGGAAATCTTACCGAGACGCAGTATAAGGCGATGGATGAGGAATTGTCGGCGTTGCTCGACATCACTCCCTCCGGGGCACGGTACAATATTATAGCTAATGCCAAGACGGTGTTGAACGGCAAAACGTTTCACATACCTGATGGAGATGTGCTTTTCGAGTCAGTTTCCAATAAGGATTTGGCAAACCGCAACTATGTGAAGCTTATGTTTGAGACTTACGATATGTCTGAATTAAAGGAGTACGGGACGTTTAATGTCAGTGGAAGAACAGACAGAGACATCCGTCGGATATTCGTAACCGACAGCAAACAGACGTTTGCCGATACGTATGCGGTACAGGTGAAAGACGGTAAATTCTCTTTTTCTGGCTTGGTAAGCAAAGATAATCCGGTGACTGTTTCAGACGAAATGGGACGGGAATGGCGCCTCATGGCCGACAGTATACCGGTGGTTATTGATATGCGAACGGGAGTTATGAGCGGTTCGGAGACAAATATGAAGTTGGGAGAGTGCCAACTGCGTTTTAAAAATATAATAGCAGACAGGCAAAAATATACAGTAAGTGTGAACGGCAGTCGCAGAATAGTGGATAATGAAGGCTACGAGGCCCTCTGTGACAGCCTTAAAAGAATTGAGATTGAGACCATTGGAAACTGTGATAATGCCATGGTGGCGGCATGTCTTCTCGCCGATTGCTATTCGGCAATGAGCTATGAGGAACTTGACGGGCTTTTTAATGGCTTCTTGGAAAATGATTCAAATGAGATATTACGCCCGGCAAGAGATTATTTCGCAGGATTGGAAAAGCGCCGCCCGGGCATGAAATATGTCGATGCGGAACTGGAAGACACGGCCGGGGGGAAGCGCAGGCTGGGCGAGTTTATAGGCAAAGGATATGTGATACTAAACTTCTGGAAAGAACGGTGGAACCCGTCAAGAACAGATTTCCCTATATATAAGAAATTGATGAATAAGTATGGCGATAAGGGATTGAACATAATAAGCGTCGTTATCGGCACTGATAAAGACCTCTGGAAGCGTTATGTGGATAAAAGAGGGCTTAAATGGACACATCTGTATACGCCGTTCGAATATGACGGAAAGTCGGTTCTCGACCTGTACGGTGTGCGCTGTATCCCGGAGAATGTGTTGATAGGGCCAGACGGACGCATCATCGCCTCGGACATATACGGTTCTGAGCTTGAAAAGAAAATGGATGAAATATTTGATAGATAGCGCATCTGTTTATGCTTGGCCGGCAATGGGTATAAGATAAGCATTCAACATATATGTGTTGATAACCGGTATTGAGACTGACAAGAAGTCAGGCACATAACGAAAAGGACAGACACGGAAACACAGAGAAAATGAAAGATAGAAAGTTTGGGACAAGGAGATGAAACTTGTACTATCTAAGTGCTTCCGTGTCTTTTCTTTATATTAAAAGACAATCAAATTACAATAATTTATGAATACAATCTGCAAGTGGATAATTCTCCTTGCCCCGGTGTTCTGTGCCCTTACGGCAGGCGCCCAGGGTGCTGGAAAGGAGAAGGCGAAGAAGGAAAAGACCGTTGAGATACACGGAGAGGTATATGACTCGTTTACCAAGGCGAGGATGTATGGTAAGTTTTGTATAATGACCGCCGACTCGACGGTAATAACGGAAGACTCGCTCAGTGGTTACAAGACAAACTCTTTTTATATTGTTGATGTTCCGAAGCGGGATGACAAGTATATAATCAGAATAGAAAGTGACGGCTATGAGACATCATATACTGACTATGAACTTAAAATAACAGGGCGTAAGCAACAGTATATAGTTCCGACAATATTGATCAAGCGCAAGGCAGACGACATCTTTAAGGATGTGGAGCTTGGCGGAGTGGTGGTCACAGGTACCAAGGTGCAGGTTGCGTATAAAGGTGATACGATAGTATATGATGCCTCGGCGTTCAATCTTCCCGAAGGATCGATGCTCGATGCGCTTGTACGTCAGTTGCCCGGCGCGGAACTGAAAGACAACGGCGACATATACATCAATGGTGAGAAGATAGATTATCTGACACTTAACGGCAAGGATTTCTTTAAAGGAAAGAACAAGATTATGCTTGAAAATCTGCCTTATTTCACGGTGAAGGACATAAAGGTGTATCATAAGTCGACGGAGATGAGCGATATGTTAGGGCGTGAGGTTGAGGAGAAAGAGTTTGTGATGGACGTCAGACTCAAGCGTGAGTATGCTCGGGGATCCATCGTCAACGCCGAAGGGGGAATGGGAACGGAAGACAGGTATATGTCGAGGGCGTTCGGACTATATTACGATGACCATACCCGGATATCCGCATTTGGCAATATTAACAACGTGAACGAAGACAGAAAACCAGGTAACGACGGTGATTGGACACCGAGTGGCCGGACGCAAGGTTTGCTGGCGACCAAGTATACGGGTGTTCATTTGCAGACGGAAGACAAGGAAAAGCGTGTGGAGGAGACTTTCGATGCTACCGTGAGATGGACCGATGGGGATAATGTCAGCGGGCAACAGTCGGAGACTTTCGCTGCCGATGGCAACATAAACAAGTGGAACCAAAATGTACGCAGATCTAAAGATTTCTCTTTTTACACAGGCAACAAAATCCATTTTCGGAAGATCAACCTGCGTACTTATATGACTATGAACTACTTTTCTAGTAATTATAACAACGAACGTGTGGACTCTACGAAGCGCGGTGCCACGCTTGTGAATAGTCGCCATAATCTGTATCGCAGCGAAAACAAGTATCTTTCGTTTACTTGGGGCGTGTTCTGGTATAAGCCTTTTAATAATGGAGATTCCTTTTTTGCCAATTTTTACGGCAATTATTATCGTAATCAACCGACCGATCGTTTTGATATGGAGGCCACGAAATACGATGCTACTGGTGAAGAACAACTGAAAAACAGATATTTTGACAGCCGTGATAACTATTACAGATATTCATTTGAAATGGGATATATTTATGCGTTGCCCGATAAATGGGATCTGGAAGCAAGCGTGACATTCACACAGGACAGAAAGACTGATAATAATTTGCTGTACCGTCTCGACCGTCTTGACAGCGAAATATACGATCATCTCGGCATCATTCCTGTTTCGGAAGAAGACCGCCTTTTGGCGTTTGACACAGAAAACAGTGTAAAGAACATTCTTCTGACGCGCAATTACTACTTGAATTTGCAGTTACAGAAGTACACGGAGAAATACAATATACGTTTCACTTTACCGCTAAGTCATATCAGTGAGAAGCTCGACTATATGCAATCGACACTTGATACGGTGGCAACAAGAAACAAAATGCTATTCCAGCCGTCGATATTATACAAGCGGTTTGGAAACACTCCCATAACTCTGCGTTACTCACTTAGTGTTAAGCAGCCTGATTTAAAACGCATGATGCCGGTTGTCGACACATCCGATGAGCTGTCGTTGTACATCAGTAATCCCGATTTGAAAAGTACCATCAATCACAAAGGTAGCGGCCTGATAACCTTCAAGAACCTAAAGACGGGAGGAAGCACATTCGCTGGTTTTGATATTGGAGTCAGTCAGCGTTTTATAGGGAGGCGTACCACTTATAATTCGACTACCGGTGCCTATGTGTACAAGGACGGTAATGTGGACGGCAATTGGAACGCCAGCGTGAAAGGAGGTACTGATATGCCGGTAGACAAGGCCAAAAGACTGCGTTTTGGCATAGACGGCAGCGTGAAATACGAGCGCAGTGTGGATTTTGCCGTGTCCTACGATGAAGCCAACAACGTGCTGAGCAAGGTTGATAATGTGTATACTCGTCTCAACACCAAACTGACATATAGGTTCAAGACATTGTCTGCCGGCATCGTGGGAAAACTCACCGTCCGTCACAGCACAGGCAATATTGATAATTTTGAGACTATCGACGTTTTTGACTATCAGTTTGGCGGAAACCTGCAATATACCATTTCTGTGATAAAGCTCAATGTGTCTACGGACATGAACATGTTCAGTCGACGCGGATATGCAAGCAGTACGATGAATACAGACGACCTTATATGGAACGCACAGATAAGCCGCTCGTTCATGAAAGGCCGTATAATGGCAAAACTCTCGGCGTTCGACATACTTCATCAACTGTCTAACGTGCGCTATACAGTGAATGCACAGGGTCGTACAGAGAGGTGGTACAACAGTATTCCGCGCTATGTTATGCTCAGTTTGGCATACAGTTTCAAGCAGAAACCGAACAAGAAGTAAATAAGGCGGTATGCCGGAAAGTGGTAATTAAATGATAAAGCCGGAAGCAAAGTAGATTTGTTTCCGGCTTTATCATTTAAGAAAAAAGGTCCAATCTTTCCGAAAAAAGCAAATATACCCATTGCATGTATCGTGTCATGCGATTAAATAAAATTAAGCCGGTAGGTTATTCCACTTTGCCTTCGAGCAGGTCGGGGCGCAGTCGGGCCGTGCGTGCCATGGCCTGGTCGAGTTCCCATTGCTTAATCTTGGCCTCGTTGCCGCTCAACAGTATTTCCGGCACTTTCCAACCCTTATAGTCAGCCGGGCGGGTATATATCGGAGCCGACAGCATGTCGTCTTGAAAGCAGTCGGAAAGTGCGCTCTGTTCGTCGCCGATCACTCCCGGAACGACGCGTACTATGGCATCGGCCATCACGGCGGCGGCCAGTTCTCCGCCCGTGAGCACATAGTCGCCTATGCTTATCTCCCGTGTGATGAGGTGGTCTCGTACACGCTGGTCTATTCCCTTGTAGTGCCCGCATAGGATTATGATGTTGCCTTTCATCGACAGCTCGTTGGCCACGTGCTGGTCGAACCGCTCCCCGTCGGGCGACGTGAATATCACCTCGTCGTAATCGCGCTCCGCTTTCAGTGCCGAGATAGCCCTGTCTATCGGTTCGCACTGCATCACCATTCCCGCGAATCCCCCGTAAGGATAGTCGTCCACGCGCCGCCACTTGTCGTTCGTGTAGTCCCTCAGGTTGTGCAGATGTATCTCGGCAAGGCCTTTCTTCTGTGCCCTTGCCAGTATCGATTCGTTGACGAAGCCCTCGATCATCTCGGGCAATACTGTGATGATGTCTATTCTCATAATGCGTGCAAAGTTACTAAAAAGCCGAAAAACATCGACTTGAAACAGCGTGATATTGTGGCATACGGATGAAAAAACACTGGCGGCGGATGTTTATTCCGATGCTGATAGAAATTTTTTCATGGCCTCCACATGCCGCAGTCCGGTCTCGCGTCCGATGTCGTAAACCCGTTGCATCTCCTCGGGGTCGTGCGAAATATGGCCTATCGGTAGTTTAGAGTCAGGGCGTATTACGAGGCACCGTCCTTCGTTTTCCGCCATTGCCACGTATGAAGTCTGTTCATTGTACATCACGTGGCGGTGCATCATTGCCTCGACGGCCCCCCTGTGCTTGCGCAGGCTTATCTTAATGAGCGGCATAGCTTTGTTGGGATGTTTCACATAGTCCCTCGGTTGGGTGAGAATTACTATGTTCCGCAAGTAGCCGATGCTCTCGAAAAACTTCAACGGTATGGAGTCGGTGATGCCGCCGTCGAGCAGTTTCATGCCGTCGAGTTCCACGGCGCGCGACACCACGGGCATTGATGCCGAGGCGCGCACCCAGTCGAAGAACTCATGCCCGCCCCGTTCACATTTCTTATATACGGCCTTTCCCGTGTCGATGTCGGTGCATACGAGATAAAACTCCATCGGGTTCCGCTCAAATGTCTCGTTGTCGAATTTGTCATGCTGTGTCGGTACGGTGTGGTAGGCAAACTCGGCGTTGAAGAAATCGCCCGTTTTCAGCAGCGAGCCGATACCGCTGTAACGCTTGTCACGTGCGAAAATTTTGTTGTATCGCAGCGCCCTTCCAGGTTGTCTTGACTTATAGTTGCATCCGAAAGCCGCCCCGGCCGATACTCCGATCACTCCGTCCGGCTCTATGCCATGCTCCATCATCACGTCGGTCACGCCTACGGTGAACATCCCGCGCATGGCTCCGCCTTCGAGTATGAGTCCTTTTTTCATTGTAGCGAGTATTTTGTTGTTTCGTTGTTGCAAAATTACGGAATAAAATCGAGACAGGCAAGCAAAGCCGCGGGCTAAATCACCTGTCGGCATCAGATGCCGGATGAGTGACGATACGGTACGCTCCATGGCGCAATAATATGGCGGTGATTTCATCATGCCGATATTTTTTATTATATTTGCGGCCGTAACAGATTAACATACAAAAGAAACATTATGGACGCTAAACTGATATTGGACTTCCTGCGGGACATTATGGCTAACAACAACAAGCAATGGTTCCAGGAGCACAAGGAAGAGTATATGGCTGCAAAGGCCGAGTTTGAGCGTGGTGTAGGGCTGGCGATAGCACGGATAAGCACTTTCGACCCGTCTATATCCCACATCACCGTGAAAGACGCTACTTACAGGTTTTATCGGGATACGAGGTTCTCGAACGACAAGTCTCCATATAAGAACCACTTTGGTGCATACATAGCGGCTCACGGCAAGAAAGCGCTTCACGGCGGATACTATATCCATCTCGAACCTGGGCACTGCCTGTTGGCATGCGGCAACTACTGGTTGCCTACAAATATACTAACCGCCTGTCGCAACGAAATAATGGGAAATATCGGCGAATGGCTTCGGTGTGTGGAGAACGAGGAATTCCTGAAATACTTCGGAGCGCCAGAAACAGCCGGTTGGGACGACAGGCAAGGTTTCGGCATGGAGCGGCTTAAAGTGCGGCCGGTAGGTTTCCCTGCCGACTATGAGCACATGCGATACCTCAGGATGAAGGATTACAGCTGCTGGCACAGTGTCGGTGAGGACTTTTTCGATGGCGACGGATGGCTTGACGGCATGGAAAAGATATTCAAGGTGGCAAAGCCTATGCTTGATTTCACAAACGCTGTAATAGACGATTACGAATGAATTGTACCTCGATGCGACTTGCGCTGATACCGCTTTGTGTTTTCACCGGTTTGAAAACGCTTGCCGCCGGTTCAGACAGTGTAATTGTTCGTTCGGATACAATTATAGTGAATGATTGCGGGCAGCGGTCGTTTTCCGGCAAAGTACCGCCGGGAAATTACAGCGGCATAGCCAATATTGGAAACAACCGCTATGCTGTTGTAAGCGACAAGTCTGAGACGGACGGATTTTTTGTCTTCAAGATAGACGTAGACACTGTGTCAGGAAAAATCGTTGACGTTGAAAACGAGGGTTTCCGTTCAGCCGGAACTATCAACCGTGATGGTGAAGGCATCGCTTATTTTGTCCCTGCCTCTACTGTTTTCATCTGTGGTGAGGCAGACAACAGGATATATGAATATTCTCTTGACGGCCTTAGGACAGGGCGTGAGATTGCCGTGCCAAAGGTTTTTGCCTTATCTTCTGCAAACTATGGACTCGAGTCTTTGACTTATAATGCCGTCACGCATCGTTTTTGGACGACGACAGAGAGTACTCTGCCCGTAGATGGTGAGCAGGCTACGTCGGTCAACGGTGTACGAAACAGGTTGCGGTTGCAGAGTTTTGATGATGATTTGCAGCCTGCTGAATGGTTCTATTATGAGATGGATGCCCCAGAATCGCATACTGTCGCCGGTGCGTATGCCATGGGAGTGAGTGAGCTTTGTGCTCTCGATGATGGTCGGCTGATAGTCCTTGAACGTGAGTTTTTCGTGTCACGGCGCAAGCTCGGTTCGTATGTTAATGTGAAACTGTATCTCGCAGATCCCTCCGCAGCCGTGCCTGGCGGAATGCTCGATAAGTATTTGCTGCATGGTTTTCGTACCGGTCTCTCGCTTTTCGGACGCAGCATAGCCAACTATGAGGGTATGTGCATTGGACCGCAACTTGCCGACGGTAGCATGACACTCATTTTTGTGAGTGACTCTCAAGACGGATACAAAGGCGTGTTGCGTGACTGGTTTCGCACCGTAAGCATCAGAATACATCCTGCCGATAAGTTATAATTGTAATAAAACGGTCATATACCGGATATACATTACCGACAGTCAGTTTCTTCTTTGTTTTTTTTATATTGTTTACATACAGGTGGTTGTACAAAATGTAATCGGTTGCTTATTTTGAAGTGCGTCCCAAAAGTTAGGCACAAAACTTTTGGGGTGCACTTCATTTTAACCCAACCTGCTCTATTTTTAATAATTGAAAAGCATTAAAATTGGTTTTGTAATAATAGTTTGTAACTCTTATTAATGTGCCGCAGACTGTCAATCCAGGTGGAAAAGTTCGTCGAGCGGAATGCTTACAGGTGAGTTGTCCGGGTTTACTTCCATTATGTCTGCCATCATGTCCCACCAGTGTTGGGTTATTGGGGCTACGTTTTTCGTATCCTGGCTGTTTCCCTCTTTTGAGCATTCCTGATAGGCAAAGAGTATGTTTGTGTCCTTATCCCAGTAGATACTGTAATTGCCGACTCCCTGTTCTTTGAGCATTTGCTTCAGTTCAGGCCAGATGTCTGCGTGCCGCTTGGCGTATTCCTCCTCGCATCCTTTTTTCAGATACATTTTAAATGCAAATCTTTTCATTGTCTTAGGTTTTTTATTCTTATTTTCGGTTAGTATGATATAATTGTTACGTTTGGTTCCCGTTCTTGTTTTTTTAGTCTGTATAACATCTGTTTGAAATGTTTGTGGGCGTTACTTTATCTTTGTGGCTCTTTATTCTTTTATTGACATATAGTAACCTAATCTGTAAAGGTTGAATATCGTCATGTTGGGGCTGCTGCCTGTGAGAATGCGCCGCTCGGCTTTGCCGAATAACATGTGCCATAGTCTTATTGCGGGAGCTATGTGCCGCAGTTTGTTTTCCAAGGTCAACAGCCGTGAGTATCCTTGCAGTTCTATCTTGAAGCGATGCAGTGTGTGCATTGCCTCTTCCGTTTTGGCAACGAATGAACCGTTTGGCTCGTAATCCTTGAAGAGTACCGGGTTGTCGATATGCTTTATTTGCGCTCCGCACAGGTACAGTTCTTTTCCAAGCAGCACGTCTTCGTATCCGTAAAACCTGAACCGTTCGTCAAAAGGGTGGGCGAGCATCGTTTCCCGTCTTATCATGAAGTTTGCCGTGGCAAAACTTTGGTAAGGTGTTTTTTGCCGCATCTCTACTGAGTGCATAGGGGCAGCTGCTCGTTCGGTGATGTATCTGAGGTTTCTGCCCCAAGTCTCATCGTCCGTGTGAATACAGGTATGCCCGTCTATCACATCGGCCTCATCATTTATTTCATTGATGTATCTGGAGATGAAAAGGTTGTCGGGCAATGCCATGTCACAGTCCATGAAAAGCAGCCGGTCGTATCTGGCAGTCTTGGCGAGGAAGTTGCGTATTGCCGCACGGCCACGGTTTTCGTTTCTCATTATGTATGAGCATTGTGGTATATTGTTGATGCGGGCATTTGTCTGTATGGTGTTTTCGTCGGTGGAACCGTCATCAGCCACTATTATCTCGTAGTCTATATCCTCCTCGCATGCTTGTCTGTGCAATTCTTCGACAAGATTATAGCATGCGTCGTTGTACGTTGGGATTAGTATCGACAGTTGTTTTTTATCGTGTTTGTCAGTGTGGAAAAGCATTGTCGTTTGCGTTCGGTAGGTTGATTTTATATTTGTGGATGATGTGAGCGTGGCGCACCGTTATTTTTGTCGGGTTGCCAATAAGCATACTGTCCGTGGGCAAAGATAACGAATAATGCCCGTTTGAGAAAATTTTGAACGTTTTATTTGGATGGGTAAAGCTAAAATCGTAATTTTGTCGCACTTATAACAAATGCTAAATAAAATGAAAAAATTGATTTTTAAGTCGGTTGTCGTTGCGGTGATGCTCATGTGTTCTGTAGGTGCGAGCGCACAAATAGATTTGGGAAGCATTCTCGGCGGGATAACCGGAGCCGGTTCGTCGTCATCGGGAGACAATATCGTTTCAAACATAACATCCGTATTTTCCGGAAAAAAACAGGCCACATCTGATAAACTTGTGGGCACATGGGTATATTCCGAGCCGGCTATAGTATTCCAGTCGGATAATTTTCTTGCCAAGGCAGGAGCAAAGATCGCAGCCGGTAAGATCGAAAAGAGTTTACAGGCACAATTGGGTAAATATGGAATAAAGCCGGGAGCGTTCACGATTACGTTTAACTCGGACGGTACGTTTACCGAGACATTTGGCAAAAAGACACTCAAAGGCAAATGGACGGTGAAAGATTCGAAGCTTAACCTTACATTCTCAGGTAAAAAAGCCATACCGATTACCACGCAGCTTGAAAGTAAAAAGCTGATGCTCGTGAATGATGCCACGAAACTGTTGAATCTTGTGAAGACGGTGGCAAGCAGTTCGAACAACTCAAATCTGCAAACAGTGTCGGCCCTAATGAAAAGTGTAAACGGGATGCAGGCAGGTCTTATGCTTGTTAAAAAATGATAATAATTACTCTTTTAATATACATATATAGTATATGTTGACATTAAAAAGAGTAACTTTGCAGCCGCTGTCACGAGATGGCAGCATAAATTCAAACCTAAAAAACAAATAATTTAAAATGGCAACAAAAATCAGATTGCAGCGCGGCGGTCGTAAGGGATACGCTTTCTACCGTATCGTAATCGCAGACGCAAGAGCACCACGTGATGGTAAATTTACTGAAAAGATTGGTTCTTACAACCCTAATACCAATCCTGCCACAGTAGATTTGAATTTCGAACGTGCCCTGTATTGGGTGGAAGTAGGTGCGCAGCCCACAGACACAGTACGTAATATCCTCAGCAATGAGGGCGTGTACCTCATGAAGCATCTTCGTGGCGGTGTGAAGAAGGGCGCTTTTGACGAGGCAACGGCACAGAAGAAGTTTGACGCTTGGAAAGCCGATAAGACCAAGGGTGCAGACGCTGTTCGTGAGAGCGAGGAAAAAGCAAAGAAGGCTGCTTACGAGAAGGAGCTTGAGGCAGAGAAGAAAATCAACGAGGCGATAGCCAAAAAGGTATCTGAAAAGAAGGCTGCAAAGGCCGAAGAAGAAGCCGCAAAGGCTGCTGAAGCAGCTGCAGAGGCTGCCGCTCCTGCAGAGGAGGCACCTGCAGAGGAGGCACCTGCTGAGGCATAATCCGATTTTTCTTTTCGAGGAAATAAAAAATGCCGGAACTAAATGTTCCGGCATTTTTGTTATATGTATATGTTACGGTTGTCTGTATTTGTTTGTCAGGATTTTGCGAATGCCTTCCCGGCATGTGTATGGCATTCATTGGTTGTATGTGTATATACCGGTCACCTTGTTGGCAAAACAGATAGTGCCAGCTTATAGTACTCTTCATATTTGCGGGCCACTTTCATGTATTCATGATGTCGTCTGACGTATTCCGTGCTCTGTCTTTTCAGGTCAGGTATGCGTTCCGGGTTGAGAACGAGTTTTTCCAACTCTTCATATACGCTCTCGTATGTCGGCTCAACATTTATAATCGGCCGTAGTTCCTTTTCGTTTATAATCTCATAATTCTCCTTTTCACCGCCCCCGATGCATATAATGCCTTTCGACATGGCAAGCAATGGGTTCATGGACGGTGTGTAGCTGTATAGTTGGTCAAGTATGGCGTCGCTGTCGTCCATCATCTTTCCGTATTGAGCGAATGGCACAGATTCCGCTAATGATAGTGTCACTTTGTCAGGATAACGGGCTGCAATGTCCCTGGCAGCTTTCAGCATGATGTCGGTTCCTTTGTATTCGCTGCGTGTCTTGTTTATTCCGATAAACAACCTGACAGGTCTGCGTGTCGCTGTTGAAGGATTGTTTTTTGCCTTTTTCACCGTATGTGGGTTTGTTTCTGCCATATTTTGATTGTCTGTCGCTTGTATTTCATCTGATAATCGGATCGGGAAGGGCATGAAAACGGTTTTTTGTGGGAAAGCCATGTGGTAGCAAATCCAGTATTCATATAGTCCTGTTATTATTCCGTCGCATGTTTCGGCTATGTATTTGTTCAGTCGTTCTTTCTCGGTTCCCAGCCAATCGGCTCTTTCTCTCAGTGCGTCGCTGTTTGTTCGCAGTTCGTTCCCGATGTTGAAGTCGCTGTATCTCAGCGGTTTTTCGGTGCAACAGGTATTCACCCAATACCAGTCCATGCCGAAACCGCCAAGGAACACTTTGCCGTTGTGCTTTTTCAGGTAGTTGTAAATGCTGAATATCCGTTTGGCTTTAAGTTCTACAAACATCGGATTTATGAGCTGAACGACATCATATCCGCGCAGTTTTGGCAGTATGGCATATATCTTTGCCAACAGCATGATACCTCCGAGTTTCCCGGGTCGGCGCACTATGGAAATATCACGGGGATAGTCTTTCCAGAAATCACCGTTTGAAACAACCGTAACTTTGTGTCCAAGATTTCTCAGACCGGCAGCCAGTGTAGCGTGCACATTACTGTATTCGCCTAACAAAAGTATTTTCATTTTTATGGTTTTACTCATTTAAAGCAGTTTGTTTGCTTGTGGAAAGTACATATCATGCTTGTCATTAACAGTATGTTTGTTGACTATAGGCTGTATGTCAGTCAGTTCGATTCTATGTCTGCCTATTGTAAGCGGTATGTTTATTCATTAAAATCAATGAGCCTGGCTTTTTTATCTCTCTCGTTTAAGCAATGGAAGAGTATGTATGAGGATATTCAATCCGATTTTGTTGGCAGTGATTTTGCGGAACCACCGGTACTTTTGTGTGTATTTGCGGTCTGGTAATGGGAAGAGTCCTTCGGAGCGTAATTGTTCAATGCGCTTATTGATTGCATCGCGTGGCATCCCGAGAATGATGATGTTGTATATGTAGTCCATGGTGAGTTGTGCCACGCGACGTTGCATTGCGAGTCTGTCCTTACTCGGCATGGTGTCAGCGAGATTGTTGAGATGCAGTATCACGGTGTGCATATCATTCATCCTGCTTTCTTTCCAGTCACTGTTTTTCCCTGTCATGATAGATCCCTGCCGTTTGCGGTAGTAGTATGCTTTAAGCGGTAGGCAGTATATACGTTCGCACCTGATGATCAACTGTGGCGTGAACTCCTCGTCCTCATGGACAATTCCTGTGGCAAAGCGGAGGTTCATCAGTACGTTTTTACTGAAAACATATCCCCATGCCGTGGCCTTAATGTTGTTTTTCAGCATGAACTCTGTGCCTGTTACCGGACCGTCGGCAGACAAATGCAGGTTTTCTTCTTTCTTATTACATACATACTCCTCCTCACTGTGTGCGATATCCTTTCGGTTGCGTGTAAATTCGAACATGACCATGTCTGGATTTTTACGCTTTACCGTTTCGATACATTGCCGGTAAGCGGATGGTATCAGACAGTCGTCCCCGTCGACAAACTGTATATATTCTCCGGCTGCCATGCGCAATCCCATGTTGCGTGCGTCGCTCAGTCCTCCGTTGGCTTTCCTGATGTATATAATGTCATTGCCGTAATCGCTTAATTCGTTCATGGCACAAACGTCGGAACCGTCGTCGACAACGATGATCTCACGTTCGTCACCGTCCAGCGGCAGGGCAATGACACTCTCGATACACTCTATGAGCATTTCCACCGGAAGGTTGTAGAACGGTATTATGAAACTGATTAGCGGAGTACGCCTGTCTTCTTCATGGCTTTGAATAGTCTGCATAGTGTCTTTATTCCTAATATGTTGATTGCAGCCGCCTTTACCCTCGTATTTGCAGGCATGCCTTTGAAACTTTTTATCCTAATCCGTTTGAGCGCAGGCTCGCATCCGGTGATTTCGCACAGGCTCAGTTGTATGTTCACAACATGCATGTAGTATTTGTCGAAATGAGGCTTGCCGACAAACCTGTCGATGACGTTCATGTGTGCTTCGAGCAACATTTGCAGCTCTTTTCCACCGGCTTTATTTGTTATTCCGTTCTGGTTGTGGCAGTAGAAATACATTCCGCATTCTACCGTTACGGCCACATTCACGTTCTGTAATATTTCCGGCAGGGTGTAAACATCCTCGAACACCTTTCCTTTGGGAAATCTTACGCCGTTGAATACAGTGCGCCGGTAAATCTTGTTCCATGCGTATGAATGTGAGTACGCTTCTCCGTAAAGCCAGTATTCGTCCGTGCTATGGTACGTTCTGCGTTCCGGCATGAATATACTTTGTCTTGGGGAGCCGTAAAACCTGTATACAGGATATTCGAGCAGGTCCGTTTCCGGACATGACTCCATTGTTCTCATCAGTATGGACAGCGTTCCCTCGTCCAGATAGTCGTCTGAATCCACAAATGTGATATATTCTCCCTGTGCGTTGTCGATGCCCGCATTGCGTGCGTCGCTCAGTCCTCCGTTGGATTTATGGATTACCTTTATGCGGCTGTCGACTGCCGCCCACTTGTCGCATATCCGCGGGCACTCATCAGGTGAGCCGTCGTCCACGAGTATCACCTCCATCGGTGTGAAGTCTTGCTTCATTATGCTGTCCACACATCTGTCGAGAGTGTCTTTGACTTTGTATACCGGTATTATGATACTGAGCTTTGCATCCATATCCAATATGCAAAAGTACAATATTAATTTAAATATATCGGGTGGCAAATGGCTTTTTTTATAATGTCTTTATGAATAATGTAATAAAACAGGCAAATGGCCGTTAATTAATTTGATGAACGACACAGAATCAAAAGACAGCTATGGTCATGTGTTGAAATATACCGGAATATTCGGTGGAGTGCAGGGACTGAATATTCTGATGGGGCTTGTCCGTAACAAGCTCGTGGCCGTTATGCTCGGCCCTTCGGGTATGGGGCTTATGGCGTTGTTCAATTCCACGATAACTTTCATATCCCAAGCGACCAATCTCGGCATATCGTTCAGTGCGGTGAAACACCTTTCCGAAGAGTTCGACAGCGGCAATGCCGAGCGCATGGAGCATTTCATACGTGTCATCAGGGCATGGTCTTTGCTCACCGCTCTGTTCGGAATGCTCGTATGCATGGCTGTGGGGCCGCTGCTTAGCGATTACACTTTCTCATGGGGCGACCATACTCTGCACTTCATTCTCCTTGCTCCTGCGGTGGGACTGCTTGCCGTCACCGGTGGAGAGACAGCCATACTGAAGGCCGTCCGACGCCTGCGTCCGCTCGCGATGATACAGATTTGCTCCGTTTTTGCGTCCCTTGTCGTTTCCGTTCCCATATTCCTTTTTTTCGGGCAGGCCGGTATCGTGCCTGTGATTGTGCTCATGGCTTTCATGAACATGCTTTTCACCGTGGCTTATTCATACCGTTTCTATCCGTTGCGTTTGTGCGGTTCGCGTGGCATTTTGGGCGAAGGCATGCAGATGGTGCGTCTCGGTGTGGCTTTTGTACTGGCCGGGATATTAGGCAGCGGGTCGGAGATAGTCATCCGGTCGTATTTGAATGTATGCGGCGATCTTGATGTCGTCGGCTTGTATAATGCCGGTTTCATGCTCACGATCACATACGCAGGTATGGTGTTTTCTGCGATGGAGACCGACTATTTCCCTCGTCTGTCGGCCTTAAATCACGATGTGGAAGCCGTAAACATTACCGTCAACAGGCAGATTGAAGTGTCGGTGCTTCTGCTGTCGCCAATGCTTGCCATGTTCATAATATCCTTGCCGGTGCTTCTGCCGCTTCTTTACAGCGGGCGGTTTATTCCCGTGGTGGAAATGGCGCAGGTTGCGGTGTTCTCGATGTATATTAAGTCTGTGTCTCTTCCGGTGGCATATATCACGCTTGCCAAAGGTGACTCGGTGGCATATCTCATTCTTGAAGGCGTGTTCGACGTGGCATTGGTACTTCTGATAATGTTGGGCTATGAGCATTGGGGGCTTACCGGCACGGGCATAGCCCTGTCGGTGGCCTATCTGCTCGACCTTGTCATGATCATTGTATATGCCCGTGTTCGCTATCAATATGTAATATCGTCACGTGTGTGCCTCTATGTCCTTTTGCAGTTGTTACTCGGCATGGCGGCCTATGCTGTCACTTTTGTCCAGGATGCGTGGCTTTATTGGTCTCTCGGTATTTTTGTCTTCATGGTCAGTGCCGCCGTGTCGCTGTATATCCTTTACAAGAAGACCTCCCTGTGGAACAAACTCAAACAAAAATACTTGCGTAAATGAGCCGTGTGTCAGTCCTTGTGGCCGTATATAACGCCGCCTGTTATCTTCCTGAATGCCTTGACTCGCTTACGGGACAGACTCTACGGGATATAGAGATAATATGCGTTGACGATTGTTCGACGGATAATTCACTTGACATACTGAACGGATATGCCTCCCGTGACAATAGGATAAGGGTGATACGGCTTGCTGAAAACGGCGGTCAGGCGCATGCCCGTAATGTGGGGTTGGGTTTTGCGTCGGGCGATTTTGTGTGCATGCTCGATGCGGACGATCACTTTTCAAGCGATGCGCTGGAATGTGCAGTGAATGTGTTCGACCGTCATCCGTCGACCGGTTGCGTGCTGTTTGACGTGGTGATGGAATATGCGGACAGAGCCGAGAGATACCAGATGCCCGATTTCGAGGTGTTGACCGGCGGCGAGGCTTTGCGGCTTAGCCTCACGTGGCGTATCCACGGTCTTTACATGGTGCGTGCCGATATCCACAGGAGTCATCCGTATGACGAGACGTGCCGGCTTTACAGCGACGACAATACAACCCGGATACATTATATCGCGTCCGGCTCCGTTCGACGTTGCGATGGTATATACTATTACAGACAGCACGAGATGTCGGCCACTCATTCCGTGAGCGTCCGTCGGTTCGACTATCTGCGGGCCAATGAGAGCATGCTCAGGCAAATGAAAGATATGGATGTGGCACAGGACGCTGTGGCTGAATACAATGATCACCGTTGGCTGAATATGATAGACACATATATGTTTTATCACTGCCATGGAGCAGGACTTACGGTTGAGGAAAGGCAATATGGGCTTGAAGAGTTGCATAGGGTGTGGCAGACGATGGCCGATATGATGAGAGGCAGGGGGGTGGCTTTTAAGTTCGGGTATCGCCCGATGCCGTCGTGGCCAATGTTTCGTGTCCAGGAATGGTTGTATTTCTCGTTGCGCGGTTTGCTTGGCAGAAATAAATAATCGCATTGTGTTTTTTCCGCCATGGGTTAACGTAAGGCGGACTTGCCATAATCTCATTGCGGTATGTAATAAAAATATCACGAATTTAACACTTGATTTTCTCACGAAACAGGAAGATAAGTACGATAGCAATCTATATACGCAATGCGATAGACTGTTTGCCTGAACATGAAAAACTCTCCGATTTTTTGCAACGGGATACTCGTTGGGCTGAGAATAGCGGCTGATTGCGTCCCGTTTAGACTCCCGTTACAACGCAACGGGTGTCTAAATGCAGACCAAGTAGTATACCGAATGCGTCCACGCATAGTTTTGATAGGGAGATGCCGATGCCTGAATAAAATATGAAGTTTATATCTGTCTGATATATAGGTAATTGAAAAAAACGCTCAAAACCCGCTTATTTCCGCCTGATGGCTTTTTATTTTGAAACGAGCGAGTTTTGAACGGTCTTTTGTAAGGAATTTTGATAAGAAGCCAATGTCATTTTGAATATATGCTGAGGCCCGGTGGCGTTGTTTATGAAATGCTTCCGTATGTCAGAATTTCACGCACAACTCTATGTCTGCGATGCCGTAGTTATGCCTGTCAAGGCTCCGGTCGTTTATAAAGGCATATTCGGCCTGTATCTCGATGTTCTTGTTTACAAGGAAGTTCAATCCTGCCTCATATTGTGTCCGACTGTCTGTCCAAGAGCCCGAGCGGCGGTAAAGATCATAGCGAGCCTTGACTTTGAGTTTTCCTTTTATTACAGGAGCGATGCAGAGAGCGTAGAAGCCGTCTGCCTTGTTGCCTTGGGCATAGTTTACTGTGGCGTCGTTTTTGTCTTCGTCATTCTGGTATGCCGTCTTGAATCCATAGCCGGTGCTGTGTATATATTCCGAGCGTATCTGCCAGTCGGCTTGCCTGTATTCGGCACTGAGCGCATAGCGGTATTGGCTCAGGCTGACCGTTCCGTGACGCTCAATGGTGTTTCCGTCTTCTGTTTCGAGCCATGTGCCCTTGCGTGCGTGTGAGCCGGCCCATCCGAAGACACCTACGCGCATTCCGGCGATCGGCATCACCCATGCCCCTACGATGAGATCTTTTCGGTTATCAGCGTCTTTCGTATTTATTCCCTGTCCGTTGAACACACCTGCCTGATAGTGTAACAGGCAGCGGCCGGAAGCGTCGGGCAGTAGGTCGCCTTGTATTTGTATGCCTATGTCGCGGCCGTTGCTCGCATGCTCGCCTGTGCGATCGTTTGAGCCGGAAAGCTTGCTTACGGCCTGTGCGTTACCCATGAATCCCTGGTCTATCGGATTCATGGGGTTCTCGAATGTAAACGGGCGCTTGAACTGGCCTGCCTTGACTTTGAAAAATCCGTATTTCTGCCATTCTGCAAAGGCGTCTATCAGCCGAGGACTGCTGCCGAGTGTCTCGGTATTACCGTTTACCTGTCCTTGCACCCGGTATTCGAAATCTCCGAATATGTGTCCCGATAAAGACAGGCGCGCCATCCGTATTTCGAAAGAGTTGCTATTGTCCCCGTCTTTCAGGGAGGCCTGATAACGGCCGATCACATATCCGCTTAACTCAGGGCTGGATATGGTGGCGCCATTCCCGTCCTGTGCCGGTGAGGCTGTGGATGCAAAAAGGAGTATGGCCGACAATATGTTGTTTGCTCTCATTATTGTATGCTGTTGTCTTTTCTTTCGAGCAGCACCACGTTTTCCACATGCGGTGTATGCGGGAACATGTCTACCGGTTGCACTGCGGTCACCTTGTAGTCCGTGTCGAGGTCTGAGATGTCGCGTGCTTGTGTGGCAGGGTTGCAGCTGACGTATATGATGCGTTTGGGCGCGGCGCGGAGGATGGTTTTCACGACATCGGCATGCATTCCCGCACGTGGCGGGTCGGTTATTATTACATCCGGACGTCCGTGTGTGGCGATGAACTCATCGTTGAGGATGTCTTTCATGTCGCCTGCGTAGAAAAGCGTATTGCCGATACCGTTGATTTCAGAGTTCACTTTGGCGTCCTCGATGGCTTCCGGAACATACTCTATGCCGATGACCTTTCGCGCTTTGCCGGCCACAAAGTTGGCGATCGTGCCTGTGCCGGTGTACAGATCATATACGAGTTCGTCTCCGGTAAGGCCGGCAAATTCTCTTGCCACGGAGTAGAGATGGTATGCCTGTTCGGTATTTGTCTGATAGAAACTCTTGGGGCCGACCTTGAATTTAAGGTCTTCCATCGTCTCGTATATATAGTCTTTGCCTTTGAACGTGACAACATCCTGATCTCCGATGGTGTCATTGCATTTCTGGTTGTTAACATACATCAGCGAGGTGATTTGCGGAAACTTTGCCGCCAGGTGCCCGAGTAGGGCTTCCGCACGCTGCTCATCGCCCTCTTCGTCGTAATGGAACTGTACGATCACCATCCATTCTCCTGTGTTTGAGTTGCGTATGATTATGTCTCTGAGAAGTCCGTGCTGTTCTCTGAGGTCGAAGAATGTAAGTCCATTGGCAAGCGCGTAGTCGCGTATCTCGTTTCTTATATTATTATGCAGATTGTCCATCAGCATACATTTCTCTATCGGCAGTATCTTGTCGAACGCACCGGTTATGTGAAATCCGATGGCGTTTCGCTGGGAGATGGGTTTTCTTGTGGCGGTAGGAACGTTCTCCGATGACGGTGTCATGTTCTCCGGGGATTGTTGGTTTGGGATTGTTGATAGGGATGCGGCGTGAGTGTCGTTTTCGTTTATGCCGCATTTATCGTTTTTCATCATTTGTCCTCCGCCCGACGGAAAGTAGCCGTCACTCCCTGAATTGATTTCCTCTTTCGTCAGCCAACGTTTGTTTGAGCATCCGAATTCGAGCTTGTTGCGATACTCTTTTATCTTCACCGACCCGAGGATGGGCCGCATTTCCGGCAGTTCCACTTTGCCGATGCGCGTGAGCTGATTGTATACTTGTTTCTGTTTTGCTTTCAACTGCTCCTCGTATGGAAGGTTCTGCCATTTGCATCCGCCGCAGATGCCGAAATGCTCGCACATGGGCACTTCACGTACTTTACTGTACTCTATGAAGCGAATGACCTCGGCTTCGCAATAACTGTGTTTCTTTTTCCTTACTTGAAGGTCTACTATATCTCCCGGAACGGCGAACGGCACGAAGACGACCATGTCGTTCACACGGGCGATGGATTTGCCCTCGGCTGCCACGTCCGTGATGGTGACGTTCTCCAATATGGGTAACGGCTTTTTCTTTCTACTCATAAATATCAAATAATTTGACTGCAAAATTAATAATTTAACCGCACATACGGAATTAATTGCATGGTTAATGACTAAGGGGCGGATGTAAAAAGCGATTAAAACGGAAAATGTAATATAGGGTTTGCAGTTTTTTTGCGTTTTTCTTGCAAAAGCGTGGGAAAACGATTATATTTGCAGAAATTAAAGAAGAAACATAAACAAGTGTTAATCGTAAATAAAACTAACTTATGAGTGAGAAAAGAGTTTACACCTTTGGCAATGGAAAAGCCGAAGGTAAGGCAGGCATGCGCAATCTTCTCGGTGGCAAAGGTGCCAACCTTGCCGAGATGAACCTTATCGGAGTTCCGGTCCCTCCGGGATTTACAATCACTACAGATGTATGTAATGAGTATTTCGAGAAAGGAAAAGAAGAAGTTGTAGCATTATTGAAAGAAGATGTAGCTAAGGCTGTTGAGCATATTGAAGGCTTGATGAACAGTAAGTTCGGTGATGTGGATAATCCTCTTCTTGTCAGTGTTCGTTCGGGTGCCCGTGCTTCAATGCCAGGCATGATGGATACTATCCTTAACTTGGGTCTTAATGACGAGGTGGTAGCCGGATTGGTGAGAAAGACGGGCAATGAGCGTTTCGCTTACGACAGCTACCGCCGTTTCGTGCAGATGTATGGCGATGTGGTGCTCGGCATGAAACCCGTCAATAAGGAAGACATTGATCCGTTTGAGGCGATTATAGAGGATGTAAAGGCCGTTCGTGGCGTGAAGCTCGACAACGAGATGACCATCGACGAGTTGAAAGAACTCGTGAAGAAGTTCAAGGCTGCTATCAAGGAGCAGACAGGCAAGGACTTCCCTACCGATCCTATGGAGCAGTTGTGGGGTGCAATCTGTGCGGTATTCGACTCATGGATGAACGATCGGGCCATTCTTTACCGCAAGATGGAAGGTATACCCGCAGAGTGGGGTACGGCTGTCAATGTACAGGCAATGGTATTCGGAAACATGGGCGCAACGTCTGCTACCGGCGTATGTTTCAGCCGCGATGCGGCCACTGGCGAAAATCTCTTCAACGGTGAATATCTCGTTAACGCACAGGGTGAGGACGTTGTTGCCGGTATACGTACTCCGCAACAGATTACCAAGGAAGGTTCGTTGCGTTGGGCCGCCCTTCAGGGCATAAGCGAGGAAGAGCGCGCAAGCAAGTATCCTTCTATGGAAGAGGCTATGCCTGAGATATACGCTACACTCGACGCTTTGCAGAACAAGCTCGAGAAGCATTATCACGACATGCAGGACATGGAGTTCACCGTTCAGGAGGGCAAACTGTGGTTCTTGCAGACACGTAACGGAAAACGTACGGGTACGGCTATGGTTAAGATAGCCATGGACTTGCTCCGTGAAGGCGAGATTGACGAGAAGACAGCGCTTATGCGTTGCGAGCCGCAGAAGCTTGACGAGTTGCTTCACCCGGTATTCGATAAGGACGCATTGAAGAAGGCAAAGGTTATCACGCAGGGTCTTCCTGCATCTCCGGGAGCCGCCTGCGGACAGATAGTATTCCATGCCGATGATGCGCAGAAGTGGCGTGAAGACGGCCATCGTGTCATCATGGTTCGTATAGAGACTTCTCCTGAGGATTTGGCGGGAATGTCGGCAGCGGAAGGTATCCTTACTGCCCGTGGCGGTATGACCTCTCATGCGGCTGTGGTTGCCCGCGGAATGGGTAAGTGTTGTGTGTCAGGTGCAGGTGCAATCAATGTCAACTATAAGAACAAGACCGTCGAGGTGGAAGGCGTTGTATATAAAGAAGGTGATTATTTTTCGCTCAACGGCTCGACAGGACAGGTATATGCAGGCGAGATTCCTACGAAAGCGGCAGAGCTTTCCGGAGATTTCAAGGCTTTGATGGACTTGTGCGACAAGTATACCAAGTTGCAGGTTCGCACAAATGCGGATACTCCGCACGACGCACAGGTGGCCCGTTCATTCGGTGCCAAGGGTATCGGTCTTACACGTACTGAGCACATGTTCTTTGAGGATCAGAAGATTGTCGCTATGCGCGAGATGATCCTTGCAGACAGTGTAGAGGGTCGTGAGAAGGCATTGGCAAAGCTATTGCCTTATCAGAAAGCTGATTTCAAGGGCATTTTGGATGCAATGGACGGTTGCCCTGTTAATATCCGTTTGCTCGATCCGCCACTTCATGAGTTTGTTCCCCACGATTTGAAAGGCCAACAGACTATGGCCGATGAGATGGGGGTAAGCGTGGAAGAGATTCAGAAGCGTGTGTCGAGCCTTGCAGAGAACAATCCTATGCTTGGACATCGTGGTTGTCGTCTTGGTATTACATTCCCCGAAATCACAGCAATGCAGACCCGTGCAATCCTCGGTGCCGCATGTGAGTTGAAGAAAGAGGGTAAAGATCCACAGCCGGAAATCATGGTTCCGCTGATTGGTATACTCTACGAGTTCAAGCAGCAGAAGGATATAATCATGAAGACAGCCAAGGAAGTATTCGAGGAAGAAGGCATAGAAGTTGATTTTGAGGTTGGTACAATGATTGAAATACCTCGTGCCGCACTTACGGCAGACCGTATAGCCTCTGAGGCAGAGTACTTCTCATTCGGTACTAACGACCTTACACAGATGACTTTCGGTTATTCTCGCGATGATATTGCCAGCTTCTTGCCGGTATATCTCGATAAGAAAATATTGACGGTAGACCCGTTCCAGGTATTGGATCAGAACGGAGTGGGCCAGCTTATAAAGATGGCAGTGGAGAAAGGACGTGCCGTTCGTCCCGGAATGCGTACCGGAATTTGCGGTGAGCACGGTGGTGAGCCTTCATCGGTGAAGTTCTGTGCAAAGGTCGGAATGGACTACGCATCATGCTCTCCGTTCCGCGTTCCGATCGCAAGACTTGCTGCGGCGCAGGCTGCGGTTGAGGAATAATGATGGAATTAATGTCTCAATGAAATGATAATAGATTATAATCTATGTTATAATAGAGTTCTATTAATGTGAAAAATATGGCGGATGAGAAATCATCCGCCATATTTTTTTATTGAACAAATGCTATCGTTTGATATAAAATTTAGCTGTTATTTGATTCTAACGTACATCTGTCGCAATGAATAGCATACCTGTTATTGCCTGTTACATATATGTCATTAAAAGTCTGGTATGTATGTTATAAGACTTATGTATGGCGGTTATGATATTTAATATGTCTGCCACAAGACTTGAATGTGTGGCGGTTCTGGTATTAAAATGTATCGGCCATGATGATAAATGCAGCCTTTTATCATTGGAAGTCACAGCCGCTCTTATTTAATTGATAATCATTTATATTGTCTTAAAGCCGATAGCAGTTCGTTGTTTTCCGTTTTTGTGCCGATGGTTATGCGCAGGCAGTTTTGGCAGAGGGTGATGCGTGTGCGGTTACGTACTATTATTCCTTTGTCGACGAGATAGCCATATATGGCTTGAGCGTCACTCATCCGTGCGAGAAAGAAATTTGCGTCGGTAGGAAAAACTTTCTCGCAGATAGGCAAGAGCCTGAAAGCGTCAATCATTCGGGTTCGTTCCGTGAGGATGATACGTACCTGACGGTCAGTCTCATAAGGGTCTTTCAGGAATTCGAGAGCTTTTTCTTGTGTCAACAGATTGATATTGTATGGGTATTTAACCTTGTTGAACACTTCTATTATATCTTTTGAAGCGAAAGCCATGCCAAGTCTTATTGCGGCACATCCCCATGCCTTGCTCATGGTGTTCAGTACGATCAGGTTTGGGTGCGCGGACAGTTTGTTGCGGAAAGTCTTGTTGCGTGAGAAGTCGCTGTATGCCTCATCAATTATCACTATGCCCTGAAAAGCGTTCAAGACCTTGTTTATTTCATCATGTTCAAGACTGTTTCCCGTCGGGTTATTGGGGCTGCAAATCCAAATCAACTTGGTTCTTGAGTCACATGCGGAGAGCAGCTTGTCGGCATTCAGCTTGAAATCATCATCCAGCATGACCGGACGATATTCCACGTCATTGATATCCGCACAGACTTTATACATTCCGTATGTAGGCTCGATAGCCACGACATTGTCCGTTCCGGGGCGTGTGAAGCATCGGTAGGCAAGGTCTATAGCTTCGTCGCTCCCGTTTCCAAGGAATATGCAGTCTGCCGGAACACCTTTTATCCGTGCCAGTTCTTTCTTCACTTCCGTCTGAAGTGGGTCGGGATATCTGTTATACGGATTGTTATAAGGGCTTTCGTTGGCATCAAGGAATACCCGTGCTTCATGTCCGTTGTATTCGTTTCTTGCGCTGCTATATGGTGCAAGGCTTTTGATATTTGGCCTTATGAGTTCTTCCAGGTTTTTCATTTTATCCTTTTTCTATGTTTGTTTTCCCGTTGTTTGTATCTTGTCGGGATGGCGATAACTGTTAAATAATCTCTATCGGATACTTTTCAGACGTATTGTCATGGCGTTCTTGTGAGCGTAGAGAGACTCGGCTTCGGCCATTCTCTCTACTGCTGTTCCGATGTTGCGTACACCTTCTTCCGTGATATGTTGGAAAGTTATTTTCCGGCAATAGCTGTCCAGGTTCACACCACTGTATGCCGTGGCATAGCCGTGTGTAGGAAGAGTGTGATTGGTTCCGCTTGCGTAGTCGCCGGCACTTTCGCAAGCATATATGCCGAGGAACACACTTCCGGCGTTTATCACCCGTTCCGCCAGTTCTTCATAATCTTCCGTCTGTATAATCAGATGTTCGGGAGCGTAGGCATTGCTCAGTTTTACAGCCTCTTCACTGTCTTTAACGAGCACAAGCATACTGTTTTTAAGGGCTTCCGCGGCAATCTTCTTGCGTGGTAGCTGTGCGAGCTGAGTTGCAACCTCGGTCTCAACCTCTGTCATGATCTTTTCCGATGTAGTGATAAGTATCGCTTGGGAGTCGATACCATGCTCGGCTTGTGAAAGCAGGTCGGCGGCGATGAAAGCTGCGTTGGCTGTATCATCGGCTATCACGCACACTTCCGAGGGGCCTGCCGGCATGTCTATTGCCGCATTGTGAATGCTTACCTGCTGTTTGGCTGCCATTACATATTGGTTTCCCGGCCCGAAAATCTTGTACACTTTCGGCACGGTTTCCGTTCCGTAGGCCATGGCGCCAATGGCCTGCACTCCTCCGATTTTGAATATCCTGCTTACTCCGGCGGTCTCGGCAGCCATTAGTATGGCTGGATTTACTTTTCCTTGCTTGTCGGGCGGAGTGCAGAGCACTATCTCTTTACAGCCGGCAATCTTTGCCGGGGTGGCGAGCATTAACACTGTGCTGAACAGCGGTGCGGTGCCTCCCGGTATGTATAGTCCGACACGTTCTATGGCAACGCTTTTCTGCCAGCAGGTCACGCCGCTTATGGTTTCTGTCTTCCGGCTTTCAAAGCGCTGCTCTTCGTGAAATTTTTTTATGTTGTTGTATGCCAAAGTGATGGCGTCTTTCAACTCTTGCGATACCGAATCGTGTGCCTCTTTCATTTCTTCCGGTGTCACGGCAAGGGTGTCAAGGCTTGCATGGTCGAACTTTTCCACATACTCTTTAACGGCATTGTCGCCTCGTTGCTTAACATCTGCAAGTATGTCGGCAACGGTAGCATTCAGCTGCGATGTGTCTATTGTGGGGCGTTTGATAATATCTGCCCACATCTCTTTGGCCGGATATCTTATTATTCTCATGTCTGTTATTTAAAGCATAGTTCGTGACGAAAATGAAATTGGAGTTGGGAGAGGGTTTTATTAGGGTAGAAGAGAAACTCGCACGGAGGTAATAATAAAAGATTGCCGGGGCAAATGGAAATAATTGGATAAAGATGAAGTGGTGAATAGGTTGCGTCTGACTCTTTTTCTTACATTGTTATACATAATTATTCGGCAATGTCCCAATATTGCTCTCCAAAGCAATCATTCTCAAACCGTTTCCTTTTTTTTCTTTTTCATCAATTAATTGATACTCCTTTATGGCTCACTCTCAATTTGTTACCTAACTCCTTGTTCTTTATTATCAGCCACTGTAAATATATCTTTATTTCCGTTATAACTAATATATCATTTTCTCAATGGGAGTCACGAGTATTCCTTGTGCCCCGAGATCCTTAAGTTTTCCGATTATTTCCCAAAACCGTTTTTGGTCAAGTACGGTATGTATCGAGCACCAGTCGTTGTCGGCGAGCGGAATTATAGTCGGACTTTTCAGGCCCGGCAACACGCTTACGATTTCTTGCACACGGTCTTTGGGAGCGTTCATGCTTACATATTTCTTGTCTTCCGCGTTTCTTACCGCCTCAAATCTGAAAAGCATTTCACTCAGGATTTCTTTCTTATCGTCGCTCATTTGCTTGTTACCTATGAGCACAGCCTCGCTCCGCGTAACAACCTCCACCTCGCTGAGGTTATTGCTCACCAATGTGGAACCGCTGCTTACTATGTCGAAAATACCGTCGGCCAAACCTATTCCTGGGGCAATCTCCACGCTTCCCGTGATTATGTGTATATCGGCGTTGATGCCTCTCTCGCCGAGAAACCGTCTCAGTATATTAGGATATGACGTGGCGATTTTCTTTCCCTCAAACCATTCGGGACCATTGTAACCGGCGTCTTTGGGCACGGCGAGCGACAATCGGCATCCACTGAATCCCAGACGGGAAATAACCTCAACATCTTCTCCGCTTTCCATCAGTTCATTTTCGCCCACAATACCAATGTCGGCCACTCCTGCGGCCACGCTTTGAGGTATGTCGTCGTCTCGCAGATACAGCACTTCGAGCGGGAAACTTGTCGACTGCACCAATAGTGTGCGTTTGCTCTGACTTATTTTAATGTCTGCCTCGGCGAGCAGATTTATCGTGTCGTCATACAGGCGACCTTTCGATTGAACTGCGATACGTAACATAATCTATGATTCTTTTGACTCTTAAAAATATCTGCAAAAATACGTAAAAAGACATGATTATGCAAGAAAATGTGTATTTTTGCAGACAAATTGTAACTATTTTGATTTTAAAGGGAATATTAACTGCATATAAACATATTCTTTCCGTCATTGCCGTGGTGTTGCTTTTAGCTGCATGCTCGGCCGGACAAGAAGAGCGTGTTGCCGCTCCGTGGGGCGAAACGGTGGATACGGCTGGATTTGGAGACGATTTTGACCTTGACCGAATAATGGCTAATGGCGAGCTTATAATGCTCACGTTGAGCGGTCCTGATACTTATTACAATTATAGAGGTCGCAATCTTGGATTGCAATACATGCTGTGCCAGAAGTTTGCCGATAAGATCGGAGTGCGCCTCCGTGTCGAGGTTTGCCGTGACACGGCCGAAATGCTGCGCCGTCTTGCCGATGGCGATGCCGATATGATAGCATATCCGCTTACAGAGAAATCGCTTCAAGGCACTGTGGCAGATTCTGCCGGTTTCATATATTGTGGCACAAAACCGGTTGGGCAGGCTGTCAATTGGGTGGTCGGCAGGGGGAAGCCGGCTCTTGCCGCTGCCGTTATGGAGTGGTATGTACCGAAAATTCTTTCTACGGTGAGAAATGAGGAGTCACGCCTGCTCAGTTCGAGGAGTGTCCGCCGCCGTGTGTATGCACCTATGCTCAATCACAAAGGAGGCATAATTTCCCGTTACGACCATCTGTTCATGACATACAGCCAACAAATCCGTTGGGACTGGCGGCTTATGGCCGCACAGTGTTATCAGGAGTCTACATTCGACCCGCAAGCCCGTTCGTGGGCCGGGGCATGCGGACTCATGCAGATAATGCCGGGCACGGCTAAACGTCTCGGACTTCCTGAGTCAGGCTTGTTTGACCCGGAGAGTAATATTGCCGCTGCGGCCAAATATATAGGACAGCTTGAAAGGAAGTTCACTGATATCAAAGACCGGAATGAACGCATTAGTTTTGTGCTTGCGAGCTACAACGGAGGCTATCACCATATACGCGATGCGATGGCTCTCGCTGTGCGCGACGGGAAAAATCCTCATCGTTGGAATGATGTATCTGAATATGTCCTTCTTCTGAGTGAGCCTCGTTATTATCGTGATCCGATTGTGAAATACGGTTATATGAGAGGTTCGGAGACGGTCGGTTATGTCAGCCGTATCCGTCAGCGGTGGATGTCTTATCGTGGCGTGCGCACTTCGGTTCAAGGCGCCGGAGGCCTTATTATGCCGCGAAAGGCAGTGCACTCCAAAAAGAAATTCCGGATATGAGCGTCCGTGTATACGGATGTGTATCGCGGTGAAACTTGTTTTTCGTGTATTTTATCATTACCTTTGTTTGCGTTAGGATGATAAACAAACGATAAGGCGATGAAAAATATTTACTTTACGGCAGCAAAACTTATAGTATATGGAAAGCGGATATGTATATTTATGCAAGTCGATAGGCCATTGATATTTGATAATAAGAGCATGATGGCATTCCATACACATCATATGTGGCCCGTTGTCTACGGGCCTTGCATTCCCGTATGTATTTGTAGGAGTGCTTGATGCGTTTTTATTGTAGTGTATGCACGTGATGATAGCATTGTGTGCGGTGTGGGGCGAGGTGCCGGAAAATTGTCTTCCGGCACCTCGCATCTTTTTTATTGAGGTTTTCGGGCTTGCATCGGGCCGTTGGTTGCCTTGCATTCGGTATCCCGTTGGGTCACATTCGGACGCTAAACGGAACCTAACGGGATACTTAATGGAACTCAAGGGGATACCGAACGCGGTGTAAGAACCATAAGGCTGATAAACATGTGAGAAACGTATCATTTCTCAAAGTATTTTCAAGTGAAAATACTTTGATACTGTATAAATATGCAATAAACGGGAATTGGTTGTACGTTGATGTTTTATTTACAGATAATGGGTTGTTCCTTTGCCGGTCGACAGTATGTGATTGAATGAAAAAGAGTATGCCTGCCGGAAGAAATTGCAAGCATACTCTTTTTCATTACAGCACACCTTTTGAACTTGGCAGTTCGTAGTGGTATATGTCACGGCGCACGGCCATGCGCATGCTCCTTGCCAATGCCTTGAAAATACCTTCTATTTTGTGATGCTCGTTGTCGCCATGGGCTTCGACGTAGAGGTTCATCCGAGCGTTGTCGCTAAGGCTCTTGAAGAAATGCACGAACATTTCCGTTGGCATGTCGCCAATGCGCTCCCGCTTGAACTCTGTATTCCATACAAGCCACGGACGCCCGCCGAAATCCAATGCCACGGAGCACATGCAGTCGTCCATGGGCAGGCAGAAGCCGTAGCGTTCTGTGCCGCGCTTGTTGCCCAGTGCCTTTAAGATGCACTCGCCCAGCGCAATAGCCGTATCTTCGATGGTGTGGTGCTCGTCAACGTGCAGATCGCCTTTTGTTTTTATAGTCAGATCCATCATTCCGTGATGGGCTATCTGTTCGAGCATGTGGTCGAAAAATCCCAATCCGGTGTGTATGTCGCACTTTCCGCTGCCGTCGAGGTCCAATTTTACGGATATGTCGGTTTCTTTCGTGGTGCGGTTGACCTCTGCCGTGCGCTCTCCCGCGAATATAATCTCGGCTATACGTTCCCAAGTCATACCGTCGCGTCCGATAATAAAAGCCCTGCATCCGATGTTCTCGGCAAACCGGCGGTCAGTGTCTCGGTCACCGATGACGTAACTTCCGGCCATGTCGTACTCGGGGTTGTCCATATATTTGCGCACAAGACCTGTGGCTGGCTTGCGCGTGCCGGCATTGTCTTCGGGGAAGTGGCGGTCTATCAGTATGTCGTCAAACGTGATTCCTTCTCCTTCAAGAGTTTGAAGAATAAAGTTGTGTACAGGCCAAAAAGTATCTTCCGGAAAAGAGTCTGTGCCCAGGCCGTCCTGATTGCTGACCATTACAAGTTCGAAATCGAGCTTTGAAGCGATGAATCCGAGATTGCGGAACATGCCTTTTGTAAACTTCAGTTTTTCGAACGAGTCTATCTGCTCGTCTGCCGGTTCTTCTATTAGAGTTCCGTCGCGGTCTATGAATAATACTTTCTTCATTCTTCGATGGTGTTTCGCTGTTTTTTACTCTCGGCTTTTTCCTTGAAGAATGTTTCCGTGGAGCCGTAAGCATAGTATAGAGGGAACAGCACAGACATGCGGATATATGTCTGCATGAAACCGGCGATGAAAAAAGTGGCTGCCGTGAGTACCGGCATATAGTCGGGCATACCTAACGGGTCTCCGTATACTGTTCCGTAGATTGATTGCGCGTTTGCGGTTGCCAGTATAATTGTGGGCAATTGTATTATAGTGCCGGCGGCTACGGTGACGCACATCGTGATAAATGCCACGGCAAGAATGAAGTGCAGTCGTCGCAACCCGGTGACATATCCGGATGTCAGTGTGTCTGCGAGTTTTACATTGTCATTGAGTATATATTTCATGAACGGAAATATGAACGGCAACATGAATATATTTACTATGACGGCAAAAAACGACATTATGACAAGCGATTTCCATAACTCAATGGTTTTCAGTCCTATACTGTTTAGCAGGTATATGTATGCCACCCATAGAACGGCAGTGGACACAGCGCATACGATAATGATGGCGAGTGTTATTTTCAGAGTGCGTACAGCCGTACGCAAGTCGAAATAGAACCGCTTTCGTATTTTGTCTATGCTTCCGTTGGCTTTGTGTGAGCGCAGGAGCGACATCCCGCATGAATAGAAAACTATCTCTACAAGGCCTCCGGCAATGATGAGAACGGCCAGCATGGTTTGCGGCAGAAGTGTGGTTTCCGTGCCGGAAACTCCTCCCCGCAGCGTGGTGACAGCCATCTCCGGGATATATATGACGCACAATGCGCCGATGGCGGCGCAAATCAGTGAGTATACAAGTGCCGGAATCCACGAAGATTTCAGTATCGATTTGAAATTGTCGGCATACAATCCGTATCCCGTTCTTATGCAGGAGCCAGCTCCGCGACGTCTCATCAGGCCGTTTTCGGCTGTGTTATTTTCCATTATTTTTTCCTATTTATTCTTTTCCTATATTGCAAAGGTACTTATTTTTTCGTATCTTTGCCACATAATTAATACTTATTATGAAAATAATAAAGTGGGGATTTATAGGCTGTGGCGAGGTCACTGAAAAGAAGAGCGGACCTGCGTTTTCCGAGATAGAAGGCTCGGGGGTGGAAGCCGTGATGAGCCGTAGCAAGGAGAAGGCGCGCGGCTATGCCGAAAGGCATGGCATAAAGAAATGGTATACGGATCCGTTGGCGCTCATAGAAGACCCGGAGGTTAATGCGATATACATAGCTACGCCTCCGTCGAGCCATGCCACATTTGCGATAATGGCGATGAGAGCGGGCAAGCCGGTATATGTGGAAAAACCTCTTGCGGCATGTTATGATGACTGCGCGCGGGTGAACAGGGTGAGCGAGCAGACGGGAGTGCCATGTTTTGTGGCATATTACAGGCGCTATCTGCCGTATTTTAAGAAAGTGAAAGAGATTATCGACAGCGGGACGATTGGCAAGGTGATAAACGTACAGGTACGTTTTGCCGTTCCGCCGCGCGATTTGGACTATACGGGTGGTGACTGTCTTCCGTGGCGCTTGCAGCCCGACATTGCGGGAGGCGGATATTTCTATGACCTGGCATCGCATCAGCTTGATATGTTGCAGCACATATTCGGAGTGATAACAGAGGCATCGGGTATATGCGCCAACCGTGGAGGACTGTATGAGGCGGAAGACTCTGTGAGCGCGTGTTTCCGTTTTGAGAACGGACTTCCGGGTAGCGGTTCATGGTGTTTTGTGGCGCATGAGTCGGCGCGGGAGGACAGGATCGAGGTTATAGGAGATGTGGGACAGGTGAGTTTTTCCGTGTTCAATTATGATCCGATATCGCTGTACACCTCGACAGGATTGCAGAGCATAACCGTCCCCAATCCGCCTTATGTTCAGTTTCCGCTGATAAAGAATGTGGTGGAGCATCTTCAAGGGATGGGTGTATGTACATGTACTGCAGTGTCCGCCACTCCGGTGAATTGGGCGATGGACAGAATTCTGGGTAAGATATAGGGCGGTGTGATGAGGTTCGTATTGTGTCTCGTTGTCTGCTGTTCCATGTTGCTTGTCAATGCTGATGATGCTTTTGCCGGCAGAAGACGTGAGATGAGTAAGCTACGCAAGACGATAAGGGGACTGAGTTCTATCGACACGAACTATATAGAGCCCCAGCATTATAACTATACCATAATGCTGCAATCCACTTACAACTATGACCTCTATCAGATAAGGAGCAACAACGGACATGAAATGACATTCTCGCCGGATATGACCATGAGGTTGGGGCCGTATTTCGGCTGGAGATGGTTCTTTCTCGGTTATACGTTTGACTTGAAAAACATATCATTCGGTGGCGACAAACAGAAGCGTGAACTGGATTTCAGCATATACAGTTCGAAAATAGGCATAGATTTGTTTTACCGGCGCACGGGCAGTGACTATAAGATAAGGAGCGTAAATCTCGGTGAGGATATAGATGAGAGCCGGCTCAACGGTGTGCCTTTCGATGGAATCAGTGTCGGAATTACTGGAGCAAGCCTGTATTACATCTTCAATCATAGGCGTTTCTCGTATCCGGCGGCATTCTCGCAGAGTACGTGCCAGAAGTTGAGTTGCGGGTCATGGATGGCCGGAGTTGGATATACGCGCAATGACATGAAACTCGATAATGATAAGTTGCAGGAGGTGGTGGACAGTCATTGTGAGCCGAGTCCGGTGAAAATAGACAGCGGGCTGATGTTCAACAGTGTCAGATACTACAATGTGAATGTCTCTTGCGGATATGCCTATAACTGGGTTTTCGCAAAAAACTGGCTTTTCTGTGCCAGTGGAGCCGTGGCGGCGGCATACAAGCATTCCGATGGCGACACTAAAGACGGAGTCGGCAGAGGATTTGATTTCGACAATATAAACATTGACGGAATAGGACGTTTCGGAGTCGTGTACAACAACACACGGTTTTATGCCGGGTCAAGCCTTATAGTAAGGACGAATAACTACCATAAATCCAGGTTTTCGTCGAATGAGGTATTCGGTAATTTTAATATATACGTAGGATATAATTTCGGTAAAAAATTACATTACAGAAAGAAGGAATAATTAAGGGATGAGACTTTTATCGACAATATTGGCAATAATGATGAGCGTTGTGGCATCGGCGCAAAGATGCCATTATCTGCCTGAGGACAGCGTCTTCATAACGAGGCTGCTTGACAGTGCGCGTACACTTGACGGTTCGGAATGCAAGGAATTGTTTTTCGCCGGAAAGTTTCTCGGCCGACCTTATGTTGCCCACACGCTTGAAGTCTTTGATGACGAGCGTCTGGTGATAAACACAAGGCAGCTTGACTGCACTACACTTGTGGAGAATGTGGCTGCGCTCACGATGTGCGCTAATGTCGGTAAACTCACGTTCTCAGACTTTAAGAAAGCGTTGATGACGCTAAGGTACAGGGGAGGGGTGATGAATGGTTACACATCGAGACTGCATTATTTCAGCGATTGGATAGAGGATAAAACCAGGATGGGTATTGTGAGGGAGATACAGGAACCGAATCCGCCTTTCACGGCGCTTCAGCGGCTGAGCGTATACTACATGAGCGGTCATCCAAAAGCGTATAAGGCATTGGCGGCAGACGCCAAACTGGTGCCGGTAATAAGGAGGCAGGAGCAGGCTTTGAACGGGAAGACATACAGGTATATTCCCAAGGCAGCGGTAAGGAACGACGAATTGATGCGAAAAGCAGTCAAAGACGGAGACATCATAGCCATTACCTGCAACAAGAAAGGGCTTGATATAGCCCATCTCGGTTATGCGGTGTGGCATCACGACGGGCTGCATCTGCTCAATGCGTCGATGATTCATCGTAAAGTGGTGAAAGAGCCGATGACTCTTCGTGAGTATCTTGGCAAGCATCCGAGTCATACAGGAATCAGAATAATAAGAATAAACAGTAAAACAATAAAATAATAAAGACTATGGAACTACCTGATTTTATGAGTTATGCCGGTAAATTCTCGGCAAATGATTTTGTGGATAAGGTGTCAAGTATAGCCAAACGGGCCGGTGCGAAACTGGTCTATGCGGCATTGATACTGTATTATACATTACAGAGTGACAAGGTGTCTAAAAAGGATAAGGCCATGATAATAGGAGCGCTGGGCTATATGATCAGTCCGCTTGACGTTATTCCCGATGCTATTCCTATCGTGGGTCTTACTGACGACCTTACCGTTCTGATATATGTATTGAAAAAAGTGTGGATGGACGTTGAGCCTGAAATAAAAGAGAAGGCCAAGGACAGATTGTCGAAATGGTTTGACGAAGATGAAATATCGGAGATCAACGACCTTTTTAAGGAATGAAACTTTCGACGATTGGGTGTTTACTAAAAACGGCTGACAGTTAATCTGTCAGCCGTTTTTAGTGTGAGGTACCTAGCAGAGTCGAACTGCTCTACACGGTTTTGCAGACCGTTACCTAACCGATCGGCCAAGGTACCATTTCTTATTTGCGGTTGCAAAGGTAATGTTTTAATTTTATTCCGCCAAATTTTTCTTGCCTTTTTTATTGAAACAGGCGGGTTTCTTGGTTTTTAAAGAACTTTTTTCGCGTTTTACTTTCATCATTTGCTCTTTTATTTCACAACCGGTACACCCATAGCAAGGATTTCCTGCTTTTTTGAAAGCCTTGTAAATGCGTATTGCCGAGTATATCACCGCGATTGCGGTAATTGTCAGTGCTATGGTGATTTGCATGGTGGTGGGTTATGTCACATTTGAGTGAGTTTGCGGAACAGGTTCTTGTTTATGGCTTGTATTCGTCGGCCTTGTTTCTCGATGTCTTCCCTCACATTATTAATATTACTGTAAAGTCCCGAAAAAGCATTCAAGAAGAAATTCGGTTGGCATGTATCTTCCGTTATGTCAGGATTTATAACGATTTTTATTCCTTTTTCTTCTATGTGTACGTCAATGTCGCTTCCTGTCATTATAGGGTCTCCGTCGTAATGTATGGCTCCGGGTTTGCTTCGGTGAATATGTATCCTTTTCGCCCTGAAAGTCTTTATCTTGGAGTTTTTGTTGAGCGTTTTGTTGAGCAGGTCAAGGCTTATTTGCGGTGCGTCGAACACATCGAATGGTTCCATTATTATAACGTCCATCAATCCGTCTGTCATTGTCGCTTTCGGAGCTATATACGCATTGTTGCCGTATTGTGATGCGTTTGCGCATGCGATGAGGAACGCTTTATACTTCTTCGCTCCTGTCTCGTCTTCCACTTCGTATGTCTCAGGCTTGTATTTGAGTCCTTCTTTCAGTACATTCTCAACATAAGTGATAGGCCCTCGTTTGCCGGCCTCGGCAAATTTAAGGCTTATGAAAGCATCAAATCCCATTCCGCATGTACAGAAAAACGGCATGTCATTGATTATTCCGTAGTCGAGCGGCTCTATTTTGCATCTGTTTATGATTCCGATGGCCTTGCGTATATCCATTGGTATGCACAGATGGCGGGCCAATCCGTTGCCGGAACCGCACGGTATGATGCCGAGAGCTGTGTCGGAGTGAGCCAGTGAGCGTGCCACTTCATTGACAGTGCCGTCGCCCCCAACGGCCACGACCACGTCAATGTTTTCCGCTACACATTCACGGGCAATCTCAGCGGCATGTCCGGCATATTCGGTGAGACGTATTTGACAGTCGAATATATCTTTGTCGAGCGTCTCATCGATAATCCCGGGTATATCTTCTTTGCCATGGGAGCCAGATACCGGATTTAATATGAATACAATGCTTTTCTTATCAGTCATACGGATGCAAAAATACAAAAAACGTTTATAACTATAATCAACGTATAACCAAAAAAGGAGAAAAGTTACATTTATTACGAAAAAATTACACAGATTGATAAAAAATGTGTATCTTTGCAGCCTGTAAAAATACAAACGATTACCTGTTAGTTTTAAAATGGGACAATTACAAGAAAGATACAAGAGTTACCGCGAGCCTCAGAAATTTATGGAGGCTGACGTATATCCTTATTTCCGTGCTATCACAAGCAAGCAAGGCACCGAAGTTGAAATGGGAGGACACAATGTGTTGATGTTCGGTTCGAATGCCTATACGGGTCTTACCGGTGACGAGCGTGTGATAAAAGCGGCTAAAGACGCTCTTGATAAATACGGTTCCGGTTGTGCCGGCAGCCGTTTTTTGAACGGAACGCTTGATCTTCATGTACAGTTGGAGAAAGAGTTGGCCGAGTTTGAGGGTAAAGATGATGCCCTTTGTTTTTCCACAGGATTTTCTGTTAATGCAGGAGTGATTGCCATGGTTGTAGGTCGTGGCGACTACATTATTTGCGATGATCGTGACCATGCGAGTATAATTGACGGCCGCAGATTGTCTTTTGCCAAGCAGTTGCATTACAAGCACAATGATATGGAAGACTTGGAGAATCTTCTTAAATCATTGCCTCATGAGGCTGTAAAGCTCATTGTCGTAGACGGGGTGTTCTCAATGGAGGGTGATTTGTGTAAACTGCCGGAAATCGTGGAACTTAAACATAAGTACAATTGTTCCATTATGGTGGATGAGGCTCACGGTCTTGGTGTCTTCGGACGTAACGGTCGTGGCGTTTGCGACCATTTCGGACTTACGGATGAGGTTGATCTCATAATGGGAACATTCTCCAAGTCACTTGCAAGTATCGGAGGATTTATAGCCGGTGACAGTGATACTATTAACTATTTGCGTCATACTTGCCGCACATATATATTCAGTGCCTCAAATGCCCCGGCAGCCACGGCGGCCGCAATGGAAGCACTGCATATCCTTAAGAGTGAGCCTGAGCGTATAGAGGATTTATGGAAAGTAACACGATATGCACTGCGTCGTTTCCGTGAAGAGGGCTTTGAGATCGGTGAGACAGAGAGTCCTATCATACCGTTGTATGTACATGATGTGGAAAAGACATTCCTGATTACCAAACTTGCGTATGACGCAGGAGTGTTCATTAATCCGGTAATACCTCCGGCATGCGCTCCGCAAGACACTCTTGTGCGGTTTGCATTGATGGCAACACATACCGAGGAACAGGTTGAGCGTGGTATACAGATGCTCAAAAAGATATTTGTGGAACAAGGAATAATAAAATAATTATTCAAAAACTTGCATGGCTCGGTGAAAATTGTTAACTTTGCAGCCGCAAAGAGAAGATGTGTTTATCGAGTCATTTGCAGCGGGGTGTAGCGCAGCCCGGTAGCGCTCCTGGTTTGGGACCAGGCGGCCGCAGGTTCGAATCCTGTCGCCCCGACAAAAAAGAGAATCCGATGGGTTCTCTTTTTTTGTTTATTCATTTATCTGTTAGATATGCAATAGTGGCAGATGGGATATTGGGGGTGATGGATTGCGCATAATCTATACTTTATACCCCAATGTAAAGACAGGATGATTTCTTTGTTAAGTCTAAATTTTAGGCTGCCTGAAAAGGAAGATGATCCGGTTTTCATGGTTTGAACTCTACTTGTCTGTATCCCACCAACCGCCATGTCCGACCGCCTGTATCTTTATAATAAATATACGCCTGATATCTGTTTTCCGTTTGATAGAAGCTGCCTTCTGTTGGAGGTATGCTTGTTGTGCCGTTGTCGTTCAGCAGAGTGTAACGGTATGAGTAATATCCTTGTTTCTGCATGATGATGGCGTTGTAGGTATTATCCGTTCCGTCGTATGTCATAGTGTAGTTATCTGTTTGCTCATCTGTCGTCCACTGGCCGTCGATCAGCAGTTTGCCTTGTGGTATAAGCGGTGATTTCAATTTGTAATGCACAAACACATAGTCGCTTGTATAGTCGTTTTCTATATTGTCGCTGTTGCGGATATAGAACGCTCCGTTGGCGTCAACGTCATAAATATAGTTTAACCGCGGCTCTGCGACAAACGGATATGCGTTATAGTAGTGTCCGTCCCACGACATTCTGTCTATACCCATTGTGGGGTGTGATAGTGCGAGTATTTCAAACTTACGGTATTCATTGCCGGCTTCGAATATATAGCTTCGGTTATGGCTCCATTTCAGCCCTTTGTTGCTTATGAAGTTCGGTTTGATGTTTGTCTTGGCGTTGTCTCTTCTGTCGTTTTGTGTCACCACGGTATATATCTGTTCGTTGTGGTTTGTTATGTTTATGCTGCCGTAGTTTAGCGACATCGACACCTGCTGGTGGCTTCTGTTTATGTCGATATCAGTATTGGCAGACACTTCCAACCCTACGTTTACCAGCGGTTCAAGTACCATGAACTCTGCCGTAAGTATCCTTTCTCCCTCTTCGTCATTCACCGTCAGTCTGTAGTTGCCGCTCATTTTCAGTCGGCATCGTTCGTTCGGTATTGTCAGGGTGTAGTGTGTGTACAGCACGGTTGTGTTTATCGAGTTCTGGTAGTCTTCTATCGGGTTGTCGTTAAATCCGCTCAGATAGTCGCTTTCAAAAATCTCTTCCGACAGGCTCCAATCCGCTTCGCAATGGTCTATGTGGTATGTGAACCGTTTGTACTCGTGCGAAAGTTCGTCAAAGCCGATGTTCAGCACGTCTCCGCTGTTCAGTCGCATTACCGGAGGAGATAGCCAGTCCTTGTTGACAACTGTCTGTAATGATTTTACGGTCGGGCTGTATATAATGTTTTTTGCCCCGGCAGTTCCGCAGAGCATAAGTATAATTACAGTGATGATATTCGGATATTTCATTTTAGGAATTCGGATGTTATTGATATGGTATCGCTTCTAAATACATATCTTTAAGATTTATGATAACACGTGAAAACTTTTCAGGTAAGTCCAAACCTATTGTTCCGTCTTCTTCACGGTTCAGATAGGCAGTGTTTTTCAGTTGTCCTGTGTTCAAATCTATACCGGTATTCACATTTACAGAGTCAAGGACAATGAAACCGTTTCCTATGCGGAACTCCATTTGGGGTAAAACGTAACTACGGGTGATAGACACGCCACCCACGCCGGCCATACGTAAGGAGTCGGGCATGCCCGTGTTTTCGACCTCGACTTTGTGGCTGTTATACCATTTGGGCAACAAAGTAGTGTAATAACAGCCTGTGTCGAAATGAAAGCAAAGCGGATTCCCAGCTTTATCGGTGGCGGCCAAACGCAGATTTTCACCGTCTGTCCGTAGCAGATTGCTTTCATGCAGCGGATTTGGTGTAGGTGTGGCGGGTATTATAAACTCTCGGTTAGCGAAGTCCAACTGCACTTCTTTCATACGTAGCATGATTGGAAGTCCGATTACCGGTGGTATGTCTTTGCATATACTGTCAGCATTTGTGTTGCCTGTTTGGATATCTACCACAAAGAAGGGTACGTTAGCCCATGCCATTCCGCCAATGCGTAAGGTGTCACACAAGGCATATCGTCCTTGTTGCATCCCGATACCCATCATAGGCATGCCGGCATCCAAAAGGTGAAAACCGTATTCTTTTGCTTGTTGTGAGGAGATAATATTTACCCCTGCACCCGTATCGAACAGTAGCCGGGTTTCATTTCCGTTAATTCTACTGTCGATATTGAGCGAGTGCTGTTCCGTTTCGTTGTTTATAATCATGGGAATGCGGTATTCACCCGTTGAGTGCAGCGGTTTACAAATTTCTCCGTAAGAAGCGTAAGTCTTATATTGTTGTGCCAATACACGATAGTTTTCTGTCTGAGTGCTGTCCACGTTTTGTGCGGTCAGTTGGTCGTAGAGACTCTGTATCAGTCCGGCGGCCTCGGCGTAATGTTCTGTTCGAGCCAGATTTATACCCATTAGCGTCGCCATGCCCAGGGTGTTGGATCCTAACTCTTGCTGATTGTTGTTCAGCAAGTCTCCTAACACAATACATGCAGAATCCGGGCGGTTGAAATAATGATGCGTCATGGCGACAGCCATTTGGTGCAGCAAAGGCGTAACGGAATCCATAGGTGTTACTTTCAATTCCCGTGCGAGGTCAAACCAGCGATTCTCGCTCATAAATCTGCCGATGCGTTCGTCTGCGTTCTGTGCCCTGATTGTTAGAGGGAGAACAAAACAGAGAAGCAGAAAAAGTATCTTTGCCATTCTTGTATATTATGGTTAATCTAATCCGATATTAAAATGAATTCTTATCGGTTGGTTATAAAATGATTTCGTGTATTTAATCAATAAGCGCAAAGTTATGAAAAATATCAATCAAGTTGTCTTTGTCCGGTAAAAAACTTTGTTTTTACGATAAAAACGATGTAAATGCCGGGTTGTTTGATATCTATTTGGCGGTCATTTACCAATCGTATGCTGTCATGGGAAATAAAAAAATCTCCTGTCATCAATATCAATGACGGGAGATTTTTATTGGATATAAATCTTTTGTTGCGGTTTATTTACCGTTCAACGCAAGTGAAACCTCAACGGCAATAGATACCGTAGCACCTACCATCGGGTTGTTGCCGATGCCGAGGAAGCCCATCATCTCTACGTGTGCGGGTACTGATGATGAACCTGCGAACTGTGCGTCGCTGTGCATGCGGCCCAGTGTGTCTGTCATACCGTAAGATGCGGGACCTGCCGCCATGTTGTCCGGGTGCAGTGTACGGCCGGTACCTCCACCGGAAGCTACCGAGAAGTAGGGTTTGCCGGCGAGCACACGCTCTTTCTTGTATGTACCGGCAACGGGGTGCTGGAAGCGTGTCGGGTTTGTGGAGTTACCTGTGATAGATACATCCACGTTCTCTTTCCAAAGGATAGCCACACCTTCGCGCACATCGTCTGCTCCATAGCATTTAACCTTTGCGCGGGGACCGTCAGAGTAAGGAGTTTCCTTTACCACATTGACTTCGCCTGTGAAGTAGTCAAACTTGGTCTGTACGTATGTGAAACCGTTGATACGGCTGATGATCATGGCTGCGTCCTTGCCAAGACCGTTTAGGATGACGCGAAGCGGCTTCTGGCGTACCTTGTTTGCTTTCTCGGCGATTTTGATGGCGCCTTCGGCAGCAGCGAAACTCTCGTGACCTGCGAGGAAAGCGAAGCACTCGGTCTCGTCGCGGAGCAGGCGGGCTGCGAGGTTACCGTGACCGATACCTACCTTGCGGTCGTCGGCAACAGAACCGGGAATGCAGAAACTCTGCAGGCCGATGCCGATGGCCTCAGCTGCCTCAGCCGCATTCTTGGCACCTTTCTTTATTGCGATGGCCGCGCCACATACGTATGCCCATTTTGCGTTCTCGAAACAGATGCGCTGTGTGTCCTCACACATCTGATAAGGATCCACGCCGGCTTTCTCGCAAATCTCGTTTGCTTCCTCGATGCTCTCGATTCCGTTCTCTTTCAGAGCGGCCAGCACCTGGTCGATGCGACGCTCGTAGCTCTCGAATGATACTTTTCTTATCATATTCTGTGTCCTCCTTATTCTTTACGTGGGTCAATAGTCTTAACGATTCCCTGCTCGGCGGTGGTGCGTCCGTAAGAACCTGTAAATTTCTTCACAGCCTCGTTGGCATCCATGCCGTCTTTGATGGCTTCCATCATCTTGCCGAGGTGTACATACTCGTAGCCGCAAACCTGGTCGTCCTTGTCAAGGAACATCTTTGTGATGTAGCCTTCCGTCAGTTCGAGATAGCGTGTACCTTTTGCCACCGTTCCGTAGAGCGTACCGGTCTGGCTGCGCAGGCCTTTTCCGAGGTCTTCAAGACCGGCACCGATTACGAGACCTCCCTCAGAGAATGCGCTCTGTGAGCGGCCGTATACGATCTGGAGAAACAACTCGCGCATCGCTGTGTTGATTGCGTCGCAAACAAGGTCGGTGTTCAGTGCTTCGAGGATGGTCTTTCCCGGCAGGATTTCGGATGCCATGGCGGCAGAGTGTGTCATACCCGTGCAACCGATAGTCTCTACCAGACACTCCTGGATGATACCCTCCTTGATGTTCAGAGAGAGTTTGCAGGCACCCTGCTGGGGCGCACACCAACCCACACCGTGGGTATAACCCGAGATGTCTTTAATCTCCTTTGCCTGAATCCATTTTCCTTCTTCAGGAATGGGAGCGGGTCCGTGGTTGGGACCTTTTGCAACAACGCACATGTTGTTGACTTCATTAGAATAAGTCATATTCCCTAATGTTTATGTAAAAATGAATAATAAATATTTGCTACTTAGCATTTGCAAAATTAATAAAATCTTTTTGAAAAATACCTATAAGATGCTATTCTTTTTTACTCTATTAACTTCATTGTGTTCCCCTGTGCGGCATGTGGCGCGGTGTCGGTGTGTTTGTTTCATGTCATTCATCAATGTGATTGAATATGGGTTTCTGATATTCCGAAGTGTAATCCATGTAGTATAATCCGTAATCAAGGTAACGGCTTTTAGTGTATTATTTATTAATTTTGCAGCCGTATATTAACGGTTATAAACCATTTCGTAATGAGAAAGACTATTATATCGGTCGTCGTTTTCACATCCTGTTGTGCGGCTTATGCGCATAATGACAGTATAGTGGGGATTGGCAATGTCGTAATAACAGGCACACGTAATGCCGCTGATGTGCGACATCTGCCCATGACAGTGACTGTTGTCGGGCGCGATAAACTTGAAGAGAGCCATCAGTCGTCTGTCTTGCCCGTGGTGATGAGGCAAGTGCCAGGCCTTTTTGTCACGAGTCGTGCCATGATGGGATATGGTGTGAGCGGAGGCGCGGCTGGAGGAATAAGTCTGCGCGGGCTTGGCGGAGGCGCGGGGCAGATGCTTGTGCTTATAGACGGGCATCCGCAGTATCAGGGTATTTACGGGCATACGATCAGCGACAGCTATCATACCATGATGGCGGAGCGTGTTGAGGTCTTGCGCGGCCCGGCATCGGTGCTTTATGGTTCGAATGCCATGGGAGGTGTGATGAATATCGTCACCAGAGGCATGCATGGCGATGGAGTGCGCAGCGAGGTCAACATTGGTGCCGGAAGCTACGGCACGTTTCAGGCCGATGTGTCAAACTGTGTTCGCGGCGGACGGTTTACGAGCACCGTGGCATTACAATACGGACGTTCGGATAATCACCGTCCTGACATGGGATTTGAGCGATATGGAGGATATGTGAGGTTCAGCTATGATTTCAACACCCACTGGAACGCGTATTTCAATACTGATATAACCCATTTCAACGCATCCAATCCGGGGCGTGTCGACACGCCGCTTTATGGCGCCGACCAGTGGATAACGCGCGGATTGGCGACAGTTGCCGTTGAGAACCATTATAACCGCACGAGCGGCGCTATCAGCGTGTTCACGAATTTCGGTCGTCATAAGGTAGACGACGGTTCCGGAAGTGTTGATAATCCCACGTTGCGCCATTTCCGCTCGAAAGACGCTCTCACCGGTGTCTCGTTGTATCAGAGCGTGCGCCTTTTCGCCGGCAACCGCCTGACCGTGGGTGCCGACTATCAGCATATATACGGTTATGCTTATTATACATCGAAAGCAACAGGTGAAGTGCTTGACACTCCCAACAAACAAAGTGGCAAATCGTATCGAAATGAGATAGCGGCCTATGCGGATTTCAGGCAGGACATCACTCCGTGGCTTACAGTAGATGCCGGTATACGTGCCGACCATCACTCTGTGACGGGCACGGAGTGGGTGCCGCAGGGCGGTGTGGTGGTTCGCCCTATGGCTTCGGGAGAGCTTAAAGCTATGGTAAGCAAGGGATTCCGCAATCCGTCGATGAAAGAGATGTATCTCTATCCGCCTTCAAACACCGGTCTTTCGCCCGAGAGACTGACGAACTACGAACTGTCGTGGAAGCACCGTTTGCGGGCTGCGGCTCTCACATACGGGGTAAACCTGTTTTACATTGACGGTGACAACATCATCGAGACAGTATATGAAAACGGCCGGCCGCGAAATAGAAACAGTGGAGTGATAGAGAATTGGGGTGTTGAGGCGGATCTGTCTTACAGGGTTAACGGCCGTTTGTCGGTTGTCACCAACCATAGTGTGCTCGGAATGAAGAATCCGGTGCTTGCCGCTCCCGGATATAAAGGTTTTTTCGGTGCCGACTATCATGACGGCAAGTGGATTGTGAATGCCGGTTTGATGTATGTGGGCAGGCTTTATACCGAGGTTGGAGAGAATGAGGCGAAAGAGGATTTTTGTCTGCTCGATATATCCGTTAGCCGAAAGATAACTTCGGGGCTAAGCATGTGGCTGAGCGGTGAGAACTTACTGGCACGGAAATATGAGGTTAATGTCGGTTTCCCAATGCCGGGAGCCACTTTCATGGGAGGTATAAACTGGAAGTTCTGACGCGGGTAACAGTATCATGGTGGCGGTTTCTTTTAACAGCCTTCTCAGTGTTTTTCTTTAATTGTATATCGGCAACTGTATCGTGATAAGATTTGTTTTTCGCTTGTTTTTGGTATAAATTTGTAGAAAATAAAATGCTTGCCGTTATGAATAATCTGATATTTTTATTACACTTGTCGTTCTCGTTGTTGCATGTTTATGCAAAAGTTGGTAACAGTGAAATTTGACAAAAACAATCTTTTCTCGGTTTGAGATACCGTTTTTACCGGTTTCCAACTATATTCAGGTATATTCTTAATTTTGTGTTTGCGGGACTTCATACAGTTATGAAGTCCCGCAAACCGTTTATATACCGATGAATATTTATGCATTTCCGCTTTTTACACCTCTGTATTTACATATCCGTTGTGTTGCGTTTAGCGTCCCGTTGCTTTCCATTTAGCCGCTAAATGCAATGCAACGGGTATCCTAATGCAAGGTGACGGGCTGCTAACAGCGAAATGACCTGTATTTACGACACATTAACGTTAAGTAAATCGGATGTCAGTTCGTTTTCTGTCATTTTTCAAAGCCAGCTTATACTTACCATGTATGTTTTTGCATAAATATGCATTTGCAATATATTGATATTTGGTGTGAATATTATTTACAAAGCTGTTCAAAATAGACTTTTGTATTTATAGCGGAAACGCATCTTTTTTAATGCGAATGGTCGAATTTGGTTTTAAACCGGAAATACATGTGATAAGCGTCAGTCAAAATCCTTATGCGGGTCTAAAATATTTGGTGTCGTTTTACTATATTTTCGTTATATTTCACTATCTTTGCCGAGATTATGAAAGAAGTAATAGTGAAAGACTCCGACCTGCGCCGTGCGGCGGGAGAGGGTATGGACGCTTTTCTGAAAGTGTTTCATGACGGGATAATGGACGCTATAGGCGGTGAGGTGACGGCAGAGACCATGCGTGAGCTTAACACCGAACAGATAACGCTGCTCGCTTATCACATCCTGAGAGATGAGGTGATGGACGGCGGCTTTGTCCAGTTGATACACAACGGATACGGCGGCTTCATATTCCTAAATCCGTTTGCCAAGGTTCTGAGGATATGGGGAATGAGAGACCTCTCCCGTCTGATATACGATGCACATACGTTGTATAATGCTCACAAGGCAGATATAGAGCGCGAATGTACCGATGAGGAGTTTATGGCAATGTTTGAGGCTCATCCCGAGTTTGATGACATGGATGATAACTTTGTCGAGAACGAGGAACGTTATACAGCCGAGGTGGCTCGATACGTGGATGAGCACATAGAACAATTCGCAACAATCAGCAATGAATAAGGAAGAAGAACTGATAAGGAAGAAAAGTCCTGTAAACATACGTAACAAGAAAGCGGCATTTGAGTATTTCTTCATTGAGACATACACTGCCGGTATCGTGCTTACGGGAACGGAGATAAAATCCATCAGGATGGGTAAGGCCGGACTGGTGGATACGTTTTGTTTCATACACGACGGGGAAATATGGGTGAAAGGCATGAGCGTAAGCCCGTATTTCTATGGTTCGTACAATAATCATGAGATGAAGCGGGACCGAAAGTTGTTGCTAAACCGGAAGGAGATACAGAAGTTGCAGAGCGCGACGAAACAGACCGGATATACGATAATACCGCTTCTTGTGTTCATTGACGAGCATGGGCGTGCCAAGATGGATATTGCCCTATGCAAGGGAAAGAAAGAATTTGACAAGCGCCAGACCCTGAAAGAAAAGGAAGACAGGCGTGACATGGACCGTGCCATGAAGCACTATTGACCTACTACAAGCAGGAATGGCGATGAGCAGGATAGACACAGTGGTAAAAGACAGGATACTTGTGCTGGATGGTGCGATGGGTACCATGATCCAGCAGTATGGCCTTGCGGAGGAAGATTTCCGTGGAAAGCGGTTTGCCGGTGCGGAGATAATGATGAAAGGAAACAACGATGTGCTGAACATCACCCGCCCTGACATTGTGGAAGACATACACCGCAAGTATCTGTCTGCCGGAGCCGACATAATAACCACAAACACTTTCAGCAGTCAGCGAATATCGCAGGCGGATTATCGGCTTGAAAACTGCTGCCGTGAGATGGCTCTTGAGGGAGCGAGAATAGCCCGTAGGGTGGCCGATGAGTATACTACGGCGGACAAACCGCGGTTTGTGGCGGGATCGGTAGGCCCGACGACCAAGACCTGTTCAATGAGTCCTGATGTCGGCAATCCTGCCGCGCGTGAACTTGCTTACGACGAACTGCTTGACGCCTATATCGAGCAAACGGACGCAATGATAGAGGGTGGGGCAGACATAATACTGATAGAGACAATCTTTGACACTCTCAATGCCAAGGCAGCGATAGACGCGGCCATGACGGTGATGGGCGGTCGGGGAGTGGATTTGCCGATAATGCTGTCTGTCACGATTAGCGATTTGGCTGGACGCACACTCAGCGGCCAGACGCTCGATGCTTTTTTGGCGAGTGTAAGTTCATATCCCATATTTTCGGTAGGCCTTAATTGCTCGTTCGGCGCAAGCCAGATGAAACCCTATCTGCGTGAACTTGCCGGCAAAGCTCCTTTTTATGTCAGTGCGCATCCTAATGCGGGACTGCCCGACAGCATGGGACTGTATGACGAGACACCGGAGACGATGGCTGTCCGGATAGGCGAGTTTATAGATGAGGGGCTGGTGAACATTGTTGGCGGATGCTGTGGTACGACGGAAAAATACATAGAACTTTATTCTCCATTGTTGTCCGGCAAGTCACCTCGCATACCGGTGGCTATGTCTGAAACCATGCGGCTAAGCGGTCTTGACGCATTCGAGATAACTCCGGCCGTACGCTTTGTCAATGTTGGCGAACGGTGCAATGTTGCCGGTTCTCGCAAGTTTTTGCGATTGATAAAAGAGAAAAAATATGACGAGGCCATATCCATAGCCCGCAAGCAAGTGACGGACGGTGCCATGGTCATAGATATAAACATGGACGACGGACTGATCGACGCTTGCGGCGAGATGACCGTTTTTCTCAATCTTATAGCTTCGGAACCCGATATAGCCCGTGTGCCGGTGATGATAGATTCATCGGACTGGGATGTCATTATGGCCGGATTGAAGTGCGTACAGGGAAAGTGTATCGTCAATTCCATATCTCTTAAAGAAGGAGAAGAGGTGTTTGTTGGGCATGCGCGCGATGTGCGTCGCTTCGGAGCGGCTGTGGTAGTGATGTGTTTTGATGAGCGCGGACAAGCCACGACCTACGAGCGTCGTGTTGAGATCGCCGCACGTGCATATAAGATACTGACCGAAAGGGTGGGAATGAATCCTCACGATATTATTTTCGACCCCAATGTGCTTGCCGTTGCTACAGGCATGGCAGAGCACGCAGACTATGCGAAAGACTTTATCATAGCCACTGCATGGATAAAAGGCAATCTGCCAGGAGCGCATGTTAGCGGCGGTGTGAGCAATCTTTCTTTCTCGTTTCGCGGCAACAACTATATACGTGAAGCCATGCATGCTGTTTTTCTTTATCACGCCATTGGCGCAGGTATGGATTTCGGTATAGTAAATCCGGCGACAAAAGTTGTTTACGGTGATATTCCTGCCGACCGGCTCGAAATAATAGAGGATGTGATTCTAAACAGAAAGCATGATGCCGCCGAGCGGTTGACGGAACTTGCCGCCACCATAAAAGCAGAGACCGATACCGCAGGAGGCACGGTAAATGAGAAGGATGTCGGTGGGATGGAGCGGAATAGAGAAGAGTGGAGAGCGGAACCTGTGGCAGACCGTCTCTCTACGGCGTTGATAAAAGGTATCGGCGACTATCTTGAAGAAGATTTGAGAGAAGCTCTTTCAATATATCCCCGTGCCGTGAATATTATCGAAGGACCGCTTATGGACGGAATGAACACCGTAGGGGAGTTGTTCGGTTGCGGTAAGATGTTTCTGCCTCAGGTCGTTAAAACGGCACGGACAATGAAGCATGCCGTATCGATATTGCGGCCTTATATAGAAAAGGAAAAGACGGAAGGCTGTGGCAAGGCTGGTAAAGTTTTGCTTGCCACTGTAAAGGGCGATGTGCATGATATCGGTAAGAATATAGTGGGAGTGGTCATGGCATGCAATAACTATGAGGTAATCGACATGGGGGTTATGGTGCCTGCAGAGCAGATAGTGAAGAAAGCAATAGCCGAGCGTGTGGATATCATCGGGCTTAGCGGACTTATAACACCGAGCCTGGAAGAGATGGTGAATGTGGTTCGTGAGTTGGAGCGTGCCGGACTCGATATTCCGGTGATGATAGGCGGCGCCACCACGAGTGAGCTGCATGTTGCCTTGAAAGTGGCTCCGGTGTATGGCGGCCCGGTAGTATGGATGAAAGATGCCTCTCAAAACGCCATCGTGGCCTCTAAACTCGTAAACAAGAAAGAGACCGTGGGGTTCGGACGAGAACTTCAAGACAGGTACGAGAGTCTGAGAGCGGAACACAGTAAGGGGCAGAGTGACATCGTTTCCCTTGAAGAGGCACGTCGAAAAAGACTGAATTTATTTGATTGACAGGTGAAAAAGCATAATAAACGAAATTAATGAGTAAGATAAAAACTATATTGTTCGACCTCGGCGGAGTGATAATCACTCTCGATCAGCCGCAGGCCGTTAAACGCTTCAAGGAAATAGGGTTGACCGATGCTGGGCGACGGCTTGACCAATATACACAGTCGGGACTGTTCGGGGCATTGGAAAGAGGTGAGATAGACGCCGAGCGGTTTCGTGCCGGACTCGGTGAGATAATCGGGCACGAAGTAACGATGGAACAGTGTCTTTACGGTTGGATGGGATATGTGGCAGACCTGCCGCAACGTAATCTTGCCGCACTTCGGCGTTTGCGCGGTGAGGGTTACCGCATCGTGCTGCTGTCGAACACAAACCCTTTTTTAATGAGTTGGGCGCTCAGCGATGCTTTCGATGGCAACGGGCATTCTTTGGCTGACTACATGGACGCGATGTATATGAGTTATAAGTGTGGAGTGATGAAGCCGGATGAGCGTTTGTTCCGCCATGTGCTTGAAACGGAGAACATAATACCGGAAGAAACGCTATTCGTTGACGACGGACCGCGTAATATCGAGGCTGCCGCACGCCTCGGAGTGAAAACGTTTTGCCCGAAAAACGGAGCAGACTGGACATCTGAAATATATAAATATCTGAGCGAATGAAAAAGATCTTAATATCTGTCATATTTGTTTTTGTCGCTGTTGTCATGGCGTTCGGACAACAGAAGCGTGAGTTTCGGGGCGCATGGATACAGTGTGTGAACGGCCAGTTTCTCGGAATGCCCACCGAGGTGATGAAAAAGACATTGGCATATCAGCTTGACGAGCTGCAAAAAGACGGTGCTAATGCAATCATATTTCAGGTTCGTCCGGAATGTGACGCCCTGTATGAAAGTCCTTATGAGCCGTGGAGCAGATTTCTGACAGGCATACAAGGTAAAGCGCCTCAACCGTATTGGGATCCGTTGGCATGGATGGTGGAACAGTGTCACAACCGTGGAATGGAACTGCACGCATGGATAAACCCTTACAGGGCCAAGACTAAAACCACAACAGTGCTTGCTTCCAACCATATTGCGGTGACCGCACCTCAGCGTGTGTTTGCGTATGACGGCCAGTTTATCGTAAATCCCGGCATGGCGGAAAACCGAGATTATATATGCAAGGTTATTGGAGATATCGTGCGTAGGTATGATATAGACGGTCTTCACATGGATGATTATTTCTATCCATATCCGGCGGCAGGAGAGAAAATACCCGATGAACAATTGTTTCGTCAGCACTCTAACGGAATAAGCAATATCGGAGATTGGCGCAGATACAATGTCAATCTGTTCGTAAAGCAACTGCACGACACCATTGCGAGCATAAAGCCTTGGGTGAAATTCGGAATATCTCCGTTCGGAATATACCGTAACAAGGCTAACGATGTGAACGGCAGCGATACGAAAGGACTCCAAAACTACGACGATTTATATGCCGACGTGTTGCTGTGGGTGAACAACGGTTGGGTGGATTATTGCGTTCCGCAGCTTTACTGGCAGATAGGTCATCCGACCGCCGATTACGAGACATTGATAAAATGGTGGAACAAGCATTCTGGAAACCGTCCGTTATATATCGGAGAAGACGTGGAGCGCACGGCAAAATATCCGGATTTGAATGATAAAAACCGTAATCAGATGCCGGCCAAATATGCCTTGCACAAACAGATGCACAACGTGAACGGTACTGTTTTGTGGTATGCCAAGGCAGTGGTGGATAACGTGGGCAATTACGGTACGATGCTTCGCGATGTATATTGGAAATATCCGGCTCTTCAACCGAGGATGCCTTTTATAGACGGTAAGGCGCCCAAGAAAGTCAAAAAGCTGAAACCGGTGTGGACAAAAGACGGATACGTTTTGTTCTGGACTGAGCCTAAGGGCAAGAACTGGAAAGACAAGGCTGTTAAATATGTGGTATACAGATTTGCCCGAAATGAGAAAGTGGTAATTGACGATGTCACGAAGATTGTGGCGATAACGACAGATACATATTATAAATTGCCATACGATGACGGAAAGACGCAATATACATATGTCGTAACGGCGTTAGACCGCATGCAGAATGAAAGTAAGGGAAGTAAGAAAAAGGTGAGATTATAATTTTGAAATAAAATAACGTAAATCGTGCCGGTAGTGACCTTGAACTGTTTACCGCAGTGTGCGCACTTGAAAGTCTTTCCGTTTTTGTAGCGGTAAACCTTTTGTGCGTTGCCGCAATGCGGACAGACGGGAGTATTGCCCCATCTGCGTTTTTCAAGATACTTTCTGCAAGCGTCCTCATCGGGAAACTGCTTGAAAAAGTAGAAAAGATTGTAATTTTCACTCATTTTTTCATCGCTTTATACATAAAGTTACGAAAAAACGGTGAGTTATCCAAATGGCTATGAAACAATTTCTTATGTTATTTTTATAGCAATAATCACTAAAACCAAATCCGTATAAAGGTCTTATGAATGTCTGCGAATATGATTTTGGTGTAAGAACTTCCACTCACAGACCTGAATACGGACTTTGGTCATATAAAAAGAGCCTACTATAAAAGTAAGCCCTCAAATATTTTCTTTCATCCAGTCAAGCATATCTTCATTTATACGATATGTAGCCCATGCGGAGTCTGTTATATTGATAACTACTATTTGCCCTTTGCCGTCAATTGCCTCAATTAGTTCGTCTCTCACTCGTTTCGATGACCTTGTTGTTTTGATAATCCATGCACGGGCAAATAATTTGGCCCAGTTCGGATAGCGTTTTAGTCGCCTACTAAGGGCTGTATAGCTTGATTGGTCATCCAATGTGTATGTAACAAAATATGTATTCATTCTTTTGATGCCTTAAAATAGTAACCAACAATAAAGCCAAGAGGTCCAGATAATACACCCGAAACGGTTACGAGCATATCCTTAAACTCATCCACCTTAAAGCATTTATATACTCCTACTCCAAAAACGATTAAGATAACACCAAAGAACGCACAGACGTATATCATTGCAATTATGCTTCGTGTGTTCTCTTTGGGGTCAGAGCTTCCTTTGGGATTTATTTCTGATTTTTCTGTTTCAGCCATATACTTACAATTTTACTTGCAAATATACGCAGATTTTCTCGAACCTCTGTTATCTTTATTAGAATAACTTTTATTCACCCAAATTGTTTAGGTTAGGATTGTATATAATTACGGAAAACTATTTAATAATTCCATTATGGTATACATATTCCAAAATCTATTCGGGGGGGGTAGATGCGTAACATGTTGTATCACAACTGTATACGATGCCGCACAGCCAGATGTTAGGAGGGCTGCGGCATGAAAGTGCTCCACATAGGCCAGCTCATCGGCGGCCTGGATATCTATATCCGCAACTCCATAACCTTCGCAAGCGGTGACATTGAATACGTCATCATGCACGGACAGGCAGACAACAGCCGGCCTGTCTACAGCAACGGACGGGAAGTGAAAGAATACCTGACAGCATTGCAACGCGACCTTAATCTGCTGAAAGACATGCAAGCCCTGTGGCAGGCAGTAAGGATAGTCCGCAAGGAGCGTCCCAATGTCATCCACTGCCATTCGGCGAAAGGCGGTCTCATCGGCAGGGTGGCGGGATTTGTCACCGGAACGCCCACACTGTATACTCCGCATGGATTCTCATTCCTCTGCTCGCCGTATAAAAAGAAGCAGTGGATTTATAAAATGTTGGAACGAGCTACCAAACTAAAAAGCTTCATGCTTGCGTGTGGCGAGAGTGAACGGAGTTTAGGTATGAAAGAGATTGGTTATTCACAAGAAAAGGCTTTGTGTTGGCATAATTGCATATCAATATAGATAGTATACCATGGGGAAGCAGTATATCGCTACAGTTGGACGACCTTCGTATCAGAAAAATCCTTTTTTCTTTGTTGATGTAATCAGAGGTGTACATGAAAGACATCCTGATATATTATTCTATTTGCTTGGTGTCGGATTTCACAGTCCCGATTTGGATGCAATGAAATTGCGGATAAAATCATACGGTTTGGAAGATGTGGTTGTGTTGAAAGAGTGGATTGATCATGACACAACCATGAAATATGTAGAGAACTCCGTGATGTATCTGACCGTATCAAGATATGAAGGTTTGCCGTTGGCAGTTATTGAGGCTATGGCGCTTGGCAAGTGTATTGTAGCATCCGATGTGGTTGGCAATATAGATTGTGTACGTGATGGTTATAACGGTCGTGTTCTGTCGCTTGACGTTGAAGTTTTTGTCAATGTCATAAGTGATTTGCTTGACAGTCCGGAACAGATTGAAATATATGGCAAGAACTCACGTAAATTGTATGAAGAGGAATTTGATATAAAGAAACGTATCGGTATGCTTGAAGATATATATTATAATGTGTCCGGAAGGTATTAATTATACTGTATTGATTTATGTATAGCCTCCTCTTTTCTCTTCTCCGTTACTCTTTGTTTGGCCACGTTCCATCTCTATCGCTGTATGAGAACTGCGATTGGGAACGATTATTGGCTTTTGCCGAGTGCCAGACTGTGCTTGGCTTGGTTGTCGACGGGATTGAGGGGCTTCCTGCGGATGTACGGCCGGGACGTTCTTTGATGATGTCGGCGATAGGTCGTGTATGCGGCATTGAGCGGTCGAATGTGGTAGCGAAAGACGTGCTCGGCAGTTTGCTGGCAGAGTACAGGCGTGCCGGAGTCGAGCCGGTGTTGATGAAAGGGCTTGGCGTGGGCGACAGGTATCCGTGTCCCGAGCATCGTGCTTGCGGTGACATTGACCTGTTTTTTGCCCGTCCGTCCGATGCGGTCAAGGCGGGAACCGTTGCCAAAAGGCTTGCGTCGTCTGTTGATACTTTCTATGCCAAGCATGCCGTGTTTTCCTATAAGGGTGTCACGGTGGAGAACCACTGCCAGCTTTGCGATTTCAGTAATGCCCGTTTCACGGCCATGTTGGACGAGATTGTTTCCAGGGAGTTATCGGGCGACCTTTCTTCTGTTTGTCCACGGCGCGATATCGACGGTATTACGGTCTGCGAGTTGCCACCAACTCTTTATGCTTTCTTCCTGCTTTGCCACAAGGCCACGCATGTCATTGAGGACGGACTCGGACTGCGTCAGGTGTGCGACTGGGCCGTCTTTTTATCAGCCGAGCACGAGCGGATAGACCGCAATAAGTTTGCCAGCTGGACATCAGGCTTGCGCCTCTGGCCTCTTGCCCACGCTTTCGGCCGTATTTGTGTGGACGATTTGAGACTTCCCGAGTCATGTCTGCCGTTCCGTCTTGTCCGTGAGACCGGCAATTATGAACTTCTCCGCCGTCAGATATTGTCCGGTGGCAATTTCGGCCGTCTGTTTTACCGTTATAAAGGCCATGTAGGCAAGAAAGAAGACATGTTGCGCACGATGTGTGTCAAGATGCCACGCTATGCAAGCCTATACCGCCTTTGGCCTGATGAGGCACGCTGGTGCTATTGGGCGATGCTCAAACGTGGTGTCAGACGGCTGGCTGGCAGATAATGAGAAGTTGTTTGATAGCTTTGGAAAACCAATGTTTTTGTCAAATAATAAAAATACATTGATATTCTCCTATTGAATGTCAATTGCGAATAACCGGCTGTAGAGAAGCCGGTTATTTTGTTTTTAGTATGCTTTCGAGGAAGTCGTTCAGATCCTTGTCGAGGTTGGCCATGAGCTCGGTGTCGATGATTACCGTATCGTCGTCCACGACATACAGTTCGGCTATGTTTTCCTTATCCTCGTTTTCGAGTACGAAAGAGTAAGGTTTGAGTATAGACATCCCTTCAACAATTTCTTTTTTACTTGCAAGGCACTTGCGGATGGCCGATGTCGCTGAGTCGTAGAAATCATCTTCATGGTTGTTTATCCATTGCTCTATCACCGAGCGGGTGATTTCCTTGTCGTCATCGTCGAACGCGACGAGTTCACCCGTCTCTTGGTTTACTCTGAAGTGTATGTCCGTTAGAACCGTCGGTTCTTCCGTTGCCGGAAATTTGTCGGCCACTTTGCCGATAAATCGCTCTGTCTGCTGCAATGTTTGTTCCGTAGCTGTCATATCCGTAAGTGTTTTTAAGACCTGCCTTTCCGGCATAAATTTATCTGTCGGCAAAAGTATAAAAAGATTTGAACAGCCGCAAACGATTACGAATAAAATTGGAAATTATTTTGATTTTTTATTTGTTTATTCAAGAGATAGTATTACCTTTGCATTGTAAAGTCCGGATTGCAATCCGGTGAGTTTCTATGCGATGAATAACAAGGACAGCAGAATAAGACATTCGGGGGTTGTGGATGCCATTGACGGGGAGTGTGTGAGAGTTCGCATACTCCAGACATCGGCATGTGCGGCGTGCAAAATTGCCGGTCATTGCAATGCATCGGAGAGCAAAGAGAAAATCATTGAAGTATTTCGTGTGGCCGACAGTGCCCGTTTTAAAGTAGGAGATACGGTTGTCGTGTCTGCTTCCGTTGGTATGGCTATGCAGGCTTTGTTTTACGGTTTCGGCCTGCCTTTTATCGTTTTGGTCGGTGTTTTATTTGCTGTTTATGCTTTCACGTCTGATGAGTCGCTGTCGGCTATTGCCGGCCTTGCGGCTCTTGTACCTTATTATGCTATCCTTTACGTTCTGAGAGACAGGATGCGTGGCAAGATGTCGTTTGAGATAGAATAAACTTAAATTAATAACTAAAACAAATAAAAAAGATTATGAACTTGATTTTTATCGCGGTTATTGCGCTTGGAGCGATAGGACTGGTTGCGGCTGTCGTGCTGTATGTCTGCTCCAAGAAGTTTGCCGTGAAGGAAGATCCGCGTGTGTCGCAGGTAGCCGAGGTGTTGCCTCAGGCCAATTGCGGCGGATGTGGGTTCCCCGGGTGTGCCGGCTTTGCCGATGCCATTGTCAAAGGAGCCGACAACGGATCTATCGACGGTTTTTTCTGTCCCGTTGGCGGACAGGAGGTTATGGGAAAGGTTGCCGATTTGCTCGGTATGGCTGTTGCCAATACTGAGCCTATGGTTGCCGTGGTACGTTGCAACGGCACATGTGCCAATCGTCCGAAGATAGCAGAGTATTCCGGTCTTCGCACATGCACGGCAATGCATGCGTGCGGTGCCGGTGAGACGGCCTGCGGATTCGGGTGTCTTGGTTGTGGCGATTGTGTGGCTGCATGCCAGTTCGGCGCCATTTACATCAATGAGGAAACCGGAATTCCGGAAGTTGATGAGGATAAATGTACGTCATGCGGTGCGTGTGTGAAAGCCTGTCCGCGACATATCATAGAACTCCGCAAGAAAGGTCCGAAAGGTCGCAGGGTTTATGTAAGTTGTGTTAATAAAGACAAGGGTCCTGTGGCGATGAAAGCATGTAAGGTGGCATGTATCGGTTGCGGAAAGTGCGAGAAAGAGTGTCCGTTCGGTGCGATTACGATAGAGAACAATCTTTCTTATATAGATCCGGATAAGTGCCGCTTGTGCCGTAAGTGTGAGAAGGTATGTCCGACGCATGCAATCGTGGCTGTTAATTTCCCTGCTCCCAAGGTGCAGGTGGAGTCAGGCAAGCCGGATGCCGGTGCGGCTAATGTGGAACAAGTAAAGACGGAGGCTTGATTTTATGAACATAAGAACATTCAGAATAGGTGGTATCCACCCGGAAGAAAACAAGATAACGGCAGAGATGGCTACCAAGGTGGCCGCACTGCCGAAGCAGGCTATTTTCCCGTTGTCGCAACATATCGGCGCACCGACAAAGCCGGTGGTTAAGAAAGGCGACAAGGTGAAGGTCGGAACGCTGATTGCAGAGGCCGGCGGCTTTGTGTCGGCCCCGATATATTCATCGGTGTCGGGTACAGTGTTTAAGGTCGATACGGCCATTGACGCCACGGGATATCGTGTTCCGGCAATTATAATAAATGTGGAAGGTGACGAATGGGAAGAGGCAATCGACCGCTCGGACAAGCTTGAAACACTGGCCGGACATCCAGAGTTGACGCCCGAAGAGATAGTGGAAAGGATAAAGACGGCCGGTGTCACGGGTATGGGCGGTGCCGGATTTCCTACTTTTATCAAACTTTGTCCTCCTCCCGGAGCCAAGGCCGAGTGCGTGATTATCAATGCCGTTGAGTGCGAACCTTATATCACTTCCGATTACAGGCTCATGATGGAGCATGCCGATGAGATACTTGTAGGTTTGGAATTGCTCATGAAAGCGGCAAAGGTGGATAAGGCATATATAGGAATAGAGACTAATAAGCCGCAGGCGATAGACCTGCTGACAGAGAAGACAGCCGGCAATCCCAATATAGAGGTCGTACCTTTGAAGCAGTGTTATCCGCAGGGTGGAGAGAAGCAGTTGGTGGATGCGGTCATCAGGCGTCAGGTCCCGGCACCTCCGGCAATTCCTGTAAACGTTGGAGCCATCGTTCAGAATGTAGGTACTGCATTTGCGGTATATCAGGCAGTTATGAAGAATAAGCCCCTCTTTGAGCGCTATACTACCGTTACGGGAAAGAAGATTGCCAATCCCGGTAATTTCCTTGTTCGTATGGGTACGCCGATGAGAGAACTTATAGATGCTTGCGGTGGTATGCCCGAAGGTAACAATAAGTTATTGGCCGGTGGCCCGATGATGGGTAAGGCATTGACTTCTACTGAAGTACCTGTATGTAAAGGTACCAATAGTGTGACTGTCATCAGCGAGGAAGAGGCAGTGCGTAAGCCTGTACAGCCTTGTATTCGTTGTGCCAAGTGTGTGGGTGTTTGTCCGATGGGGCTCGAACCGTTCCTGCTTGCCACAGCGTCGGCCATGCACAATTGGGAAAAAGTGGAGGCGGAAGGTGTCACTTCATGTATAGAGTGCGGTTCGTGCCAGTTCACTTGTCCTTCTCATCGTCCTATACTCGACAATGTTCGTTTAGGAAAGTCTACTGTAATGGGGCTAATCAGAGCCCGCAATGCTAAAAAGTAATTAATCATGGGAAAATTAATAGTATCATTATCACCGCATGCACACGGTACCGACAGTGTGGAACGCAATATGTATGGAGTGATTGTCGCTCTTGTTCCGGCTTTGTTGGCATCATTCTATTTCTTCGGCCTCGGCTCTGCCGTTGTGTGTGCGACAAGCGTTCTTGCCTGTGTTTTCTTTGAATGGGCTATAACAAAATTCATACTTAACAGAGAACAGAATACCATTATGGACGGTTCTGCCGTGTTGACGGGTCTTTTGCTCGGTTTCAATCTGCCGTCGAACCTTCCTGTATGGATAATAATCATCGGTGCGCTTATCGCTATCGGAGTGGGTAAGATGACATTCGGAGGTCTTGGAGGCAATTTGTTTAACCCTGCGCTTGTTGGGCGTTGCTTTCTTCTTGTGTCGTTTCCGGCCCAGATGACATCATGGCCGGTTGCGGGTCAGCTTGGCGCTTATACAGACGCCACAACCGGAGCGACACCTCTGAGCGTGATGAAATATGCAATAAAGTCGGGAGACGCATCGCTGCTTAATCAGCTTCCGGATTCTTTCTCGTTACTGATTGGCAACGGAACAACCGGTGCCGGAGCCGGATGTATCGGTGAGGTATGTGCCCTTGCGCTGCTCATAGGTCTGGCATATATGCTTTGGAAGAAGATTATAACATGGCACATTCCTGTCAGCATCATTGGTACGGTATTCATTGTAAGCGGCCTGATGCACCTTGTCAATCCTGCTTATGCCGATCCTTTCACAGTGATATTCAGTGGCGGTCTGATGCTCGGTGCCATTTTCATGGCGACAGACTATGTGACTTCGCCAATGAACAGCCGCGGACAGCTTATATATGGTGTGGCAATAGGCTTCCTTACGATTGTGATCCGTAACTGGGGAGCATATCCGGAAGGAATGTCTTTCGCCATTCTGATCATGAATGCGTTCACTCCGCTCATCAATACTTATGTCAAACCAAAACGTTTCGGGGAGGTAGTAAAGAAATGAAGAAGTTAGAATCATCACTCGTAAATATGGTTATCGTACTCGTTGCGGTGGCCGTTGTCTCAGGAGGACTCCTCGGGTGGATAAATAAAATGACCGAAGAGCCGATAAAGAAGCAGGACGAGCTTGCCCTTGCGAACGGTATCAAGAGCGTTATGGGAGTGGAAAATCTCACGGTTACGGCCAATGATGAGATTAAAAAGAACATTGAAGGCAAGGAATATACGTTTATAATCCATAAGGTTAACGATGCTAATGGGGCTTTCCTTGGCGCTGCCATCGAGAGTACTACTATGGGATTTGGCGGTGACTTGAAAGTATTGGTGGGTTTTGATGCCGAAGGCAAGATTCTCGGTTATACCCTTCTTCAACATGCCGAGACCCCCGGTCTCGGCGCAAAGGCCGACAAATGGTTCCAGAAAGGTGAGAAAGGCGACATTATCGGTCGTCAACTTACGGCAGACAACCGCCTCGTTGTCAATAAGGACGGTGGTGATGTGGATGCCATTACAGCTTCTACGATCACTACACGTGCTTTCCTCAAAGCCATTAATCAGGCTTATGCGGCTTATGCCGGACAGGATGTGGACGGTAAAAGCGGTGCGACGGAACAGGTTACGGCTCCTTGCGGTAAAACAAACTGCTGTCAAACGGAGTGCGATCCTGTGTCATGTGATAATTCGGCGGATTGTCCGATGAATACAACAAAGGAATAATCAAAGAAATACGATATGAATTATATAAAGATATTATTCAATGGAATAATCAAGGAGAACCCCATATTTGTGCTTCTTCTCGGTATGTGTCCGACATTGGCGACAACCACTTCGGCCATGAACGGTATGTCGATGGGATTAGCCACGACGTTTGTGCTGATATGTTCGAACATAGCCATATCGCTCATAAAAAGCCTCACTCCGGATAAGGTGCGCATACCTGTGTTCGTCGTTGTCATCGCTTCGTTTGTGACAATACTTCAAATGTGTCTTAAAGCATATCTGCCGTCTGTCAATCAGTCGCTCGGTCTGTTCATACCACTTATCGTTGTGAACTGTATCATCCTTGGACGTGCAGAGGCTTTCGCATGTAAAAACAATCCGGTTTCCAGTCTTTTCGACGGTATCGGTATCGGCCTTGGTTTCACCCTTGCGCTTACTCTGCTCGGCATTGTGCGCGAAGTTCTTGGTGCCGGTTCCGTTTTCGGAGTGACTATCCTGCCTGAGGCTTACAACATATTGCTGTTCATCCTGCCTCCGGGAGCGTTTATCTCGCTCGGATATCTCATTGCGGTGGTTAACAAATTAAAGAAAGATTAGTCATATTATGGAATACATACTTATATTTATATCAGCAATATTTGTGAACAACATCGTGTTGTCGCAATTCCTTGGCATCTGTCCGTTTCTCGGAGTGTCCAAAAAGGTTGATACTGCCCTTGGAATGAGTGCCGCGGTGGCTTTTGTGCTTACATTGGCAACCATCGTCACATATCTGGTTCAGAAGTTTGTGCTTGATGTCTACGGCATACAATATCTCCAGACAATAGCTTTTATTCTTGTCATCGCGTCTTTGGTTCAGATGGTTGAGATTATCTTGAAGAAAGTTTCTCCGGCCCTTTATCAGGCTCTTGGCATATTTTTGCCTCTTATAACGACCAACTGTGCCGTGCTTGGTGTCGCTATTTTGGTGATACAGAAAGACTATAATCTCATTCAGGGAATTGTATATGCGTTCTCTACGGCTATCGGTTTCGGCCTTGCGCTTACTGTTTTTGCAGGAATGCGAGAGCATCTTGAAATGATAAATATCCCTAAAGGTATGCGCGGAGTGGCGATAGTGCTTGTGTCCGCCGGGCTGTTGAGCCTTGCTTTCATGGGCTTCTCGGGTGTAGACGGGGGCCTGAAGCAACTATTCGGATTGGAATAACAATATGGTGAGTGAGGGAAAGGCGTGACAGCGTCTTTCCCTTTTGTTTTAAAACATTGTCATTATAGTGCTGTAGTCATTTAATTATAAATCAATTATTCATAAATAATAAGGAAAGACTAATATGAAAAAGACAATTCTGGTAACCGGAGGTACCGGCTTTATCGGTTCCCATACTACTGTTGAGTTGCAGAACGCAGGTTACAACGTTATCATTGTAGACAATCTTTCCAACTCGCAGGCGGGCGTAGTGGATGGCATAGAGGAGATCACCGGTGTTCGTCCGGCTTTTGAGTATGTGGATTGCTGCGACAAGGAAGCATTGGAAACGGTTTTCTCAAAATATCCGGATATAGACGGTATTATTCATTTTGCGGCAAGTAAGGCTGTTGGTGAGAGCGTGGAGAAACCGTTACTTTATTACCGCAATAACATTGTCAGCCTTGTAAATCTCCTCGAACTGATGCCTGAATACGGTGTGAAAGGAATAATTTTCTCATCGAGTTGCACCGTATACGGTCAACCGGATTCGGATAATCTGCCCGTGACGGAGAATACTCCCGTGAAACCGGCGGAAAGCCCTTACGGTAATACCAAGCAGATAAACGAGGAAATAATCCGCGACTATATAAACAGCGGAGCATCGGTCAAGGCCGTTCTTCTCAGATACTTCAACCCGATAGGCTCGCATCCGTCCTGTATTATTGGCGAGATGCCAAACGGAGTGCCGATGAATCTCATACCCTACGTCACGCAGACAGCCATGGGAATACGTGAGAGACTGAGCATATTTGGAAACGACTATAATACTCCCGATGGAACATGTATCCGCGATTATATTTATGTTGTAGATCTTGCGAAGGCACATGTGAAGGCTATGGAGAGGGTGCTTGAAACCGATAGCGACAAACTTGAAATATTTAATGTAGGCACCGGACACGGAGTGTCGACGAAAGAGCTTGTAGATGCATTCGAGGCGGCAACAGGAGTGAAGCTTAACTGGGCTTATGCCCCGCGCCGTTCGGGTGACATAGAGAAAGTTTGGGCGAATACGGACAAGGCTAACAACGTGCTTGGCTGGAAAGCCGAGACAAGTCTTGAAGATACTCTCAGGTCGGCATGGAACTGGCAGGTGCGACTGCGTGAGAAAGGAATACAATGATATTGAGGATAATGGACCGGCCATCCGGATGGTGGCCGTGTTTTATTTTGTGTTTGTGTTGTTATCCCCCGATGTGAATCGGGGGATAATTTGTTTATCCGTCAAGTCGCTTTTAACAATGTTATCGTGTCGGGCCGCGAGTAGTTTTATGGGATAAAATTATTATCTTTGCAGCGGTTATGAATATATTTGATATAGTATTTCTTGCAATAGCCCTTGCTGTAGACTGTTTCACGGTATCTGTCGTTAGCGGTGTCATAATGCGCCGCTATGCCTGGGGTACAGTTTTTCGTATGAGCCTGTTGTTCGGCCTGTTCCAAGCCTTCATGCCTTTTGTCGGATGGTTGGGCACCAATCATTTCAGCGATTATCTTGTTTCTGTCGACCATTGGATAGCGTTCGGTTTGTTGGCTTTTATAGGGGGGCGAATGATCAGGGAATCTTTTGATACGGAGAAAGAAGAGCGTTTCAGTCCTGAGCGGTTTTCCACTCAGTTGTATTTGGCTATTGCCACGAGCATTGACGCCCTTGCCGTCGGAATATCGTTGTCCTGCATAGGATATGACCGCGTATCCCGACTTGTGATGCCCCTGTCTGTCATCGGGATGGTTTCGCTTATAATGGGGATAGCCGGTTTCCTGTTGGGAGTGAAATACGGTAATGCGGTTTCACGCCGATTTCATCCAGAGTTGTTCGGAGGTATAATTTTGATTATCATAGGTATAAAAGTATTGTTGAGTCATTTATATGAATAAAAAATAATTATCATTATGAAACTATCGGAACATCGGAGCAGCATGCTCCACGGAATACTTTTGATTGCGTTGTTTTCTTGTGCCGCATTTTATATTGGTGAGACAGAGTTTGTAATGAGCCTGTCTCTCAGTCCGATGATTGTCGGTATTGTCTTGGGGATGCTTTATGCAAACAGTTTGCGGAACAACCTGCCCGAGACATGGGTACCGGGAATCACGTTCTGTTCAAAGCGGATACTTCGTTTGGGAATAATACTTTACGGTTTTCGGCTCACTTTTCAGGATGTCACGGCTGTCGGTTTGCCGGCTATATGTGTGGATGCTGTCATTGTGGCTACCACCATTCTCGGTGGAATATTGATTGGCCGGCTTCTCAAAATGGATCGCGGCATAGCCCTGCTCGCTTCTGTAGGCAGCGGAATTTGCGGTGCGGCCGCGATATTGGGTGCCGAGTCGGCCATAAAGGTAAAGCCTTATAAGACAGCCGTTGCTGTTGCCACTGTGGTTATTTTCGGCACATTGGCCATGTTCATTTATCCTGTTCTTTATCGTTCGGGAATTGTCGGCCTCTCGCCTGAGGCTATGGGAGTATTCACCGGCTCTACCGTTCACGAGGTGGCGCATGTGGTAGGAGCGGGTAACGCCATGGGCAAGAGTGTTGCCGATCCGGCTATTATCGTGAAGATGATTAGAGTGATGATGCTTGTTCCCGTGCTTTTCATTATCAGCTATTCGGTGTCTCGTGCGGCGGCTGTCGGCGGTGCCGGCTCTTCACGGTCGAATGTGTCCGTTCCGTGGTTTGCAATTCTCTTTCTCGTTGTCATTGGTTTCAATTCATTTGCTCTTTTGCCGGCCTCGATTGTTGAGTCCATAAATGTTTTTGATACTTTCCTGTTGACAATGGCAATGACTGCCCTAGGAGCGGAAACGAGCATAGAGAAGTTCAAGAAAGCCGGATTCAAGCCATTCCTGCTTGCCGCAATCCTTTTCGTATGGCTGATGGTTGCCGGATATTTGATGGCAAAATATCTTGTGCCATTGTTTTGACAATATGTTGAAAACTGAATATGTCCAGCGTGGTGGAAAACAATCCGTCACGCTGTTTTTTGTACGTCACGGCATTGTGTATCGGCATGTATATCGTGGTGATGTTTGTTTTTCTGGTATTTGGATATTATATTTGTACTCGAAAAAAACACAAGATATATGATAACAATAATAAAAAATTACAAACAAACCGTTGTCAACCACTGCTTCATATACCTGAAGTGCATATTTATGCACATCTTGAAGGCTTTAAAATTTGATAAACAGGGAAAATCGCGATACAGAAAACGATTTTTCCCACATTATTATTTATTATGCTTAAATGCAGACCGTAGTTTGATACGGACTTGCTGATTTTTGCGTAATGTCTGTGACTTGTATGGCCGGGTGTCCGATATTCAATATCTGACACCCGGTTTTTTATTTTTTTTGCCGTTTTTTGCTTTGTATCGGGTATCTTATTGGTTCGCGTTTAGCGTCTCGTTGGCTTGCGTTTAGATACTAAACGCAGAGCGACGGGCTACCCGTTGGAGTGCAACGGCTATCCGTTTGCGAGATAATCTTTTTTTCATTGTCTGTGATGGAAATCATGTCATTTTTCAAGGTAAAACAGATTGCCGAAAGGTGTGTTTGTGTATAAATATTCATGATTGAGGACACAGGCTCAGGTTGTATTTTATTTTACATTTAACACGGCCTCGCTCATGGCGGCAACTTTTGTCCGTGTCTGCTTACAGCAGAGTGGTATATGCGTACATACCTTTGAATGGACTCAGGTCAGGTCGCTCCCTGAACAGACCGAACACGCTGCTTCCGCTTCCGCTCATGGCAGAATATACTGCCCCGAGGTCGTAGAGACGTTCTTTTATTCGACCTATTTCCGGATGTAGCGCAAACACGCTTTTTTCAAAATCGTTCACGAGAGTGTCGCGCCATGTTTCCATCGGCTGTGTTACTATGTCTCGGCATTTTATCACCGTGGCTTGTGGCGAAATTAACGAGAAAGCCTCTTTGGTGGATACGGGAATGTCAGGGCGTACTATCGCTATATGCCATCCGCCGAGATCGAGGGCTATGGGTTCCAGGCGTTCGCCTATTCCTTCAGCGTATGCCGGCTTGCCGAGTATGAAGAAAGGGCAGTCGGCTCCAAGCCGTGTGGCGTATTCTGTCATTTCTCTTTTAGACATGCCGAGAGAGAACGTGTCGTTGAGAAGCATTATCATGTATGCGCAGTCGCTCGAGCCGCCTCCCATGCCGGCTTGTGTAGGTATCTGCTTGTGCAGGTGTGTGTGGATGCGTGGCAGGGTGTACCGTTCGGCAATCATGTTGTATGCTTTTACCACGAGATTGCGCTGCTCGTCTCCGTCAATTGCAATGTTTGTCACTTTCAGGTCGCAGGCATGTTCCGATGGAAAATCATCGTGCATGGGATAAATTTCAAGGGTGTCTTTTATCGGGACAGGATAAAACACGGTTTCAAGATCATGATAGCCGTCTGCCCTCCGGGCCACGACATTAAGACCGAGGTTTATTTTGGCAATGGGGAAACTTATCATTTTAAAACTTTTTTCGTATTGCAATAATTCTTGTTTCACAGGCAAAATTACAAAAAAAATAGTATTTTTGCACTCTCTAATTCATAAATTCAAGATGGCAGGACAAGATAACAACAGGCGAAGGACACAGAGGGCGGTTGCCGTGGACAATACTTACGGGCATTTGCAGCCTCAGGCTCTCGATGTGGAGAAAGTTGTGCTCGGCGCTTTGATGATAGACAAGGATGCTTATGCTGTGGTGTGCGAGATTTTATATCCGGAGAGTTTCTACGAGCCTCGCAATCAGATGGTATATTCGGCCATTAGGGATCTGAGTATGGCGGAGCGTCCGGTGGACATGCTGACGGTGACTGACCAATTGGCAAAAAACGGTACGCTTGAAGAGGTCGGAGGCCCGGTTTATATCTCAGAACTCAGCTCACGTGTGGCATCGTCGGCAAATATAGAATATCATGCCCGCATAATAGCCCAGAAATATCTTGCCCGTCAACTTATATCCTTTTCGAGCGGTATACAGACCAAAGCCCTCGATGAGACGGTAGACGTGGATGAACTGATGCAGGAGGCCGAAGGCTCGCTCTTCGAGTTGTCGCAGCGCAACATGAAGAAGGACTACACTCAGATTGATCCTGTGATTAGAAATGCGGTGGACGTAATCCAGAAAGCGGCTGCCAACAAAGACGGACTTACGGGTGTGCCTACGGGATACCATAAACTTGATGACATCACGAGCGGATGGCAGCCGAGCGACCTTGTGATTATCGCCGGTCGTCCGGCGATGGGTAAGACGTCTTTCGCACTGTCGATGGCAAAGAATATCGCTGCGGATTATAAAGTTCCGATGGCTTTCTTCTCGCTTGAAATGAGCAATGTGCAGCTTGTGAACAGATTGATATCCAACTGCTGTGAAATTCAAGGTAGCAAAATTCTTAACGGACAGTTGCAACCTGACGAGTGGGAGAGGCTTGACAAGCGGATGAACGGACTGCTCGGCGCGCCTCTTTATGTCGATGATACTCCGGGTTTGTCGGTGTTTGAGCTGCGGACTAAGGCTCGAAGACTTGTGCGTGAGCATGGTGTGAAGATAATAATGATCGACTATCTTCAATTGATGAACGCCAACGGTATGCGTTTCAGCAGTCGTCAGGAGGAGGTCTCTACCATATCACGATCGCTCAAAGGACTGGCCAAAGAGCTTGATGTGCCTATATTGGCGTTGAGTCAGCTTAACCGTGGTGTCGAGTCGCGCGAAGGTCTTGAGGGGAAGCGTCCGCAGCTCAGTGATTTGCGAGAGTCGGGAGCGATCGAGCAAGATGCCGATATGGTGCTTTTTGTGCATCGTCCCGAGTATTATCATATATTCCAGGACGATCACGGGCGTGACCTGCATGGCATGGCGCAGATAATAATAGCCAAGCACCGTAAGGGTGCCACCGGTGATGTGCTGCTGACGTTCCGTGGTGAGTTCACCAGGTTTGAAAATCCGGAGGACACAAGACTGCGTGGCGGTGGTGGAACGGGCGGAGAGATTCTCGGCTCTAAGATAAACGGTGATATGGATGGTGGAATGTCTGGTGGCCTTCCTGATGATTACGATCCGTTTGGCGGTGGCATAGTGCCTCCACCCGCCATGGACGGGCCTATGCCGTTTTAGGAATTTATATGTTTTAGAAAATGATATGTTTAAGAAGAGTAGGAGAGTGTAGAGACTTTCCTACTTGATTTTTATGGGATTTATCAGCCTTTGCGCAAGCTTAAATTTACCAATCATTATGCAGAAAATGAATATCAGCAATGATATTGCGACATTTGAAAAAATGTCATTAGGTAAATAGTGGGCATCAATTAATTTACCGATAGATTGAGTGAAGAACGAATGGAATAGGTATACTACAAGTGTGCAGCCTCCATATTTAGCCAGTATTTTATTATCGGGTGTTATTTTGTATATACACAGACTAATGACAAGTGACGATATGAGCCATATCAAACGATTTATTAAGTCAAATGAAGTTGAATAAGATTTATTGCCATTGAATAATGCTTGGATACTTACATCAAAGTAGTTATTCAGTATTATGTAAACGATAAACGGAAATACACCTATAATGCAAAGACTCGTTTTCAATTCGTCAATTTTTTTTAATAACCCATTTGAGCGCAAATAACCTCCGATAACAAAAAATGGAAGAAATGAGCACGCACGTTGGAAACTGAGTATATTCGTGTTTATAAAACCGGAACATAGACTAATGATAATACTTATTGATATTATCAGGCTCAAAGAAATTTTTTTAGATGTAAAATAATAGAATATCCGCCAATAAACCAAGCAAAGTAAGTACCATAGCGTATATTGTGGATACAAAAAAGAGGATAGGTTGCTTATATTACCTGATATGCACAATCTGATAATTTGAAATGCAAGAAAGGTAGCGAAAATCTCAGTTACACGTTTAATCATGTTGCTTGTAGAACATGAAATATTACAGAAATAACCTGAGATTATAACAAATAATGGCATGTGGAATGAAAATATGAAAGTTTTTACTATCATATTTATATCATTTAAAACATTCCCCCCCCCTGTTTTGTAGCAGATGCCCTAATACGACACAAAATATGAGAAGTGTTTTAACCGAGTCTAATTTTGTACTTCTACACATTGGATTTGAAAAGATTTTAATCTGTGATTATTTTAAAAAATCGGTTTTTATTTTGAATATTGGTCTATTAACGATTGTGCTTGCGGGTCACCCAATTCTTTTGCTTTTTGAAGATTGGCCGTTCCCTCTGTCTTATTGCCTTTCAGGCATTGTGCAAGTCCGAGGAAAAGATAACCGTCGCTATATTCAGCATCGAGCCTTATGCATTCTTTTGCACTTGCCATTGCTTCGTCGTACAAGCCCACCCGCACTTCAATGGATGCTTTTTCGGCATGGTAAAGTGTATTGGCTGGGTTCATTGATATTGCTTTTTTGAGGTCGTTTATAGCCTGTTGAAACATTCGTCCCTCTACCTCGGCTTGTGAGCGGATGTAGTAGAAATTATCGTTTACCGATGTTGGCATGAGGGCCTCATACTCGTTGAAGTCCATTACAGCCTGCCGGTATTTGCCAGTAGCTATTAGTGCTTGTGCCCTTACGAGTATGTAAGGTGCGGCGGCTTTCAGATAAGGCTTGTCAAATGTATTCACCGCACTGTCCAACAGAGACAGCATGGTGGCGGTGTCGCCTGCTGCTTCACGGCATTTTGCTGCCTCATAGTATATGTCTGCCGTCTTATTTCCATCGGCGATAAGCTCTTTGTAGGTATTATATGCATTATCGTAATCCTTTTTTGCGTATAGTATCTGTCCTTTGAGTTGCTTGTATACGGGGATTGGATTGATTTTGAAAGCTGTCTCCGCCTCTTCGGCAGCCTTATCAAGACTCCATTTCGGATAACTTACCGAGTTCTTGTTTATTTCTTTTTGAAATATGATACGTGCGTAGTTGTAGTGTGCGTCGTCTTTTTTATCCGCCACTTTGATAGCCTGTTCCATGTCATGGGCGGCATCGTCAAACTTGTTTATGTTGACGTTAAGTTGTGCACGTGCGGTATATCCGTCTGTCGCATTCGGGAATTTCTTTATGAAATCGTCCACAACTTCTTTATATGCCGTTGAGTCTGCGGCGTTGGCAGCCATGAATAGCGTGAGGATTGCTTGGCTGATGTCATCTGGTAAATCTTTTTTTATTTTAATGTTTCTCAAGGCTTTGTCATTGATGCTGAGACCTTTCATCTGCATGTCTGCGGCGAATTTGGCGCTTACGGCATATGATGTGGAAGAGTGGGTCTGGGCGGGTTGCTGTAATATGCCGACAATCTCACCCTTGTCGTTGATGAACGGACAGCCTACTGTATTGTCTGGGACTTCCATGTCTATGGTATAATATGTATATTTTGACAGGAACAGTTCTGCTTTGCTCACCTTTCCTTCTATTTTTTCCGGTGTTTTCTTTGCGCTGTATGGTACAAGCCAAACTGTGCTTCCAGCTTTTGCTCCTCCCGTCAGTGTATCGGTGCTGACAGGCATGGCAGTGCTTCGCTTTGTGGCTACGCGGAATTTGATCACGTCATACATGTCGTTGGCTCCCAATATGCACTCCACAGCGTATTCCTTGCCTTGCGAATCTATTATGATGGCCCTTGATGCGCCGTTGAATGCTTCGAGATTGCTTATCGCTTCGCCGCCCGTTCCAATGAAAACGCCGTTGGTACTGCTTAGCATGTTGCCGTCGGTATCAAATGTTTTCAAGGTAAACACCGATTTTGCCGCTTTCTTCAAATCAGGTTGGGCGTATGTGTTAAGTGCGATGAGTGCCGCACATAATACCAATAATATATGTTTCATATTTTCAGTAGTTCTTTTGCATTATTAATCGCGGCCTCAGTAATATCGCTTCCGCTGAGCATCTGTGCGATTTCCTTTATCCGTTCATCGGCAGATAGTTCGTGCATTATGCTTGTTGTGCCTTCGGAGGTCTCTTCTTTGTATACCTTATAGTGTCTTATGCCGAGAGCGGCAAATTGCGGAAGGTGGGTAATACTGATGACCTGACGGTCTGATTGTCCCATTTGCTGCATGATAACAGCCATTTGCTCGGCTATCTTGCCACTCACTCCCGTGTCTATCTCATCGAAAATAATTGTGGGAAGTTTAACTGCGCCGCTTATCATGGCTTTAAGCGATAGCATAACGCGGGCTATTTCACCGCCCGAAGCTACTTGGGACACCGGTTGTGGCATGGTGCTTTTATTGGCACTGAATAAAAAAGACACTTTATCCGAACCGTTGTTATTCAGTTCTTCATGTTCGATTATTACCTCAAATCTGACATTAGGCATTCCGAGCCCGACGAGTCGGGTGTGCATCTCACCCTCAATCTGTTTTGCCGCTTTGGTACGAACCCGGCTTAAAAGTCCGGCCTTTTGTGTGCATTCATATTTCTTCTGTTCGCATTTCTGTTGCAGTTCGTTGAGTGCTTCATCACTGTTTTCTATGTTGTCGAGTTTTTGTTTGAGGTCACTTTGCTTTCCGATAAGCTCTTCTATCGTGTCACAGTGATATTTCTTTTCAAGTTCATATATTCTGTCGAGTCTATTGTTGACGGCATCCAGTTCGGCGGGATTGAAATCAGTATCTTCCAATAAGCCGCTCACCTCCTGCGATATATCTTTCAATTCGATATGGCACTCTGTCATTCTTTGAGCCAACTCTCCGGCTACCGGCATCACTTTACCTATGTTTTGAAGGCTGTTTATTGCTGTCTTGAGGTTTACCACAACACCGGTCATATCGGCAGATAACGCGCTGTCAGTCTCATATAGTGCGCTTTTTATTTCTTCGGCATGACTCATTGTGTCCGCCCGCTGTTCAAGCTCTTCCTGTTCACCTGATTTCAGATTCACGGCGGAAAGCTCGTCATATTGGAATTGCAGGAAATCAGCGTTTGTTTTATCACGCTCTATGCTTTCTTTAAGTTCTTGGAGTTGACGGAAAAGTCTTTTGTATTCAGAAAAAGATTTTTGATATACAGTCAGTTCCTTGTCATCTTGTGCGATGATATCCACCACATTGAGTTGGAAGTCCTGTTTTCCGACGAGCAAATTCTTATGCTGACTGTGAACATCAACCAACTGCTCGCCGAGTTCTTTGAGTATTGAGAGTGGGGCAGGGGTATCATTTATAAAAGCCCTGCTTTTTCCAGCGGCTGTTAGTTCGCGGCGTATTATACAGTCATTCGGGTCGTATTCGATGTCGTTTTCATTGAAAAATCCTTCCATTCCGTATCGGGACAGGTCGAAGTGGGCTTCGATCACGCATTTGTCAGCTCCGCTTTTTATTGTCTTTGAGTCTGCTCTTTGCCCTAAAAGCAATCCAATTGCTCCGAGAATTATACTCTTTCCTGCTCCGGTCTCTCCTGTTATGACGGAAAAACCGGGGCCAAACTCGATGTCAAGGGTATCTATGAGCGTGAAATTGCGTATATATAATTGCTTTAACATTTTGTTGTCATTCTCTTATTTTATTCCATGCATTGCTTTGCGAAGCGTTTATTCCAAGCAAAATATCGTATACGGATTCTTTTTCCTTTTGTGTGCCTTTTCCTTTGTATATATTTGCCAGTTCGTCACGTTTATAGTCTGTCCATATTTGTGGCAGAAGGCTGAGCGGTTTGTTCTCATGCGCCGTCTTCAAGCCCTCCTGCAGTGCCGTGGTGATATTTGTCCGTCCGCGTTCCGCATTGCTTGCCATCTCATCAAGGCCTTTACGGTAATAATCGTATTGTAACTGCCGGAAAGGTTTCATCGCCTCTTCCATATAGTCGTTGATAATGGCAAAGCGGTTTCTGCTGTTCTCAAAAGCTTTCCATCCTGTGAAGCTAAGGTTCTGCGTGTTGTTGACCATATAGAGGCAACGTCGCAATATCTCAGTGCCACCCATTGGTGAAAAACTGTCCAAATCAAGTCCTATTATCAAGTACGCATAGTATGCGATCAATGCTGTCAGTTGGTTGTCAACGTTCTCGTCGTTATAGTTCAATTGGTCAAACTGTGCGAACTCAAAGTTGAAATCGGCATCCTTGTTATTGTATAAAGTAGTGGTGTATTGAGAATTATATACCGGTCGGTTTGCCTGTATCATGGCTGTGCACTCAAACATGTTGCTTGTCTTGTCATATTTGGTTATCGTGATGTTGAAGTTGCATACTATTCTCTCGTTTTTCTGAAATTGAAGCTCTGTCCATTGCCGTTCGTTTATGAACTGTTCGAGTGTCTGTTGCAGGTTTTCAAACACGCTGACATCAGTAACTCCAACCTGACTGTGGTTGATGTTGACCTTTGCCAACAGTTCCTGGGCTTCGGAACGGCCAGCAATGACAGTCATGACGAGTATAAGCAATGATTTTATTATCTTCATATCGATGTGCTAACAGAGAATATATATAACTAATATGATTACATGATACCAACAAGTTCAGAAACAATATCGGCCGCAACGTGTGTTTTATGCTTTTTGGGGAATTCCTTTATAACGTTTGCCGATATGATGCATATTTGGTTCTCATCTGACTGGAAACAGGTACCGGTGTTTCTGAGTGAGTTTAACACGATGAAATCAAGGTTCTTACGTGACAGTTTCTGTTTTGCGTGTTCAGCCTCGTCATTTGTTTCGAGAGCGAAGCCGACCAGCCGTTGCCCGGATGTTTTCATCTTTCCTATTTCAGCGGCGATATCGTGTGTTGGACTTAATGATATTGTCAGATTGTCTTTTCCGCGTTTGATTTTATTTTCCGCGACTGTCGCCGGTCGGAAATCAGCTACTGCTGCGCATAATATAGCCGCATCGCATCCCTTGAATTCGGTTGTTGCGGCATTGTACATCTGTTCGCAGCTTTCCACGTCAATGCGTCTGATGTTTTTATGATTGGTGTGTAATGCCACGGGCCCGGCCACCAAAACGACATCCGCTCCACGACGGGCACATTCCTCAGCAAGTGCGAATCCCATCTTGCCGCTTGAATAGTTGCCTATAAATCTCACTGGATCTATTTTCTCATAAGTAGGTCCGGCTGTAATCATTATTCGTTTGCCGCGCAGTTCATCACTGTTTCCATTGAAAAAGTCGTCTAATGCACGTACAATGCTCTCAGGTTCTTCCATGCGTCCTTTGCCTTCAAGTCCGCTTGCGAGAAATCCGCTTTGTGGCTCAATGATATGGTTGCCGAACGATCGCAGACGCTCAATATTCTGTTGTGTGGACGGATGGGCGTACATGTCAAGATCCATTGCTGGTGCTATGAAAACCGGAGCTTTCATGGACAGATATGTTGTTATCAGCATATTGTCAGCCACTCCGCCTGCCATTTTTCCTATCGTGGCGGCTGTGCATGGTGCAATCAGCATAGCATCGGCCCATAGCCCTATGTCTACATGACTGTTCCATGTACCATCACGCTGTGAGAAAAATTCGCTTATGACCGGTTTGTGTGTAAGTGCAGACAGTGTAATGGGGGTTATGAATTCCTTTCCGGCCGGTGTTATCACCACTTGCACTTCCGCACCCTGCTTTATCAGTCCGCGGATTATATAGCATGCCTTATATGCCGCTATCGATCCTGTTATACCTAAAACTATCTTTTTGCCTTTGAGCATAATTCTCTATCCTAATTTGCTTTCGCGTAGTCTGATGCGTGTGAGCACTTGTTTTGTGTTATATGTGAAGTCACCGCCAAGTATCCAACTGTAATACCCCGGATCATAGCGCAGTACTGTGGCTACGGGTTCACCTTTATGTTTTCCGAAGTTGAATACCTCAACTTTCTTAGGATTGCCGTCTTTGTCGACGACGGGTTGCCCCTTGGCATCTTTCATATCAGCCCATACAATGCGTCCGGCAAAATCCACGTTGTTATTATGGTGTGAGAAATTTGCCAGAAAGTCCATGTCGTTTTGAAGATGCCGTTCCGGATCAGGTTCGGTTTCAGGATTGTACTTGTCGAGCTGTCCCATTAGCACACGGTATGTGGCCTCTGTGTCCTGGTCGGCACGGTGAGCTTCGAAATCATCTTCCATAGCTCTGCCGCAGTAGAATTTATAGGCAGCGGCGAGATTGCGACGTTCCATTTTATGAAATATGGTTTGTGCGTCTATAAGGCGGCATTTGCTGAAATCAAAATCTATGCCTGCCCGAAGGAACTCTTCGGCAAGCATAGGTATATCGAAATAGTTTGAGTTGAAACCGGCAAAATCGCACCCCTTGAACTCTTCGCTGATTTTTGCTGCAATGGTTTTGAATGCAGGTTTGTCTTTTACATTCTCGTTAGTTATGCCTGTAAGCGCAACTACCTCCTGTGGAATGCTTTTGCCCGGATTTACAATCTCATTGCCTCTCTGCTCCCGTCCGTCGGGATATACCTTAATGTACGACAGCTGTATGATGCGGTCTTTTACCAAATCAAGTCCCGTCGTTTCGAGGTCAAATACAATTAGAGGCTTTTTAAGATTTAACTTCATATATTGTCTTTATCTTTATTCGTTGATGAGCATAGGCATCATGAGCATAAGCACGTCTTGGTTTTCCGGTTGTTCGGACGGCAATACCAGTCCGGCTCTGCTTGGATCGGCCAGTTGGATAATTATTTCGGGACAGTCGAAATTATTCAATATCTCTATGAATGACGCCCCTTTGAAACCGATGCTCATAGGTTGGCCGTTATATTCACACGACATTTTTTCCGTGGCTGTCTTTGAGAAATCGAAGTCTTCTGCATCGAGCTGAAGCATTCCGTTTTCGATGTGAAACCTTATCAGGTTGCTTGAGCCGTTGGCAAACGGCTGTACGCGGCGGAGTGCGCTGAGCAACGATGCTCGGTCGACTGTGATTTGATTTGGGTTACTCTGCGGAATTACCGAGTTGTAGTTGGGATAGCGTCCTTCTATCAGTCGGCATGTGATTATTCCGTCGCCATAATTGATTTCTGCGTTGCGCTCGTCAAATCTTATTGTCACGTCTCCGCCATCTTTGCCGAGCAGGTTTTTAAGCAGTGTCGCCGGTTTCTTGGGCATTATGAACGATGCGGGAGTGTCGCTCTTTATCGTAAGCACGTTATTGCGCACGAGTTTGTGCCCGTCGCTGGCTACGATAGACAGACAGTCGCTTTTAAGGTCGAAGTATATTCCGTTCATAACCGGGCGAAGTTCGTCTTGCGCAGTGGCAAAGAGCGAACGGTTGATATTGTCGGCCAACAAACCGTTGGATATTGTTATCGTGTGTGCTCCATGTCCTATTTCCTGCGCTTTCGGAAACTCGTCCGCGCTTTCCACCGGTAATGAGAACATACCATTCTGATAACTTATTTTTGCTATATTTTCCTGTAGGTTGACATCAAAAGTGATAGGTTGCTCTGAAAATCCTTTTACTGCTTCAAGCAGATCGTGGTTGCCTACGGCAAATGTCCCGTTCCCGTCGCTGTCTATCAGTTCCATTGTTGTCTTCATCATGTTCTCACTGTCGGATGCGGTGAGGTGTAGAATGTTATTCTCTATCTCGAAAACGAAATCGGAGAGTATGGGCAACGAGTTTTTGCTGTTTATAACCCGTGACAGGGCACCGAGTTTACTGCTGAGCGCAGTGCTTGATAATGTAAATCTCATGTGTATATTTTATATTTTGTTTTTACTTCTCATATTGACTACAAAAATACAAAATAACTATGGCAGGAACAAAAATAATTACTTAAAAGTTACCCTAATTAAAACTATTTTTGTAATTTCGCAATCTCAAAAGCATGGATTTTATAATAAAAACATAATATTAGATAAATGGAAATAACAGGAAGAATCATTGCCGTATTGCCGGCAAACAGTGGAACATCGGCACGCACTGGCAATCCTTGGATGTCGCAGGAATATGTGTTGGAAACCCACGATCAGTTTCCCCGTAAGTGCTGTTTCCGCATTTTCGGAGAAGACCGTATAAAGCAGTTCAATATTCAGGCCGGTGAGGAAATTACCGTGTCTTTCGATATAGATGCACGTGAGTATAACGGGCGCTGGTTCAACAGTATCAACGCATGGGCGGTGAACCGTAATATGCAAGGGCAGGCAGCTCCTCAGGACCCTGCTGCCGGACAGGCATTCCTGGCTCAGCAGCCGGCACAGTCGGTGCCTACTGCAACACCTTTCCCACCGGCTCAGGATAATGGTAGTGAGGGAAGTGCGGACGACCTGCCATTCTAATAGATATGTAAAAGTAAATGATATTCATAATCTCACTATTTGCATTTCAGTAAAAAAGAGCTGGTGTTTTTGACATAACAACCTTGCTTATTTGATATAAAGAGTCTGCCGGAAAACGGTTGGCTCTTTTCTTTTTGCCGTATTGACATATCAATATATTGTTTTCTACATCAGATATTGTTGTATTTGACTGGTCTGTGCATTCCAAATAGGAAAAACGTAATGACGGGTATTGCAGTCCATTTGATATATCCATTTGAAGCTACACATAGAAGTATTTTTTTTGATAACCAATGCAAATATTTAAAACGAACTTTTCCGTGCAGAAATATCTGTTGAGTTGGAAAAGTTCGTTTTCTTATGTCAATATAATTCTGAATGAAAATGCTTTTTTATTTGCTTTTAGCGGTTGGCCGAATCTTTTTACCGGGCTTGTCAGGCATCGGTGAACAACAGCCCTATTTGATATGCTGAGGCAGATATTATCCATGCCAGTACTGTTGTATATGCGGCGGCAAAAAGTGCCCACCGCCATGAGCCACTTTCATTTTTGATAGCGGCAATGGTTGCTATGCAGGGGAAATATATCAGCACGAAGAGCAGATAGCAGAATGCGATGAGCGGGGTGATTCCGTTTGCTGTCATCTTGCGGTGAAGTTCGGTATATTTGGTGCGTGTGTCTTTGCCGATATCGTCAATCATATTGTCGTCTCCACTGTAAAGCACTCCGAGCGTGGAGGCAACGATTTCTTTTGCGCCTACGCCTGCAATCAGCCCGACATCAAGCCGCCAGTCAAATCCTTGGGCACGGAAGATGGGTTCGATGGCCTTTCCGATACATCCTATATAGCTTTGTTCCTGTTGCTGTTGTTTATCAAGGTTGTTGTCATGTGGAAAATATCCAAGTGCCCATACTATAATGCTTGCCACGAGAATAATGTCTCCCATCTTTTTTAGATATTGCTTACCTTTTTCCCATGTATGACGGATGATGGCTTTTATTGTGGGAAAACGGTATGGAGGGAGTTCCATTACAAATGGAGTGTCTTCTCCTTTTATAATCTTGCTACTTAGAATACGGCTTACGATAATGGAAAGCAGTATGCCGATGGCATATAGTGAAATCATGATGAGACTCTGGTATTCCACGGCAAAGAAAGTGCCGGTAATCATGATATATATCGGCAGGCGTGCAGAACAGCTCATCATGGGCAGCACGAGCATGGTGATGAGTCGTGAACGGCGGCTTTCAATGGTTCTTGTTGCCATTATGGCAGGTACGTTGCACCCGAAGCCCATTATCAGGGGGATGAACGATTTACCGTGGAGTCCCATTTTGTGCATCAGTTTATCCATGATGAATGCGGCCCGTGCCATGTATCCAGAATCTTCCATGAACGAAATGAAGGCATAGAGTATCAGTATCTGCGGTAAGAATACAATTACGGAGCCTACGCCTCCTATGACTCCTTCAATGAGCATATCCTTGAATGCTCCGTCTGCAAGTGCGCTGCCGAGCCAATCGCTCAGTGCCGATACTCCTGTCTCGATCCAGTCCATGGGGTATTGGCCGATAGAGAATGTAGCTTGAAACATTGTGTAGAGCATGAGGAAAAACAGTGGGAAACCTATATACTTGTTTGTCACGATACTGTCAATCAGGTGGGTCTTCTGGTATGTGTCCTGCTTTTTCCCTTTCTCGTACCCGGATTCTTGAAGCGCACCATGGATAAATCCGTATTTGGCATCCATTATGGCTGTCTCCGTATCTTCTTTCGTGTCTTTTTTTATCTGTGCTGCTTGCCTGTCGCGTATTTCGATTATTTTATTTCCGTTGTGAAGAGATTGTGCGAGTTGTTCCGCTTCAGAGTCCATTTCGAGTAGTTTGATTGACAGATAGCGGGTTGAGTATTTGTGACGTATTTGCTCATCTTCCTGCAATTCGGTTTTGATGGCTTCAATTCCGTCTTCTATCAGTCGTCCGTGATTGAGATGTATGTGCCTGTATACACTGTTGTTAGGGCGGTTCCCGTGTGCGAAATCTTCGCTGTGGTTGCCGGTGGTATCTTTGCCGTATGTTTTGTGCCAATGCTGTATGTCGGCAGCGACCTCAGGATTGATATTCCCCTCTTTGTCGAGGAAGTCAACTCCCTCATACATATTTATTATTATATGGAACAGCAGGTCTATACCTCGGCCGGTTTTAAACACGGTGGGAATCATCGGCACTCCGAAAAGCCGGCTCAGAGTTTGGTAATCGAGTTTGTCGCCGCGCTGTTCAAATTCATCAAACATGTTCAGTGCGCACACCATTCTAAGGTGCATGTCTACAAGTTGTGTTGTCAGATAGAGGTTACGTTCTATATTGCTTGAATCAATTACATTAATGATTATATCGGGAGTTTGTTCTATAATCTGTTTTCTGACATACAGTTCCTCCGGGCTGTATGCCGAGAGTGAATATGTGCCTGGCAGGTCAACTAGATTGAATTCATATCCTTCAAATTTTGCATGCCCTTCCTTGGCGTCAACCGTAACGCCCGAATAGTTCCCTACACGCTCGTGTGCTCCCGAGGCGAAATTGAACAAAGATGTTTTTCCGCAGTTGGGATTTCCCACAAGAGCCACGTTTATGGTGCGTCTCTTTCGCATTGCCGCATCGCGGAGTAGTTTTTCTGTGTGAAGTAGTTTGTCGTCACAACCGTTTATTATAATATTGTTCGGCTTATTTTCGGAATGTTTCTGAGGTCTGGTGCATAATGCGTCTTCTTCTGATATTATCTCTATCATGTCGGCCTCATCGCGTCTGAGCGAGACCTCATATCCCATAATCTTATATTTGACGGGGTCTTCCAACGGAGCGTTGAGCAATACTTCGACGATTTTTCCTTTTATGAAACCCATCTCGACGATGCGTTTGCGAAAACCGCCGTGTCCCAATACTTTTACGATAACTCCCTTTTCGCCTGTTTTCAGTTCGGAAAGTTTCATGTCTTTATTTGTTGTTTTATGCAAATTTACAATAAATAAATTGCAAACCGGTGGCAAACTGTTTTAAAAAGAGTGCAAATACCTAAAAATGATGATACAGGAAAGGGATGTATGGAGTGGTGATGAAAAATAGGTATAAGTCTTATATATAAAAATAATCGACAGGCACACAATAATATAATGATATTTCCGTGCCTGTCGATTATTTTAGTTGGTTATTCTAATATGTATGCGGCTTGTTTTTATACAAGTCCGCGGCCATGGCAGTTCTTGAATTTCTTGCCACTTCCGCATGGGCATGGGTCATTGCGACCAGGCAGTTTGTCTTTGACGATGGGAGCTTGAGGTTGCGGCGAGCGGGTGTCGTGAGCTGCCGCTGCGGCCTGATTAGGGTCTGTAAGTTGTTCGTCAGACAGGTTGTGCTTATTCTCCGTATATTGAGGATGTTGTGCCAGCTGCTCGGGAGCCGCCTCACGCACATCTTCCTGTTGCATCTCCGGAATACCACTGCGCATGAGTATGGCTACAATGCGGTTGTTCATAGAGTTAACCATATTGTCGAAAAGTTTTACACTTTCGAGTTTGAAGATGAGAAGTGGATCTTTTTGTTCGTAAGATGCGTTCTGCACGCTGTGTTTCAGGTCATCAAGCTCGCGCAGGTTTTCTTTCCAGCAATCATCTATGATATGCAATAGTATTGATTTCTCAAACTGTTTAATCACGCTTTTGCATTCCGTTTCATACGCTTCTTTGAGATCGCATGGTATGTTGTACATTTTGCGTCCGTCCGTGATTGGTACCATTATGCGCTCATAGATAGCTCCCTGATTTTCATATACTTGCTTTATGATGGGCCATGCCACAGTCTGTATACGTTCTGTCTTGCGTTTGAATGCGTCCATTGCGGACTGGAATGAACTTTCTGCTAGAATGTCATGTTTTGTGTTTACGAACTCATCATTGGAGAAAGGTACTTCCATTGCGAATACATGCATGAATTCCTCTTTGCAGCCTTCATAGTCATTGTTGGCGATAATGTTGACCACACGATCCCATATTATGTTCGAGATATCCATTCCTATGCGTTCACCCATGAGTGCGTGGCGGCGTTTCTCGTAGATGACGGTACGCTGTTTATTCATCACATCATCATATTCGAGGAGACGTTTACGTATACCGAAGTTATTCTCCTCAACTTTCTTCTGCGCTCTTTCAACCGTGCTTGAAATTATCGGGGCTTCGAGTACATCGCCTTCTTTGAAACCAAGTTTGTCCATTACATTGGCGATTCGTTCAGCAGCGAACAGACGCATCAGCTTGTCTTCAAGAGAAACGAAGAAAATGGATGAACCGGGGTCGCCTTGACGACCGGCACGTCCGCGGAGCTGGCGGTCTACACGTCGACTTTCATGACGTTCTGTTCCTATGATTGCGAGTCCGCCTGCGGCTTTCACATCAGCGGACAACTTGATGTCGGTACCGCGACCGGCCATGTTGGTGGCAATTGTGACTGCTCCAAGGCCGCTTACGCTCTGTCCGGCAAGAGCCACGATGTCGGCTTCTTTCTGATGCAACTTGGCATTAAGAACCTGATGAGGAATTTTGCGCATGGTGAGCATCTTGGACAACAATTCTGATATCTCTACGGAAGTGGTACCCACAAGTGTCGGACGGCCGCTGTTGCGCATCTTCTCTATCTCTTCAATCACTGCATTGTATTTTTCTCTTGCAGTTTTGTAGACACGGTCATTCATGTCTATTCTCTGTACCGGACGGTTTGTTGGAATTTCGACAACATCGAGTTTGTATATATTCCAGAACTCACCAGACTCGGTTGATGCGGTACCGGTCATTCCGGCCAACTTGTGGTACATGCGGAAATAATTCTGCAAAGTGATTGTGGCGAATGTCTGTGTGGCCGCCTCAACTTTTACATGTTCCTTGGCTTCCACAGCCTGATGCAATCCATCGCTCCAGCGGCGACCATCCATGATACGTCCGGTCTGCTCGTCGACGATTTTCACTTCACCGTCGATGACAACATATTCGTCATCTTTATTGAACATTGTATACGCTTTGAGCAACTGTTGCAATGTATGCACACGTTCACTTTGGATTGCATAATGGTTTAACAGTTCGTCTTTTCTGTTGAGACGTTCTTCATCGTTCAGGTTTTTCTCTGCTTCAAGTTCAGATAATTGTGAAGCGATATCGGGTAAAACGAACAATTCTTTATCGTTGACTTTATTTGCCAACCAGTCTGTGCCCTTATCAGTGAGATCACAGGAATTCATTTTCTCATCCACAACGAAATACAATGGCTCGACAGCTTCCGGCATGCGACGGTTATTGTTCTCCATGTATATTTCTTCGGTTTTGAGCATTCCCGATTTTATTCCTTCTTCCGACAAATATTTTATCAATGGCTTGTTTTTCGGTAATGCCTTATGTGAACGATATAGGGATAGGAAGCCTTCATCGATGAGTTTTTGATTGTTTGATTGGCGTCCTTCCGTAATCTTTTGTTTGGCATCAGCCAAATACTGTGTAGCTAATTTACGCTGAACGTCGACAATACTTTCAACGAGCGGCTGATACTCTTCGAACATCTGATCATCTCCTTTGGGTACAGGTCCAGATATGATAAGTGGGGTACGGGCATCATCGATTAATACGGAGTCAACCTCGTCGACAATGGCATAATTGTGGGCACGCTGCACAAGATCAGCGGGCGATGTCGCCATATTGTCGCGAAGGTAGTCGAAACCGAATTCATTGTTTGTACCGAATGTTATGTCGGCCTGATATGCATTGCGGCGTTCCGGTGAGTTTGGGCGATGCTTGTCTATGCAGTCGACAGATAATCCGTGGAACTCATATAACGGTCCCATCCATTCGGAGTCACGCTTTGCCAGATAATCGTTTACAGTGACTACATGTACGCCATTACCGGTAAGGGCGTTGAGGAATACTGGTAATGTGGCCACAAGGGTCTTTCCTTCACCTGTCGCCATTTCGGCGATTTTACCCTGATGAAGAACAACTCCACCGAAGAGCTGTACATCATAATGGACCATTTCCCATTTAAGGTCGTTTCCTCCAGCAGTCCAATGATTATGGTATATGGCTTTGTCGCCGTCTATGGTGATGAAATCGTTTTTAGGGTTTGAGGCCAATTCACGGTCGAAATCATTGGCGGTAACAATTGTCTCCTCGTTGTTTGCAAATCTCTTGGCTGTCTCTTTTACGATAGCGAAAACCTCGGGCATTGCTTCATCAAGCTTCTGCTCATAGATTTCTAGTATCTCTTTTTCCAACTTGTCTATTTGATTGAATATCCCTTCACGTTCATCGATAGGTGTGTCTTCTATATGTGATTTAAGTTCGGCAATCTTTTGTTTTTGCTCTTCTGCCGAATTTTGGATATGTTGCTTTATCTGGATTGTCTTATTTCGCAACTCATCGTTACTGAGTTTTTCTATCTCGGGATAAACAGCCTTTACTTTTTCTACCAAAGGCTGGATTAATTTCATATCTCGGGATGACTTATCACCGAACAGTGATTTTAGGATTTTGTTAAAGTTCATTTTGTATGACGTTTTTTATTTATTTCTTAATTTAGGATGATTGTTAATTGAAAATAGGTTATTCTCAGAATAACGGCTCAGCGGAACATGCGTTCGGTGCTCTTATTCTTATGAATTTTGCAACAGTCGGAGCGATGCGGTCTACTGTTATAGGCAAGGCTATTCTTTCGGCTCTCGTTCCCGCACCGTATATTATGACCGGAAACTGTATGAAAGATGCCCTGGAGAGGGTATTCTCCATGTTATTTTCATTAACCAATCTCCAGCCAGGTGCAACTTCTATGAGAATATCACCGTTTCTCTCATGGTGAAAACCGTTTCGTATCTTGTCTATACGTTGGTTGTTGCAGGAAAGAAGTTGTAATGAAGTATATACGTTTCTTACCCCTGACATTTGGGAGAGAAACTCTTGAGCGCGCTCGGTCGCTTCTGTAAGGCTGATGTGTTTTTGCTCCAATAGCTTGTGGTCAAGAAACATTTGCGGACCGAAACATGTCTCTACATATTTCCCTTGTCCCCAAATAGCACCGAAATACATGTTTAGCAGGTTGGCTGTGCGTGCAATATTGAATGCGCCTGATGGTATTTTGAATTTTGAATAGTCCGCATTCTCTTCATCACAATATCCAGTACTTGTAATGACGAACAATACGTTGTCGTTGCCTATTTTATGTTCTATGTCGGTTATAAGTCGACCAATTGTCCTGTCCAACCGAACGTATGTGTCTTGCAACTCCATTTGACAATCGTTTATTGTCTTGTGGTCGAAATTTCCCGCGTAGTATGTTATATTGAGCAAGTCGGTAAAACCATCGGTTCCCATGGCATTGCTTGTCATACATTGCAAGGCAATGTTTGTGATGCTTTCGTTTACAAGACCGCTTGTTTTATACTCACGGTATCGTCTCGAACTGTTGAATTTATGCTTGAATGGTTTCTGCATTCCGCCATTCATGAAATAACAGAAATTGCCGGATAAATCTGTAACCGGAGTCCATTCCGTATGGCTGATTTGTGAAAGTGATTTTAAACTGTTGTAGCCCCATATCCATCCAGGCATGGACTCATAGTAGTATGTTGATGAGCACCAACTTCCGTTCTCGTCGTCAATCCATACGGCACCATCCCCAGCATGTCCGGCCGATATTACTGCAGCATCTCTGAATGGAGATATTGAATATACAACAGCCTTGCCGTTCGTAGCCACTTTCAACTCGTCTCCAATGGTGGATGAACTGATGTTTTGGGGAGATGATTTGTCTTTTGTTTGTAGTCCCGGATATTTGTCATCGTCAACGCAGTAGGCCGGCCGCAGGGTTTCTTTATTCAACCAGCGTGCACTTATTATACTATTGTAATAAGGTGTAGTACCGCTGAAAAGCGTGGCAATGGCCGATGCCCGGTCTATTGGAGAAAAGGGGTAGGAGGCATTTGTATATAAGATACCTTTCTCAAACAATTTCTTAAATCCGTCATTTCCATATAAAGGAGTGAATGCCTCCAAATAATCGGTTCTCAATTGGTCGATGGAAATATTGACGACCAACTTTGGAGCTGATTTGACTGTGCTGATTTGTGCATGTCCTTGTGCGGCAAATGCAGCTAATATTATTAATGACAGATATCTGTATTTCATTTATTCATGCGCTTTTCGTCATAATTCTAGTATGCATCCAGCTTCTAATCAGCAAAGATAATGCCACAATTGTCATTCCCTCTGCATAATCTTGAAAAACAGATCCTATTAAGAATAAAACAATCGCAGCCTCATATATATGCCAATATGAGTTTTTTTTCTTTTTAATTACCGTGGGAATAAACAGTAGTGATATTGGATTTAAAATCAATATTTGCAGATTAGTGCTTGTAGTAGGGTGTTCAGAAAAAAGAAGTGCCAGGACAACTATGCCTGCCATGCCGGTAATGAGCATGGTAAATACATCAAATACAATGCTTGTTTTGCGTCGTCTGTATTCCTTAAAAGAGATAACAAATGTTATAATAAGGAATATATAGGCGCATAATATTGGGCGAAATATGGTTACAGACGCTTCGTTTGTATTTGATTTTAATATTATTTGATTTGATTTTACGAGTGGTTTTGTCTTTCCGTCATATACAATTTGCGCATTGTCAAAATCTCTCATCAGGTTTTCAGGAAGAAACTGGCTTTCAACAAGTGTCATGGTCTTATCCGCTTTAAAGCCAAGGCACAAATCGTTGCCGAAAGACGCCCATGGATAATTTTCCGTATAATCGTGTATTTCGTCTCTAAATGATTTTTTTTCGTTATTAATTTTCTTATAAACGATGTCTCCCGTGATGCTTTTTGCTATTATATCTCTTGCCTGTGTTGTGCAATTGTTATAAAAAAAGTTGTATCGATATACTTTGTTCTCAGGACGATAATTCTCTTCCAAGGCATTGATGATTTTCATTTTTTCTTCATGTGTGATGTTCAGTACCTGTTCGTTCACTTGGCATCCGAAACGTTCATATTCTTTCTGGAAAATATGAAAAGGAACAACACCCAGTTCATAGTCCGTCTTTCCAAAGACAAATCGCAGTACAAAAAAAGGTTTTCGGAAATTAAAAACCCCATAATTGAAAACCCAGTCTCCTCCTGTTGTCAGGTCTTTGTATCTTATCGCTGTATGTCCGTAGAGACTGTATATGGCATCATGCGGTGAGCATGTTAGCAGACTTATTTCGATTGAGTCGTTGGTTCTTGTGGTACTGGTCTGTGAATAAACAGGCGTAAAACCACTCACAGCCATCAGAAAGATGGTTGAAATGATAATTCTAAAAACACTTTTTAATTGTTTCACGATGCAAAAATACTCTCTTTTTTCTACTTTCGGTGCTATTATTTCGTTTTTTTTCAATAATTTTGCACGCTGTAAGCGAAAACTGCATAAATGAATTTAACGATAGACATCGGTAATACATGTGTAAAACTCGTTGCTTTCAATGACACTACTCCTGTTGAAGAGATGAGGATGGATTGTGATGAGTTGTTTAAATTGAATGATTTCTGTGAGAAATATCATTTTGAGCATGGCATATATTCTTCTGTAATCAATCTGTCGGATGAGTTTAAAAGTGCGATAGGGAATTTGTCTTTTCCTGTTATGCGGTTGATTTCTGGTGTTACTCCAATACCTGTTATTAATAAATATTCAACTCCTGCCACATTGGGAACAGACCGATTGGCGGCGGCTGTAGGTGCTTTCTGCTCGGTGGAAAGACGTGATATATTGATAATAGATGTCGGCACATGCATTACTTATGACTTTATTAATTCCGATGGGGAATATCTTGGAGGAAATATCTCGCCAGGACCGACAGTCAGACTAAAGTCACTCCATACTTTTACTGACGCTCTCCCTCTTGTGGAACGAAAAGGGATGATGTCTGATATAGGTGAGACAACGGAAATGGCTATAAGGAATGGAGTCATGCACGGTGTGGAATATGAGATAGAGGGGTACATAAATGATTTCTCATCCAAATATCCTAACCTTTTGGTTTATTTAACAGGTGGAGTACAGCTAAATTTGCGCATTTCAGAAAAAAAGTGCATCTTTGTAGACAAATTGATAGTTCCAAAAGGACTTAATTATATACTTCTTTATAATATCAACGAATTAATCCACAAATGAAAAGAATAATATTAAATAGTGTTATATTGGGATTTATGGCCATACAAGCAACAGCGCAAAGCGGCACCAACTCCCCATATAGCCAATATGGATTAGGTGTTTTGTCGGATCAGTCACAAGGTTTTAACCGTGGTATGAACGGTTTGGCGTTGGGAATGAGGAATGGCGATCAGGTGAATTTCCTTAATCCGGCATCTTATTCGGCGGTAGATTCTCTCACGATGGTTTTTGACGTGGGACTTTCCGGTCAGTTGACTAATTTTAAGGAAGGCGGAAAGAGATTGAATGCGAGAAACGCTGATTTTGAATATGCAGTGGCAGCATTCAGGGTTTTGCCCAATGTCGGTTTCAGTGCAGGTGTTGTTCCGTTTACAAATATCGGCTACAACTATTCCGCTATGTCGAAAGTCGGCTTGTCTGACATGATTTCCACTGAGACATACAGTGGTTCTGGGGGCATTCATCAGGCTTATGTCGGTGCAGGCTGGAACTTTTTTGACGGTTTTTCAATAGGTGCCAATTTCTCCTATTTATGGGGGGCTTATGAAAAGAATGTATCAATAACGAATAGTGACAGCTATGTCAATACTGTAACAAAGACGTATAGCACTGATGTGAGTAGCTATAAAATAGACTTGGGATTACAGTGGCAAAAAGAGATTCTTAAAGAAAATATACTGACATTAGGTCTTACTTATGGTCTTGGTCATAATTTAGGTGCAGACGCTAAGTCTTTGATTACGAACAAGAACAGTCAGACCAATGTTTCTACTGACGCTGAGTATGTTGTCGCTGATGGTTTAAGCATTCCCGATATGTTCGGTGCAGGTCTTTCATGGGATTATAAAGGTAAATTGATTTTGGGTTTTGATTATTCGCTGCAAAAGTGGGGGAGTCTTGATATACCTGAGACAAGTGCAGAGACGGGGCTGTATCAGTTGAAAAGCGGTTTGCTTAAAGACCGTACCAAGCTTACTTTTGGAGGTGAATGGACACCTGGAGGTAAGTTTACTCCTAATAGTCGGAAAATGAAATTCCTAAGCCGTGTGAATTATCGGTTTGGAGTTTCTTATGCGACGCCTTATGTGACGGTAAACGGTAAAGAGGGACCAAAGGAATACAGTGTCAGTGCGGGTTTTGGAATACCAGTAGTAAATTCAGACAGGCGTTCTGTTCTTAATATCAGTGGACAGTGGGTTCATTCGTCTGCTAAAGAATTGATAACGGAAAATACATTTCGTATAAATGTCGGTCTTACTTTCAATGAGCCTTGGTTCATGAAGATGAAAGTGAGGTAATGCGGATTGTTATACTACTATTGGATGTTTTTATGTCTGATAATGATATAATGGACGCAGTGAGGATGAGAATGTTTCTCATCCTTGGCGCTCTTTTGTTTTTCTTGTCATGTGAGGAGGGTAAGGAACATGTGGCACCGGCTATTCATGAACGTGATTCCGTATCTGTGATGACAAGTTTTGGTGTCAATACGTTGATTTCGGATTCAGGAATTATTAAATATCGCATTGTAACAGAACGATGGGATGTCAATCAAATCAAGCAGCCAACGCGTTGGACTTTCATAAAAGGTATTTTCTTTGAGCAGTTTGATGAGAAATTTCATGTACAGGCTTATATTCAAGCAGATACGGCATGGTATTATGATCAGAAAAAGTTATGGGAACTTCGCGGCAGAGTACGCATCCGCAATGTCAATGGAATGATCTTCAATAGTGAGGAATTGTTTTGGGACGGACTTACTCATGAACTTTACTCTTATAAGTTTTCACGACTTGTGACTCCAGAGAGAACTTTGCAGGGTACATATTTCCGTAGTGATGAGAAAATGACGCATTACACAGTGTCTAATTCGAAAGGTTCTTTTGTGAAATCAGATATGGAAAGCGAGCCTATTGAAAGTGATGCGCAGGAAAAATCAGACACAGCAACGGTAGAACAGTTTGTACGTCTGGCAGCTACGCCACGGGCGGCAACCAATAAAAATATGCAATGACTCAGCAGATCATAGGATTATTGATAACGATGGTATTCTCGGCTTTCTTTTCGGGAATGGAGATAGCTTTTGTTTCAAGCAATAGGTTATTGGCAGAAATGGAGCGTGGTAAAAACGGATTGGCTCAAAAAGCGATAGGATATTTCTATCGGCATCAGAATAATTTTGTGAGTACAATGCTTGTCGGCAATAATATAGCCCTTGTCATCTATGGTATATTGTTTGCGCAGATATTCGATGCTACTTTGTTTTCTGCGCTTAGTGATGGTGAGCGTGTCACCGCAGACACAATTCTTTCAACTGTTGTGGTTTTGTTCACAGGTGAGTTTATGCCAAAGACCATATTCAAAAGCAACCCTAATACTTTGCTCACAATCTTTGCCATACCAGCATACATCTGTTATGTGATATTGTATCCTATATCCCGTTTCTCAACTTTTATTTCCCGTCTGTTGCTTCGTGTGGCAGGGGTGAAAATGCGAAAGGAGAAGGAGGGCGCAGAGTTTACTAAGATAGATCTTGATTATCTTGTTCAGAGCAGTATTGATAATGCCAAAAACGATGAGGAGATAGAAGAAGAGGTTCGTATATTTCATAATGCTCTTGATTTTTCGGATAAGAAAGTTCGCGACTGCATGGTACCTCGGACGGAGATAGAGGCTGTGGATATAGATGAATGTGGTGTCGATGATTTAAAGAATCGTTTTATCGAGAGTGGTTTCTCGAAAATTATTGTTTATAAAGATGACATAGACCATATCATAGGCTATATCCATTCGTCGGAGATGTTCCGTAATCCGCAGACATGGAAAAACCATATTCGCACTATTCCATATGTTCCGGAGATTATGGCAGCAAGAAAACTTATGCACATGCTTCTTCAACAAAAAAAGAGCCTTGGAGTTGTAGTGGATGAGTTCGGCGGTACCAGTGGAATAGTGTCACTCGAAGATATTGTGGAAGAAATATTTGGTGATATAGAAGACGAGCATGATAGTACAAACTATATTGCGACGAGGATGGATAATGATGAATACATGCTCTCTGCACGTCTTGAAATAGAAAAGGTGAATGAGATGTTCGGTCTTGATTTGCCAGCCAGTGACGATTATATGACTCTTGGTGGCTTGATATTGCACGAGTATCAAAGTTTCCCGAAACTTAATGAAATAGTGAAAGTCGGGAACTATGAGTTTAAGATAGTTAAGAATACGATGACAAAAATAGAGGTGGTGAAGCTAAAAGTCCTTCAATAGACTATTTTTTTTACGTTTTATACCGCTGTTTAGTATAAATTTAGTAATTTTGTCCACTAAAGTAAATTAACAATATCTGCTTTTGCAGAGTAGAATGAAAATAAAATAATAAAACAATAAAAAAGTAATGGCAGCATTAGGAACAATCAGAAAAAGAGGCGCAATCCTTGCCGGTATTGTAGGTTTGGGTCTTTTTGCGTTCATCGCCGAGGAGGCGGTACGCTCTTGTGAGGCGACACAAAACGAGAAACGCCAGCAAGTGGGTGAGGTTTTGGGAGAAAAGATCTCGGTGCAAGACTTTCAGGCTCTTGTGGACGAATATCAGGAAGTGATCAAAATGACACAGGGGCGTGACAATTTAACGGAGGAAGAACTTAACAGCATCAAGGATCAGGTATGGGAGACATATGTGAACAACAAGTTGTTGGCAAGTGAGGCCGGTAAGTTGGGACTTACGGTTACAGATACCGAGTTGCAGAATATTCTCAAGGAGGGTAAGAATCCTCTTCTTATGCAGTCTCCTTTTGTTAATCAGCAGACAGGACGTTTTGATGCTTCCATGCTGACAAAGTTCTTGGCAGACTATAAGGGTATGGCAAACGGGCAGAACCCACAGATGGCAGACCAGTATCAGAAGATCTATAACTATTGGAGATTTATAGAGAAAACTCTACGTCAGCAGACTCTCGCCATGAAATATCAGCGTCTACTATTTACCGGTTGTCTGATTTCTAATCCGATATCAGCCAAGATGGCTTTCGAAGCACAGAACGAGGAAAGCAACATACAGTTGGCCTCTATGGCATATTCTACAATCAACGATAATAAAGTAGAGGTAAGTGAGAGCGATATCAAGAGGAAATACGATGAAAAGAAAGACATGTTCAAGCAATATGTCGAGACTCGCGACATCAAATATGTTGATGTGCAGGTATTGCCATCGGCGGCAGACCGCAAGGCTTTGATGAAGAGTATGAAAGATGCCTCTACTGAACTTCAGGGCGGTGCAGAGCCGGCAAATGTCGTTCGTAAGGCACAGTCGCAGATAGCATATACAGGTATGCCCGTTACGTCAAAAGCGTTTCCGAGCGATATTTCCGCCAAACTCGACTCAATGGTTGTAGGACAGACCACGCAGCCGTTTGAGACAACACGCGATAACACACTCAACGTAATTAAGCTCATCGCTAAGACACAGATGCCTGACTCGGTTGAGTATCGTCAGATTCAGGTTGGTGGAGCCACGGTTGAGGCAGCTCGCAAGACAGCAGACAGCGTATACAATGCTCTTCAAGGCGGTGCAGACTTTGAAGTTTTGGCAAAGAAATATAATCAGGACGGTGCTAAGCAATGGCTTACATCTGCAATGTATGAGAACAGCCAGATGATAGATCCAGATTCAAAGGCATATCTTGAGACAATCAATTCACTCGAGGTAAATGAGACAAAGAATCTCGAAATGCCTCAGGGTAATATCATTGTTCAGGTGACGGCTCGAAAGGCGATGGTTGATAAGTATACTGCAGCTGTAATTAAGCGAACTATAGATTTCTCAAAGGAGACATATTCTGCTGCTTATAATAAGTTCAGCCAGTATGTGAGTGAAAGCCGCACACTTGAGGCTCTTGAAAAGAATGCTAAGAAGAACGGTTATCAAGTTCTTGAACGCAGGGATATGGTAAATTCTGAGCACAATGTGGTTGGAGTGCGTAGCACACGTGATGCCATGAAATGGATATTTGATGCAAAAGAAAATGAAATATCTCCTCTTTATGAGTGTGGAAACAACGATCACATGCTTGTTATTGTGATGACAAAGATACATCCTGTCGGTTATCGTGATGTGGAAGATGTGAAGGATATGCTGAAAGCAGAGGTTATTCGCGACAAGAAGTTTGACATGCTTAAAGAGAAATTGGCCGGTGTAAATAATATCGCTGCCGCAAAGACAAAAGGAGCACAGGTTAACGATGTGAATCAGATTACTTTTGGAGCACCGGTGTTTGTACAGGCAACAGGTACAAGTGAACCTGCACTCAGTGGAGCTGTTGCAGCTGTAAAACAGGGACAGTTTAGTCCACGTGTAATCAAGGGTAATGGCGGCGCCTACCTGTTCAACGTGGTTAAAAAATCACAGCGTGCGGGTGCTAAGTTCGATGCGAAGACAATGGAAGCCCAACTCTCGCAGCAGGCGGCTCAGGCAGCATATCGCTTTATGAATGAGCTTTATATCAAGGCTGATGTAGTGGATAACCGCTATCTGTTCTTCTGATAATCTGAAGGAATAGGTCTATTACATGATATGAGCGTCACGGACAGGGTACTACAATCCCTTTCGTGACGCTTTTTTCTTTTTTTGGGGGGGGTATAAGTGTATCGTAATAATATTTTGTTTATAGATTTTTTGTGGTATATTTGCGTGCTGTTAAATGTATTTGAAATATGATTATGCGGATAAATATTTACAAAGTTAACCCGTTGGCGGAATTAATATTGCTGTTTTTGTGAGATTTAATATCATTTTGTCATTAGTTTTTCAGATTTGGAATTATACAGCTGTTATATAGCAACATATTGATAGAACAATCTGAAAAGAAGCACTCCTTTGACAATTATGGCAAACTCATAAAAAGCACCATGCCGCTGATTATCAGTTGTTCCGCTAAAAAATTAACGGGTAAAGTTAATATAAGAGTATTTTTTCAACTAATGAAAATGAGATTTATATAATTCGGGTAAAGTGTAAAAAATGATAAATTAGTGTTTATATTATAATTTGTCGGGTGTTATTATTATGTTCCGATTAATTGTATGGACGGGGACTTCATCAATCAGTGAAGTTCTGTCTACATGTTTTATGATAATGTATATAGTTCTGTTTATATGGTACTATGGCAAATGCCTTGATACTATCTTTGTTGAGTGCGGATGTTGCCAAAGACAATAAAAGTGCTAATGCTGTTAAAAATGAGTTTTCTTGTTTTTATAGGTTTATTATTATTCATTGGACTATTTGTTTGTTCGTTTATTATTTAGAGCGGGTTTCCACGCATTGAAGATTATGTGTTATGTTTTCAGTTTTTTCAGCCTCCGTATAGCGTCAAATGCTTCCGGATATAATTCAATGGCTTTCTCGTAGTTCTTTATAGCCGCTTCTGTCATGTGTTCTCTTTCACACTCTTTGCCAAGCAAGGTATATTCAGCGGCAAGTTTTTTGAGGAATTCATTTTTCCGGATTTGCTCTTCCTTAAGTTTTTTGTTTTCTTCTGCGAGAGTGTGTATAATTCCGAGTTTTTTGCGGATTAGACGTTTTGCGGCAGGTTTCTCGATGTCGTAGCGACTGTGAATTGCTTTGAAGAAGTTGTCGAGGAAAGAGTCGAAGTCTCTATTGTCGAATGCTGTGACGGCATCGTGATATTCTCGGTCGGCCTTGCTTTCGCTCAACGCCCGGTCTATATATCCACGGTTATTGTATTGGCGGGCGAATTGCACGACTTCTGTTCTTACGAATATATCCGACATCTTTATCGGTTCGCGCAGGCTGATTCCGTTGAGTGACGTGCAGCGGCTGAGAGCTACGTATGTCTGTCCTCCGGCAAATACGCCACCAGTGAAGTCTATGTTTACCTTACGGAATGTGAGTCCTTGACTTTTATGCACGGTTATTGCCCAAGCAAGGCGTATAGGGAATTGGGTATATATGCCAAGTTGTTCTTCTTCTATTTTTTTCTCTTTCTCGTTGAACACGTACCTTGTGTTTTCCCATATCTCACGTTCCACGTCATACTCGTTGCCGTCTTCCATAACCACGCAGATAATTTCATTTTCCTCATCTATACCGCTTATTACACCCAGCGAGCCGTTTACCCACCGCTTGTCTTTGTCGTTCTTGATGAATATAACCTGTGCACCAGGTTTCACTTGTAGTTCCATCGGGGTAGGGAGGGACGTCTCGGGAAAGTCACCTTTTATATTGCCATGGAAAACAGATGGACGACCTTTAATGCTAGCCAGTTGGCGGTCGTTAATATAATCTACTGTAGTGCGGCGTGAGGCAAGGGTTATGATAAGGTCAGAGTCTTTTCCGTTAAGTTTGGACCCAAGCCGTGAGTTGAGCGTCTTAAGGTCGTGTACTGTTGTTGAGTTATTTCTGATACGGTCTAGAATACCGATGAAGTCGGCATCAGTCTGTCTGTAAACTTTACGCAGTTCGATACTTATGAGAGGCATCTCATGGAAAATTTTTGCTGCGAAGAAATATGATGACGGGTAGAATGGTTGTAGCAGTCGGCGGTCGTCTTCACGTAATACGGGTTCGAGTTGATATATATCGCCGACGAATAGCATCTGTTTTCCACCAAACGGCTCACGCATGTTTCGACTGTATATCCTTAGCACTTTATCCATGAAGTCGATGATATCCGCTCGCACCATGCTTATTTCATCGATGATGATGAGTTCCACCTCACGAAGCAATTTGCAGTGGGCACCGCTGTATTTCAACGTCTGGCGGATGTTGCGTGGACTGTAACGGCTGTCGTTTGGGAGTAGGGGATGAAACGGAAGACGGAAGAAACTGTGCAGGGTACTCCCTCCGGCGTTGATGGCCGCTATGCCTGTAGGTGCGAGAACTACGTGCTTTTTCTTTGTGTTTTCGGCGACATAGCGAAGAAAAGTTGATTTACCCGTCCCCGCTTTTCCAGTCAGGAAAAGCGAGCGACGGGTATAATTGATTATTTGCATGGCATCATGCCATTCCTTGTTGTCTTGATCGGGTGTTAATGTCATCTCTATTGCATGCAATCAGAAATATACATCGTCATAAGTGACTGTGTTGTTTTTCTTTTTTTCAGTCGCTTCGCCATTAGGCTGAGCATCGGGAGAACCTGAAATGTTATCATTGGTAGTTTCGGATTTCTTTTGTATCGGATTTCCGTTTTCATCAATGAGTATTTCTTCTTCTGCAACTTGAACACTGTCAATATCTGTACTATCCTCTTCTTTTTTGTGATAGTAACTGCTGCATGTATACATGTCATACTTCACCGCTTCATCTTTTGGTTTGGAAAATTTACCGTGATATTCTTTGAAAGCAGGGTCATTAAGTACTGACTCGAAGAAATATCCGCAGATAGGTAAGGCTGTGCGGCTTCCTTGTCCGAGAGCACCGGTACGGAAGTGTATAGAACGGTATTCTCCGCCTACCCATGCGCCGGCAACAAGTTTTGGACTGACGCCGACAAACCATGCGTCGGAGTGGTTGTTTGATGTTCCGGTCTTTCCGCCGAATTCAGTGTCGTTATGCTTACCTACATATCCCCAAAGGCTCATGCTGGTTGCTCCCGGCTCCCGCAGTCCGCTTTGCAGGAGTTGCTGCATGAGGAATGCACTTTTGTATGGTATGGCCTGATGCTGTTCGGTGGGAGCGGTGTATACTTCTTTTCCGTTGCGGTCGAGAATTTTTGTCACGAGCACGGGCTCGTGCATTTTTCCATCATTTATTACTGTGGAGTATGCATTCACAAGTTCAAGCAGATTAACATCACTGGATCCGAGAGACAATGCCGGAGTATTGTCGAGCGGACTTACTATACCCATTGCATGGGCTGTATTCACTATATTGTCTATTCCGACTTCCTGTCCGAGTTTCACGGCTATTGAGTTTATACTCTGTGCAAATGCAGCTTTTAAAGGCATCGAATCATTCGTGAAATATCCGTTTGCGTTTGTCGGTGCCCATGTGACTTCCTTTTTCTTGAACTTATCATATACTTTCATGCTGAAATAAGAATCACGTCGTTTGTCGCATGGGGTAAGACCTTGGTTCATTGCCTCTGTATATACAAATAGTTTGAAAGTCGATCCAGGTTGTCTCATAGCTGTTACTTTATCATATTTCCATGCATCGAAATCTATATCGCCAACCCACGCCTTAACATATCCTGTGGTTGGTTCCATAGCCACAAAACCACAGTGCATGAAGCGGGTCATATAGCGGATAGAGTCCATCGTGCTTATTTCTTTTTCAATTGTTCCGTTCTCATAGTCAAATAGCTTGACTTTATGTGGTTTGTTCAGCCAATAGTTTACAGAATCGGGGTTATTGGGATATTTTTGGACGAGTTGTTTGTATACGGGTAATTTTTGTACTATGCCTTCAATAAAGTTGGGAATTTCAATGTGATGTTCATCCTGCCACGGATTGGTTCTTCCCCAATGATTGTTGAAGTTGCGTTGCACGACCTTCATCTGTTTGCGTGCAGCCTCTTCGGCATACTTCTGCATGCGTGTATCTACTGTGGTATATATTTTCAAACCACTGTTATAAAGGTCATAACCGTTTTCTTTGCACCATTCTTTCAGGTGATTGGCTACAGCCTCGCGAAAATAAGTCGCTTGTCCGTCATAGTTGCTTTCTACACTATAATCAAGTTTTATGGGAATATCTTTCAAAGAGTCGTATTCTTCTTTACTAAGATGTCCGTGGGTGACGAGGTTTTGCAAGACTGTATTACGTCGTTTCAGACTGTTATTCGGGTTTATTTTGGGGTTATAGTATGTTGTGGCTTTCAGCATGCCCACAAGAACAGCTGCCTGTTCGGTGGTTAACTCTGTCGGTGTATTGCCGAAGTATGTCTTGCATGCGGTTTTTATGCCAAAAGCGTTTGAACCGAAATCAACCGTGTTTGCGTACATTGTCAGAATTTCTTTCTTATCGAAAAGCATCTCTATCTTAACTGCCGTAATCCATTCCTTGCTCTTCATTATAAGCATTTTCAAGCCAGGAATGTTTCCTAATAGTCCGGTAGAGTATTGGGTGCGTACTCTGAACATGTTTTTGACAAGTTGCTGAGTGATGGTGGATGCACCACGGGCATCGTGGTGTATGACATAATCTTTTGCCGCAGCGGCCACGCCTTGGAAATCTATCCCGAAGTGTTTATAGTACCTTTCATCTTCCGTGGCGATGAGAGTTTTCCAAAAGACAGGATTTACTTCTTCATATTTTACTGGGGTTCTGTTCTCGCTGAAATACTTGCCTATGAGCACTCCGTCTGCACTATATAGTTCTGATGCCTGGCTTGTAACTGGATTTTTAATCATGTTCATACTCGGAGATTTGCCGAATAACCATAAGAAATTAATGTCTACGGCAACGAGATAAAGTATGAAAACTATAAATAGTGAGATAATTCCCGATATGGTTTTGATATACCAAGGTTTTCCCTTATACAGGCTCTTATACCAGTTGCCGATCAGGGAAATTTTGTTAATGCCGAGTTTACAATAGTAAACAAATGCGTTTTGTTTGTTTTCAGAGTCCATTTTCATATTTTTGAGATATGTAATTCATTATTTCTTCTTTGTCATCTGGGTGCACCCAATATATGTCTTTGTCTTTTTTATACCACGTCAATTGCTTGCGGGCATATCGTCTTGTATTGCTTTTTATGTGTTCAATGGCTTCTTCCAATGTATATATGCCATCTAAAAAATTAAATATCTCTTTGTAACCGACAGAGTTTAACGCATTTAAATTTCTATACTTGTAAAGCTGCCTGACTTCATCAAGTAGTCCTTCCTCCATCATTTTATCCACTCTGTTGTTAATTCTATCATAAAGTTCTTCACGACTCCTGTTAAGAGCAATCTTTATGATATTAAAAGGACGTTTTTGTTTGTTCTTTTTCCGGAAATAAGTATATGGTTTACCTGTTTGATAGCAGATTTCAAGTCCATGTATTACCCTTCGGTGGTTTTTCTTGTCAACCAGATTATAATATTCAGGATCTACGACTCTCAGTTCCTCAAGCATTCTGTCCAGACCTTCATGCTCAAAGCGTTTTTTCAACATTTCGCGAATTTCAGGCTCGATCGTGGGAATATCGTCAATGCCATTGCATACACTGTCAATGTACATCATTGACCCACCGGTCATTAAAGCTATATGGTTATTGTCATTGAACAATTTACTAAGGACTTTCATTACGTCTTGTTCAAACATAGACGCATTATAGTAGTCGTTCAAATTAAGAGCACCCACAAAATAATGGTGAACGTCTTTGAGTTGTTCTTTTGTGGGTGCTGCTGTTCCTATTTTCAGGCCTTTATATATCTGTCTCGAATCAGCATTAATGATAGGTATGCCATATTTTTTAGCAATATCCATACATAATGCGGTTTTTCCTACCGCAGTAGGCCCGGTGATGACAATAAGTGTATCTTTCATTAGCGAATTATACCTCGCTTGGAGTTCTCAATGAAAGAGCATATATATTCAACCTCCTTAACATTGGGATACTTGGCTCTTGCTTCTTGGATACCGTCTTTTATAAGGCCATTGGCATATATTATGCGGTACGTGTCGTGTATTATGTCTATTGTTTCATTGCTAAAACCGCGACGACGCAATCCGACAATATTTATACCACAGTACTTTGTAGGTTCTTTTCCCGCAATAATATATGGAGGAATGTCTTGGCTGAAACGACATCCGCCTTGAATCATTACATAACCGCCGATATGACAGAATTGATGACAAAGTACCGAGGCACTAATTATGGCATTGTCATCCACACAAACTTCTCCGGCGAACTTCGTTGAATTGCCTATGATCAGGCCGTTGCCAATGATGCAATCATGTGCGATGTGCATATTCTCCATAAGTAAATTGCCGGAACCTACGACAGTTTTGCCTTTACTTGCCGTACCGCGACTTATTGTGACATTTTCTCTTACACTGTTGTTATCTCCAATCTCACATAGAGTCTCTTCTCCCTTGAATTTAAGATCTTGGGGTTTTGTACTTATGCTCGCACCGGGAAAAAACTCATTGTCATTCCCTATGCGTGCTCCGGTGTGTACCGTTACACTGTTATAGAACTTATTATTGTTTCCGATGACAGTGTTTTTATCTATATAGCAGAAAGGACCGATTATATTGTTGTCTCCAATTTTTGCTTCCGGACTGATAAAAGCTAATGGACTTATTTGGTTCATACCTTATCGTATTATTTGTTTTTTACTATTTGGGCAGTGAATGTCGCTTCAGAAACAATATGGTCTCCAACGAATACATAACCTTTCATTGAGGATATTCCATGACGAACCGGTGCCAGCAATTCAACTTTAAATAACAAAGTATCGCCGGGTACGACTTTCTGACGGAACTTGACACTATCTATTTTCATGAAATAAGTAGACCATCGCTCCGGCTCCTCAACAGTGTTGAGTACGAGCAGACCGCCACATTGTGCCATCGCTTCCACTTGCAATACCCCTGGCATTACCGGCTCTTGCGGGAAATGTCCTTGGAAGAACGGTTCATTGCTTGTAATGTTTTTTACACCGACAATATTTGTCGCACCCAGGGAAATAACTTTATCTACCAATTGCATCGGGTAGCGGTGGGGAAGAAGTTCGCGTATCCTGTTAACATCCATTACAGGCTCTTCGTTTGGATCGTATATAGGTGCCTGAACTTCATGCTTGCGTATCTCCTTTCTCATTTGGCGGGCAAACTTATTGTTTATGGTATGTCCAGGGCGTGTGGCAATAATGCGTCCTTTTATAGGTTTACCAATAAGAGCCAAATCACCGACAATGTCGAGTAGTTTGTGCCGAGTGCATTCATTTTCCCAAACCAAAGGCTTGTTTTGGATATATCCGAGCTCTTCGGCATCATGGTGTCTTGCTTGAATCATATCGGCCAATTTGTCCAATTGCTCTTGCGATATTTGTTTTTCGTATATTACAATGGCGTTGTCCAAATCGCCTCCCTTTATTAGGTTGGCTTTGAGTAAAGGTTCAATATCACGTACAAAAACAAAAGTGCGTGCAGGTGCAATTTCTGTTGTGAAGTTCTCTATCTTGTCAAGAGAGGCGAATTGGCTGTTAATGAATTTAGAGTTAAACGAGCACATTGTCGTAAGACTAAACTCATCATCAGGCAAAATTGTTATACATGAACCGGTTTCTTCATCTTTTACCTCAATCTTTTTGCGTATTATATACCAATCTTTGGGAGCATTTTGCTCTTCTGTCCCGATCTCATTAATTTTTTCTATATATTTGCTTGCACTTCCATCTAAGATTGGAAATTCAGGGCCGTTTACTTGAATTAGACAGTTGTCAATGCCTAATGCATATAAAGCCGCCAGTCCATGTTCTATGGTTGAGACTTTGGCATCTCCTTTTCCGATAACGGTTCCACGCTGTGTATCAATTACATTTTCTGCAATGGCATCTATTATCGGCATTCCTTCCAGGTCGATTCGTTGTATCTTATAGCCGGTGTTTTCCGGTGCAGGGTTAAATGTGATGGTAAGACTTAATCCTGTATGTAATCCTTTTCCACAAAGTGAAAAACTTCCTTTTAGTGTTTTTTGCTTCATCATAAAATAAAATTATTTATTCTTTAATTCTTCAATTTGTTTTTGTAGTTCGTTAATCTGTTTGTAAAGTTCAGGTAACTTGCGGAATATAGCTTGTGATTTAAAATAAGCTTTAGGCTCCATCGGTGGAGTGCCTATAAGTGTTTGATTACCTTTGATATTTCCAGGAACTCCGGATTGTGCACCAAGGAAAGTCTTGTCTCCGATATTGATATGTCCGGCCAATCCCACTTGTCCACCAAACATGCACCACGAGCCTACTTTTGTACTTCCGGCAATGCCGACTTGAGCGGACATTACGGTATTTTCGCCAATCTCAACATTATGGGCTACTTGGATAAGATTATCCAATTTCACACCTTTATGTATTACGGTACTTCCCATAGTGGAGCGATCAATACATGTATTGGCTCCAATTTCAACATCGTCTTCAATTGTTACAATACCGATTTGCGGTATTTTGTTATATCCGTCAGTGTTGGGGGCAAATCCAAAACCGTCTGCTCCTATTACTGTTCCGGAATGAACGGTAACGTTGTTTCCCAATTTACAATTCTCATAGATTGTTACGTTCGGATATATTTTTGTGTTGTTTCCAATCTTTACATTCTCTCCAATCACTGTGTTGGGATAAATCATGCTGTTATCTCCAATCACAGCGTTATCTCCTATCACGGCAAATGCTCCGATATAGGCATCTTTTCCGATTATTGCGGTAGGGGCGATTGAAGCGAGGGGATTTATCCCCTTTTTTCTTGGTTTGCTTGATTCGTAAAGTTGTAATAATTTAGCAACGCATTCATAAGCATTTTTTACTCTGATGAGAGTTGCCGCTACCGGCTTGTTTAATTCAACATCCTCGTTGATGAGAATTATGCTCGACTCGCTGTCATAAATATATTGTGTATATTTGGGATTCGAAAGAAAAGATATTGCTCCTGCTTTTCCTTCTTCTATTTTCGCAAAGGTGTGAACTGTGGCATTTGCATCTCCTTCAACTTTACCACCGATAAAATCGGCAATTTGTTTTGCTGTAAATTCCATTTGCAGTTAATTTATTTTCTATTAATATGCAAATATAACAAATTTTATTTATATGCGTTGATAACAGAGATAATATTTTCTTATTTTTTTAGAAAGCAGTTGCATATTAAGTATTTCAGAAGCCTTTGAAATATCCTTTGTTGTTCCATCTTTATATAGAATGGTTATCTTGTCATCGTTTGTGTCATACATGTCTTTTTGAATGGTGTTGACGCTTATCATGTAGCTCGTGTCTTTTTCTTCGATGGCAAACTTTTTTGCAATACCGTGTCTTATTTCTGAAATTCGGTTTTCAGATATTGGTTCGTCGTAAACCTCAACCTTGAAAATGTTTCTGTTAATCATGTCACATGATAAAGTCGATAATATCTTGTCGTCATGATTTGCCCATACTTTCAGAGAACTCCAAATATCATTGTCGTCAAGACATTCGTACATCTTTAAGGCTTCATCGTGCTCATAGAACCAAGCACGGTTTACATCATTATTCAGAAAATAGGATAATGCAGGAGTAGCGAATAGTTTGTGGCCTTCATTTACCAGATGTTTAGCTCGTGTTAGTGCGTTGATCAGAACTTTTTCATAAGCTACGGCTGTCTTATGTAGATATACTTGCCAGTACATCAACCGTCGTGATGTGAGATAATTCTCTATGGAATATATTCCTTTTGAGTCGGCAACCAATTGGTCGTCGTGGACATTGAGCATCTTTATTATTCGCGCGCTTCCGATATTACCCTCTGTAACTCCTGTATAGAAAGAATCTCTGCGTAAATAATCAAGTCTATCCATGTCAAGTTGACTGCTTATGAGCTGATGAAGGAACTTCTTGGGGTATTCATCTTTAAAAATTTTCATGGCAAGATTAAGATGACCGCCGAGTTCCTTGTTTATCTGCTCCATCATAAGCAGCGATATTTCTTCATGGGAAATGTCTTTTATGAGTGTGTGTTCAAGTACATGACTGAACGGTCCGTGCCCTATATCATGCATAAGTATGGCCGCTTCGACTGCCTCTGCCTCACTATCAAAAATAAAGTTACCTTTTTGTTGTAGTGAAAGTATAGCTTCACTCATGAGGTGAAAAGCTCCCAATGAATGCAGAAATCGTGTATGTTGTGCGCCTGGATATACAACAGAAGCCAATCCCAACTGGTTTATGCGTGTCAATCGTTGCATAAGCGGATGTTTGACGATGTCAAGCAATAAACCGGTTGGGATTTTTATAAATCCGAAAACCGGATCGTTTATAATTTTAGCTTCATTCATTACATGCTAATTCGGCTTCCATTTCTTTTTGCAGTTCCTTTGCTTTTTGGGCGGCAATTTCTGCAAAATCCTCTCCTGTGGAAGCATATATTATTCCGCGGCTGCTGTTTACAAGAAGCCCGCAATCTTTATTCATACCGTATTTGCAAACTTCTTGCAAACTTCCTCCTTGAGCTCCTACACCTGGGACAAGAAGGAAATGATTGGGGGCAATTTTTCTTATGTCTCTGAACATCTCGCCTTGGGTGGCTCCTACTACGAACATCATATTCTCGTCATTTCCCCAATTTTGGCTTTTTTGAAGTACTTTTTCAAACAGTCTCTGTCCGTTTTTATCTTCCATAAGCTGGAAATCGTGACTGCCTTTGTTGCTTGTAAGTGCTAAAAGTATTACCCACTTGTTTTCATATTTTAAGAAAGGGGTGACACTGTCTTCTCCCATATAAGGGGCGACGGTCAAAGCGTCAATGTCATATTCTTCAAAAAATGTGCGGGCATACATATCCGATGTGTTTCCGATGTCTCCGCGCTTGGCATCTGCGATGATAAAATGTTTGGGATAGTTCTCTTTGAGATATTTTATTGTTTTCTCAAATGAAACCATACCTTTAACGCCGAACGCTTCATAAAAAGCCAAGTTGGGTTTATACGACACACAATATGGTGATGTCGCGTCTATTATTGCTTTATTGAATGCGAATATAGGATCTTCATCTTTTAGCAGATGCGGCGGGATTTTTTTTGTATCGGTATCTAATCCGACACACAGAAAACTTTTCTTTAATCTGATTTGTTCTATTAATTCTTGTCTGTTCATTATTGTCTTTATTTAATAATGGAAAGATTATCGTAACACTTGCCGATTTATTATTACAGCTCGGCTTCTTTCATACGTTCTGCATTTTCTGCTACGGTAAGGGCGTCAATCATAGCTTGTATGTCTCCACCCATGAAGCCTTGCAAGTCGTGGGTGGTAAATCCTATGCGATGATCCGTAACACGTCCTTGCGGGAAATTATATGTTCGAATTTTTGCGCTGCGGTCTCCCGTAGATACAAGTGTTTTGCGTCTGTTGGCAATGTCATCGACATATTTCTGATGTTCCCTGTCGTATATGAATGTTCGCAAACGTGACAAAGCTCTTTCTTTATTCTTTGGTTGGTCTCGTGTTTCTGTACATTCAATAAGTATCTCTTCCGTCTCTCCGGTATTGGGGTTTTTCCAGGGATAACGCAGGCGCACGCCTGATTCTACTTTGTTTACGTTCTGTCCTCCGGCTCCCGAACTTCTGAACGTATCCCATTTGATGTCTCCTTCATTTATGTTTACCTCGAATTTGTCGGCTTCAGGAAGTACGGCCACTGTTGCCGCGCTTGTGTGCATGCGTCCTTGTGTCTCGGTTGCCGGTACACGTTGCACGCGGTGTACTCCTGATTCATATTTCAATACTCCATACACGCAATCTCCGCTTACGGCAAAATCAATTTCCTTAAATCCTCCTACAGCTCCTTCGCTTGCACTGGTTATCGATAGGCTCCAGCCTTTGGAGTCGCAATACTTTTTATACATTTGGAACAGGTCGCCGGCAAACAGGGCGGCTTCGTCTCCGCCGGTTCCGGCTCTTATTTCCATTTGTACATTCTTTGCGTCTTCCGGGTCTTTGGGGATGAGTGCAAACTTAATCTCTTCTTCAATCTTAGGCATCAGTTTTTCGTTAATGGCCAGTTCCTCGCGGGCCATCTCTTTCATTTCAGGATCATTTTCATTCGAAAGAATATCTTTTGCTTCCGTAATACCGTTGATGCAGTTAATATAACGTTTGCGGGCATCCATAATGTCGCCGAGGTCCTTGTATTCGCGGGTTAGTTTTACGTAACGTTCCTGATCTGCGATTACGCTTGGGTCTGTAATCAACGTCCCTACTTCCTCATAACGGCTCACAAGACCGTCAAGTTTTTCGAGTATATTGTTGTTGTCTATCATTAATTGTCTGTTGTTTCTTTTTTCAAGCAATGCCGGATTTTCTCGAAAAAACTTTATTGTTTTCTCAAATTCCTGGGTTTCGTATTTCTTTTAATACTCAAACACTCCGTATTCAGATTTTATTGCCAGGCTTTTCTTTCCTTCTTCTACACGTCCGACTATCTGAGCGTCAATATTGAAACTTTTGCTTATTTCAATTATAGAGTCGGCAAGTTCCGGGTTTACGTATATTTCCATGCGGTGCCCCATGTTGAACACCTTGTACATTTCTTTCCAGTCGGTACCGCTCTCTTCGCTGATGATTTTGAAAAGTGGGGGGACAGGGAACATATTGTCTTTTATCACCTTGCAGTTGTCTCCGACGAAATGTAGCACTTTGGTCTGTGCGCCGCCGGTACAATGCACCATTCCGTGTATGTCTTTTCGGTGAGCATCCAGGATTTTCTTTATCACAGGAGCATAAGTACGGGTGGGGGAGAGTACAAGTTTACCGGCATTGACATCCGTACCATCCACAGCCTGCTCCAAACTGTAGTTTCCGCTATATACAAGTTCATCAGGGACTGCATGGTCATAGCTTTCCGGATATTTCTCGGCAAGGTATTTGGAGAACACATCGTGACGTGCGCTTGTAAGCCCGTTGCTTCCCATTCCTCCGTTGTATTGCTGCTCATAAGACGCCTTGCCTGACGAAGAAAGACCAACGATGATGTCTCCCGGTTTGATGTTGGCATTGTCGATAACATCACTTCTTTTCATTCGGCATGTCACGGTAGAGTCAACGATAATCGTACGCACAAGGTCTCCCACATCGGCTGTCTCGCCGCCGGTGGCGTATATGCCTATTCCCATTTCACGCATTTGCGCAAGAAGTTCGTCGGTACCGTTTATTATAGCCGATATTACTTCGCCCGGAACAAGCATTTTATTACGTCCGATCGTGCTTGAAACAAGGATATTGTCCACCGCTCCTACGCAAAGCAAATCATCTGTGTTCATTATCAATGCGTCTTGCGCTATTCCTTTCCATACGCTTAAATCACCTGTCTCTTTCCAATACATGTATGCCAGAGCCGATTTGGTGCCTGCCCCGTCTGCGTGCATGATATTACAATACTCGGGGTCTCCGCCCAAAATGTCGGGGATTATCTTGCAGAATGCCTGCGGAAAGATTCCTTTGTCAATATTCTTAATGGCATTATGCACATCTTCTTTGGCTGCGCTTACACCGCGCATCATATATCGGTTATTCTTGTCCATAAATATTTTTGATATTAATAGTGTTTATTTCGGTGCTTTCAATCTTTGTTGTTCCAAAACTCCCAACTTGCGAATGCTTGTAACAACAGCATCTCAAGTCCGTTTTTAACATTGGCGCCATATTCTATGCCATTTTTCATGAATAGCGTCTCGTCCGGATTGTATATAAGATCGTAGAGAATCGTGTGATTATCCATTGCCTCGTATGGCAGTTGCGGACACTCGTCGGAGTGTGGATACATCCCGCACGGCGTGCAGTTCACAATCACGTTGTATTCTTTTATCACTTCCGGTGTCACATCTGTATACTGTATAGTTCCGGGACGTTTGTATCTGCTGACGAAGACAGTTTCGAGACCTAAAGATTTGAGGCCGTAATCGATGGCTTTCGATGCGCCTCCTGTGCCGAGAATCAATGCTTTCTTGTGATATTTTTCTAACATAGGCTCAATGCTTTGTGTAAATCCTATCACATCGGAATTATATCCTTTCAGCGTTACCTTATTGTTTTCATGTATCACCCTAATCACATTTACGGCTCCGATGGCTCTTGCTTCGGGACTCAGTGCGTCAAGATACGATATTACTTTTTCCTTATATGGAATAGTGACATTAAGTCCCCGCAGGTTTGGGGTTGAATCGATAATTTCCATCAGCGATTCTATTGACTGAATTTCAAAGTTCTCGTATCGGGCGTTTATTCCCTCGTCTTCAAATTTTTGGTTGAAGTAGCTTATCGAGAACGAATGTAGAAGCGGGTAGCCGATTAAACCGTATATGTCCATAGGGGTGTGTTTGTTTTATTTTGTTGCGAAATATAAGGTGCAGATGCCGAATGTGAGACGTTTGAAACCTGGGGCTCTGAAGCCGGCATTCTTCAATATTTCAATCATTTTCTCCCCTTGCGGGAAAGCCTCTATCGTTTTTATCAGATAGTTGTAAGCGGCCGGATCTTTTGAAATCATGTGTCCGTATGCCGGTAGAAATGTGTGAGAATAAATTCTGAACAACTGTTTCATCGGGAATCTGACAGGTGATGTCAGTTCTATGATGGACAGATGACCGCCCTTTTTCATTACTCTGTGCATCTCTTTTAATCCAAGGTCAAGGTTTTCAAAGTTCCGGATGCCGAAAGCCGCTGTCACCGCATCGAATGAATTGTCACCGAATGAAAGGCTCATGCAGTCTTCTTTCGAGAAAGAGATAATATCCGACAGGTTTTTACGAGCTGCTTTCCTGCGTCCGATTTCCATCATGCCGTTGCTTATGTCGACTCCCGTTATCTTGCATTGGGGAAGGCTTTCTGCTTGCATTATTGCAAAATCACCGGTCCCTGTGGCTATGTCGAGTATTGATTTGGGGGCATATCGTGCAAGTTGGCTTATGGCTTTTCGTCGCCAATACCTGTCGATGTTCCACGACAGGCGGTGGTTTAGAGTGTCATAGGTAGAGGCGATGTTGTCAAACATCAACTCTACCTGTTCCCCTTTGTCGGCCGATTGTCCGTATGGTTTTATCTCTTCCTGCTTGTACATTTATCTGCCGGCAAGATATTCGTTTACGTTCTTTTCTATTCGTGCCGCAATGTCATCGCTGTCCGCAGCCTTTGCGAATTTCTCTCCAGTGATATGTTCAAACAGTTCGATATAGCGGTCGCTCACGCTTTCGGCGTACTCGTCCGTTATTTCCGGCATTGTCTGTCCCGGTTCGTTCATGAAGTTATGCTCTATGAGCCATTGGCGTACAAATTCCTTTGACAGTTGCTTCTGTGGCTCGCCTTTGTCAAATTTCTCCTCATATCCGTCTGCATAGAAATAGCGGCTCGAATCCGGAGTGTGTATTTCATCTATGAGATAGACTTTTCCGTCTCGTTTGCCAAACTCATACTTTGTGTCTACGAGTATAAGCCCTTGTTTGTCAGCTATATCTTGGCCTCTCTTAAAGAGTTTTCTTGTGTAGTCTTCCATTACGGCATAGTCTTCCGCGCTTACTATGCCTTGCTTTATTATCTCGTCTTTCGATATGTTCATGTCATGTCCTTCGTCGGCTTTTGTCGTCGGGGTGATGATCGGCTCTGGGAAGCGTTGGTTCTCTCTCATGCCATCAGGCAGTTTCACGCCGCAAATCTCTCTGCATCCCTTTTGATAGTCGCGCCATGCCGACCCGGTAAGGATAGAACGGATAATCATTTCAACTCTGAAACCTTCGCATTTCAGACCCACTGTTACCATTGGGTCGGGGGTGGCGAGTTTCCAGTTTGGACAAATGTCGCTGGTGGCATCGAGGAATTTTGCGGCAATCTGGTTCAGCACCTGACCTTTGAACGGAATGCCTTTGGGAAGAATGACGTCGAATGCTGAAATTCTGTCTGTGGCAACCATGACCATCAGGTCGTTGTTAATGTCATACACGTCGCGTACTTTTCCGTGATACACGCTTGTCTGTCCCTGAAAATTGAAATCAGTTCTTGTTAATGCTTTCATCGTTATTCTGTTGTTTTGATATTTTTGTTTTGTCGAATGCCTCGTATGCGTTTACAATCCGTGTCACGAGCTTGTGGCGCACTATATCTTTTTGATTGAGATTTATAATGCTTATTCCTTCAATGCCGTTCAGTATTCTCAAAGCTTCCACAAGTCCGCTCTTCTGTTCTCTCGGAAGGTCAACTTGGGTCATGTCTCCCGTGACGATCATTTTTGTGTTCCATCCCATTCGCGTGATAAACATTCTTATCTGTGCGGGAGTGGTGTTTTGAGCCTCGTCCAAAATCACCACTGCATCGCTCAGTGTGCGTCCGCGCATGAATGCCAGTGGAGCAATCTGTATGATGTGTTTTTCCATCATGTCTTGCAGTTTCGCTGCCGGTATCATATCTTCGAGAGCATCGTAGAGCGGTTGCAGGTACGGGTCTATTTTATCTTTCATGTCGCCTGGCAGGAAACCCAGTTTCTCGCCGGCTTCCACCGCAGGGCGACTCAAGATTATCTTTTTTATTGTTTTTTCTTTAAGTGCTTTTACCGCAAGTGCTATACTGAGGTAGGTTTTTCCTGTTCCTGCCGGGCCTACGGCGAATACCATATCATTGGCGTGGTATGCTTCTATTAGTTTTTGTTGGTTTTCGCCACGGGCCTTTATCGGTTTGCCGGATATGTTGTATACGATGACTCCTTCGGGAAACTCATCATTGGGGCGTTCACCGTTGACGATTTTTATAATGTCTTCTTCATTCAGAGTGTTGAATTTAAGCACGTGTCTGCGCATTTTCTCGGTGCTTTCCTCGAATGCGCACATTTGTTCCTCGTCTCCGAGCACGCGCATGACATTGTCGCGCGCCACTATTCTCAGTTTGGGATATAACGCTTTTATCATTTGCAGATGAGCGTTGTTGACTCCGTAGAACGTTACGGGGTCTATGTCTTCAAGTACGATATGCTTCTCTATCAATTTCTTATGATTTTGAATTTTGTTGCAAAATTAGCGAAAAACGTTGTAATATACGAATAAAATCTGCAAAAAACATTGTTTATACTACATGTCTTTTCTGTATTAAAATATTGTTTATATGTTCTTTCGGTTTTGTTGGGTTTCGCATGCCGGGGCGGCCATCGGTCAGTTAATCCGAACGGGATATATCCGTATAGTATTGCGGATGTCCGTAAGAAAAGCCTTGACATGGTAATTATCTTGAAAGGTAAGTGATATGCGGCATCATGAAAATGACTCTTTACGATGTTATTTTCATTTATGTTCATAAACTTAATGGTTGTCCGGTAAGGCATTATTGGGATAAAAAATGTATCTTTGCATTGAAATTTGTTTTTCGAACATGAGGAAAATATTCAATACGAAGATAACCAAACAGAGATATTTGCAAGGCTTTTTTGCCATCGTTATTCTTTTGGCTGTTATACGCTGTGTTTTTCCGGGAGTGGCGAAGCCGTTGGACGGTAACGGGACGGAAATAGTTTCCGGGGCGGTTTTGGACGAGGGAAAAGCCGGAATACAGGTGTCAGAAAGAGTCGGCGCTCGCTTTTTCAATGCCGACGGCACTCCGGTAAAGCATCGCATATACAGTGTAAGTTCATTTCAGAAGGCGTTTCCGGATAATAATGACGTACAGCTGGAAGCGGCAAACTCTCATGGTGTGTCGCCGGTGAAAGATCGTGACGAGGCTGAGCACAGGAAGAAAGATCTTGTATATGTGGGTAGTAATCCTTATTATCATGTGGACAGGCTCAACAGCAGTATTCCGTATCTTGTACCTCGTGCGGCCGTGCTGCTTCAGGATATAGGCCGTGCTTTTTTCGACAGTCTGCAAATAAAAGGCATACCGCTTCATAAAATTATTGTGACGAGTGTTCTCCGCACTCGTGACGATGTGCAAAGACTGCGCAACCGCAACGGAAACGCCACGGAAAACAGTTGTCATCTTTATGGTACAACATTCGATATATGTTATAACAGATATAAGACGGTGGAAGACCCTGACGGGCCGGAGCGTCGCCGTGTACGCAACGATACGTTAAAATGGGTATTGAGCGAGGTGCTGCGAGATTTCAGGGAACAAGACAGGTGTTATATAAAATATGAGGTGAAGCAAGGATGTTTTCACATGACTGTGAATTGATTTTTACTATTTTTCAATTCTGATAGTATTATGTCTATCTGTTTTGCGGTTGCATACAACTTTATGTTGTAATAATAAAGTCATGGAATTAACATTTCGTTTTTTCTCATTCCAGATTGATTAAGGCGATATTGATTTCGATATACAATACTATAAGTTATTCATCACGGAAAGGTGGTTTGGGCTTTGTCTTGCAACGGGACGCTCGTTAGAGTGCGTTTGGCAGGTAATTGCGATGCGTTTAGCGTCTCGTTGTAATGCAACGGATTGCTGAATGTAGGCCAACGGGATGCTAAACGCAATGCAATAAGGTCTTTATCATTAATAGTTGTGAAGTGGAATTTTGCTATTTAGTTGATAGCCAAGCGATTATGTAAATTGCTTAAAACTTGCGTATTTACGACTCCTGTTTTTTCTTATTAAAAATAAACGAGTTTTGAAAGTCTTTTTGTCTTATTATTTCATAACCGCAATTAATGAATGTATCGTATTAAAAAAAGATGTGATACGTTGAATAAAATTTATTATATACATAGAGACACGGAGATATGGAGAGTTACCGTATTAAACGATATTTTCTTCATAATCTCCGTGTCCCTGCAGTTGTTTTTTTAGGCCGGGCTTTCTGTATACATTGTTTTATGTGTAGTGTCCGGTCTTTATCTGTCAATTATAGGAACGCTACAGTGAGTCCGGCCATTACTATACTTACCATGGACATGAGTTTGATAAGAATATTGAGTGATGGGCCTGACGTGTCTTTAAACGGATCGCCCACGGTGTCGCCCACGATAGTTGCTTTATGGCATTCAGAGCCTTTGCCGCCGAAATGACCTTCCTCTACCATTTTCTTGGCATTATCCCATGCTCCGCCAGCGTTTGCCATGAACACGGCAAGGGTGAAACCGGCGGTAAGTCCGCCTACGAGCAGTCCCATCACACCAGCCACTCCGAGCAGGACACCCACAATGATAGGGATGATAATGGCTAAAAGGCTGGGGAAAATCATCTCGCGCTGTGCCGAACGTGTGCTGATTTCTACACAACGGCCGTAATCGGGAGTGGCTTTGCCGTCAAGTATTCCGGCTATTTCACGGAATTGACGGCGCACTTCTTCAACCATTGTCTGTGCGGCGCGACCTACAGCTCCCATGGTGAGGCCGCAGAACAGGAATGCTGCCATTCCGCCTATAAAAGCACCGACAAGAACTTTGGGGTTCATCAGGTTTACTTGGAAGAACTCCATGTAGTCTACCATGTTGGCAGTGGCGGGATCGAACACTTCGCCAACGCTGTTGAAAAATATCTGTCCGTTGTCTACTGCGCGTACCATGGCAATCTTTATCTCCTCAACGTAAGATGCAAGGAGTGCAAGGGCTGTTAGGGCAGCGCTGCCTATGGCAAATCCTTTGCCTGTGGCCGCAGTGGTATTGCCCAGTGCGTCAAGTGCGTCTGTACGGTGACGCACGTTCTCGCCCAGTTCGCTCATCTCGGCGTTTCCGCCGGCGTTGTCGGCGATAGGGCCGTAAGCGTCCGTGGCGAGAGTGATGCCGAGTGTTGACAACATGCCTACAGCGGCGATACCGATGCCGTAGAGCCCCCTTGAAATACTTTCTGCGCTCATGGACAGATCAAAATGGTTGGCGCAGAGATAACTCAGCATGATTGCGACAGATATTGTCACGACCGGAATCATGGTTGAGATCATTCCCGTTCCGATACCCTTTATGATAACGGTGGCTGGGCCGGTCTGTGATGATTCAGATATCTGTCGTGTAGGTTTGTAGCTCTGGCTCGTGTAATATTCCGTGCCTTGACCGATGATTACGCCGGCCATAAGACCCGTCACTACGGAGAATGACACTCCTATCCAGTTGTCAAGTTCCAAAAGATACAAGATGACGAAAGACGCGGCGGCAATAAGTATGGCCGAAACATTTGTTCCCAGTCCGAGAGATTTGAGCAGGTCTTTCATTGTTGCTCCTTCATTGGTTCGCACAAGGAATATTCCGATCAGCGAAAGGAATATTCCTACGGAAGCGATTATCATGGGGGCAATGACGGCTTTGAGTTGCATATCCATATTGAAAGCGAAGGCTGTTGCTCCGAGGGCCGCCGTGCTGAGGATGCTTCCGCAGTAGCTTTCGTACAGGTCGGCGCCCATGCCGGCTACATCGCCCACGTTATCTCCCACGTTGTCAGCGATGGTTGCCGGATTTCGAGGGTCGTCTTCGGGAATGTTGGCCTCAACTTTTCCAACCAAATCGGCACCAACGTCGGCCGCTTTGGTATATATTCCGCCTCCTACACGTGCGAACAGTGCTTGGGTAGATGCTCCCATGCCGAAAGTAAGCATGGTGGTGGTAATGGTTATGAGTGCCATGCTGTCTCCGTTATAGAAATAACTGAGCACGAGGAACCAGATTGCGATATCGAGCAGGCCGAGTCCCACTACTACAAGCCCCATGACAGCTCCGCTACGGAAAGCTATTCTAAGGCCGTTGTTAAGTCCTTTCCGTGCAGCGTTGGCCGTGCGTGCGGAAGCGTATGTGGCGGTTTTCATGCCGAAAAAACCTGCAAGTCCGGAGAAAAGACCGCCTGTGATGAATGCGAACGGAACCCAAGGATTCTGTACATTAAGCGCATAGGCCATGAAAGCGAATATAAGCGCAAGCACTACGAATACGATACCGACGACTTTGTACTGTTGTTTCAGATAGGCCATCGCACCTCGGCGCACATGTTCCGCTATTTCCCGCATGCGCGGTGTTCCCTCGTCTTCTTTCATCATCTGACGGAAGAAGAACCATGCCATTCCCAGCGCCGTTACAGATGCTGCCGGAATGAGCCAAAAAACTTCTGGAATGTTCATTGTTGTTTTAGGTTATGTTATTTGATTAAAATGAAAATGTGAGCAAAAGCTCTGGAGTTTTATTGTTAAAAAAAGAGGAGCGATCGCTCTGCTTTAACGCAGTGCACGATGGCTCCTTCAACTCTTTATACTATGTATATTGCATTAGTAGTTTTGTATATACTATTCGTCACCGAAATCTGACATGCTTTCCGCTTCCTCGTCGGGTTCACCTTCTATTTCAAATGTAGTGCGGTAGTTGTCTTCGGTAATATCATCGTCGCCCAATATGGTCGGTTCCTCATCGATGATATCATCTTCGTCTGGCTTGTTGTAGTCGTCTTCCGGAATTTCGTCTTCCTCGTTTTTCGACATTAGTTTCAGGCGTGGCTTCTCTGTCTCGGGTTTCAACTTTGCGAAAATGGCTTCCACCCATGTTCCTTTTACTACTTCAAGCACATCATATCCGTCGGCGACTTTCTTTTCGTACATACCGCCAGGTTTGTGAAGCCTGTCTTTGGGGAGTGTGGTTGTGGATATGTCGAAACCGCTTTCGATAATATCCTTGACACTTTGGGATAACGATTCCCAACCGCCTCCGAAATTTCTGTCGAGTACTTCTATTAGTTTTGCGGCAGTGATATGGTGTATATTCTCATACGTGAGATCGGTAACACGTGATATCGGGCGTTTTTTGAGAGCCAATGTCATTTTGGTATTGTCGTCAATCTGTATTTGTCCGATTTTATATCCGGTCTTCTCAAATTTACCTTTCATTGCAGATGATGGCTCTTGAAGTTCTTCAATCATAAATGCAACCCTGATAATGTCTGTGTATCGACGGATGTTATCCCTTATGTCTGCATCCTTCTCCACACTTTCCAACATTCGGAAAATGTCATTCTCTTGTACGTCCCAGACTGTGTTTTTGGTCAATGTCTTGAGCGTGAGCGCTTTTTGTGCCATTGGTTGTGTCATTATTCTGAATATTTTTAATTTGTGTGCAAATGTATATACTTTATTCATTATCCACAAGTTTTTGAAGATTGTTTTTTAGTTAATTTCTCAAAAAAGGATGACAAGGTAAATAAATCGTCTTTTTCATCATGTCGTGTTGGTGCTTTACGATGTTTTTTTGTTAATTTTGCGTACGTAAACAAATAATGATGAACGATGGATACATTTGAGAACATATCTACACCTATTTATATTATAGAGGAGAAACTGCTTCGGCGCAATCTTTCCGTGATTTCTGATGTGGCGTCAAGGGCTGGCGTGGAGATAATTCTTGCTTTTAAGGCATTTGCCTTATGGAAGACATTCCCCATCTTTCGCGAATATATTAATGCAACGACGGCAAGCTCTTCTTTTGAGGCAAAACTCGCGTTTGAAGAATTCGGAACTCCTGCACATACATATTCTCCCGCATATACCGATGATAATATAGATGATATCGTGCGTTGTTCAAGTCATGTCACGTTTAATTCGTTGTCACAGTTTGAGACATATTTTGAGAGGGTTAAGGCGTTGGATGCTTCTGTGTCGTGCGGCATACGTGTTAATCCGGAGTATTCGGAGGTCGGCACGATGATATACAACCCATGTGCTCCCGGTACGCGATTCGGTGTTTCGGCATGTAAACTTCCTGAGATATTGCCGGAAGGAATAGATGGTTTTCACTGTCATTGCCATTGTGAAAGCGGGGCTGATGTGTTCCGGAGAACCCTTGTGCATATAGAGGAGAAATTCTCACGTTGGTTTTCGCAGCTGAAATGGATAAATTTCGGTGGTGGTCACTTGATGACCCGTGATGACTATGATATCGATTTGATGGTGGAGATATTACGGAGTTTCCGTTGCCGTTATCCTAATCTTAGGGTTATACTTGAACCGGGAAGTGCGTTTGCGTGGCAGACCGGTGTATTGGTGTCGCAAGTAGTGGATATAGTCGAAGATAACGGGATAAAAACCGCAATATTGAATGTTAGTTTCACATGCCACATGCCGGATTGTCTTGAAATGCCTTATCAGCCTGTCGTCCGTGGAGCGAAATCTCTTCCAATGGAAAAGGCAGTGGAAGAAAACACATACAGGCTTGGGGGAAATAGTTGTTTGTCGGGAGATTTTCTTGGAGCATGGCGTTTTGAAAAGCCGTTGAAAGTTGGAGACAGGGTCATTTTTGAAGATATGATTCATTATACGACGGTAAAGACCACCATGTTTAATGGAGTAGAGCATCCGGCAATAGGAATGCTTAAAAATGACGGGGAACTGACTGTTTTGCGCCAATTTTGCTATGAAGATTATAAAAATCGTATGGATTAATGCCGTTTTTAGTAAAAAAAGCTCGAAAAAATTTGTCGGAACAAAAAAAAGTACTACCTTTGCAACCGCATTGAGAGCAATGCTCCTGACAAAAGGAAAAGTTGCGGAAATAGCTCAGTTGGTAGAGCACAACCTTGCCAAGGTTGGGGTCGCGGGTTCGAGTCCCGTTTTCCGCTCACATATTGAACAAAAAAGAGTGTTGAAAATTGGTTTCAACAGTTTTATGCCCAGGTGGCGGAATTGGTAGACGCGCACGTTTCAGGTGCGTGTGCCGTGAGGTGTGCAGGTTCGAGTCCTGTTCTGGGCACTCTTTTTTATTCAACATGGTTGATGTTGGAGAGGTGGCGGAATTGGTAGACGCGCTACTTTGAGGGGGTAGTGTCAATTGTGACGTGGGAGTTCGAGTCTCCTCCTCTTCACATTCTTTTTGTTGCGGAAATAGCTCAGTTGGTAGAGCACAACCTTGCCAAGGTTGGGGTCGCGGGTTCGAGTCCCGTTTTCCGCTCGTTTTTATTATTCTACAAGGAAAACAACAATTTTTAAATGAACTTATATCTAAGATATTTTGATAAAGAGACATTAGTCACTAATGTTAATGATGCCATTACTTTTTTGGGTAGTATAAGTGAAATCGGAATGAACCCCGTACTTGAAGCCGATGTCCGTGAATATGTTGAGAGTGATGTTTACTATCCGAAGCGTTATAAAATACGTCCCCGTGTATATTTTATTATTATAAAGACTGAAGCAGCTACAATGCTCGATTTTAAGGAAAAGCGTGCTGTGCATGGCGGTACTGCCGATAGCAGAGAAAAGGTTTTGCCCCCTGTCATGTCACGTCTTAATGATAATCTGTTCGGATGGTATGAGGGAGAGATTGATTTTAAGCGTGTGCTTCAAGTTCCGGGAACAGGAAAATTCCAATATCGTGATACTCGTTTTGTAGCCCGTTGCAAGGCAAATTCAGGGTTGGAGTGTTATAACCGTATTGTCGATTATCTGCGTCAGCGTGTGGATAGCCGCAGCCAGTTCCCATCGGTAAAGGGAAAGAACTTTAAGTTCCATTATCTTGGAATGTGCAAATAGTATCGAAACTTGATAGAATAATAAGTCATGAACAAGGTTATGCTTATCGGAAATGTGGGCAGGGAACCGGAGGTTCGCTATGTAGATCAAGGTGTTGCGGTGGCGCGGTTGTCGCTTGCGACAACCGAACGCGGTTATACATTGCCGAACGGTACCAAGGTGCCCGATCGTACTGATTGGCATAATGTCGTGCTGTGGCGGAGATTGGCTGAAATAGTGGAAAAGTATGTGCACAAAGGTGATAAGCTTTATATAGAAGGGCGACTCCGTTATTCGGTTTATGACGACAAACATGGGAAGAGGCATAGTATTACGGAAGTGTGGGCAGACAATATGGAGATGTTGACACCAAAGACTTTGCAGATGTCTCAGGATGTTGAAAGTTCCGAAAATACAGCCGTTCAGTCTGCGACAGGCAAGTCGATGGAGCCGGAAAATGACTTGCCATTCTAAATTTAAATTAAAGTGTTACTTTTAACAATAGAACAAATGTTTAGTGAGGTGCATTTTATGGCACCTGATGCCGGGGTTATCATATCTGGTGTATTGGCCTGTCTTTTGTTGGTAGCTTCCGGTTTCGCTTCCGGTTCGGAGATTGCTTTTTTTTCACTTACTCCGAACGATCTTAGCATAATAGCCGAAAAAAAATCTGTATCGGATAGTAATATAATGCAACTTCTTAATGATTCGGAACGTACATTGGCAACAATACTGATAACCAATAATTTGGTTAACGTAACGATAATCATGCTTTGCAACTATTTTTTCGGCCGTTTGATAGATTTTGGCAATGCCTATTGGCTGCAATTCGTATGTATCACTGTTATTCTTACGTTTATATTGCTCCTTTTCGGAGAGATTATGCCTAAAGTATATTGCAGCCAACAGCCTTTGCGGTTCTGCCGTTTCTCTGCACCCGGTATTCTTTTCTTACGTAAAATATTCTATCCTCTTGGCAGTGTATTGCTTCGTTCCGGTGTGTTGGCGGAAAAAGTGGTGCAGAAAGAGAACCATGTTTTGAGTATAAATGACTTGGAGCAAGCGCTTGAATTGACGGATACCGATGCTATAAAGGAAGAGAAAAAACTGCTTGAGGGAATCGTGAGATTTGGTGACGAGACGGCAAAGGAGATAATGACGAGCCGCCAGGATGTCGTGGATTTGGACTTTAAATCAACATTTCCGGAAGTACTTAGATGTATTGTGGAGAATAATTATTCGCGGATGCCTGTGTATCAGGACAATATAGATAATATACGTGGGGTACTTTATATTAAGGACTTATTGCCGCATTTAGGGAAATCAGCAAATTTTCGGTGGCAGACTTTGATACGTCCGCCGTATTTTGTTCCTGAAACCAAGAAGATAGATGATTTGCTTCGTGATTTTCAGGATAATAAAGTGCATATAGCCATTGTTGTGGATGAGTTTGGGGGAACGAGCGGAATAGTGACCCTTGAAGATGTATTGGAAGAAATTGTCGGTGAGATTAATGATGAATATGATGATGATGAAAAGAGTTATATACGTATAAATAGTAGCACTTTTATTTTTGAGGGCAAGACTTTGTTGAGCGATTTTACTAAAATAATGAAAGAGGATAGTAATATCTTTGCCGATGTGGAAGGAGAAGCTGATACTATTGCCGGGCTTTTACTTTACATAAAAGGTGAGTTTCCGCGGTTACATGAGAAAATACCGTTTGATAAATTCAAGTTTGAGGTATTGGAAATGGAACAGCATCGTATCTCGAAAGTGAAAGTGGTTGTCGGAGACAGAGCTTGATAATGTTATTGTTGGACGATATTTAAACTTAGCTTGCGGTTTGAGTTTGTCAGAGGGGCAACTACAAACGTATTGGTGGATTTATATATTTGTATATGTCAAATACACAAAGGGCATTGATTACATATATTTGAGTAATCAATGCCCTTTGTATGTTTTGCGAAAGTGGTATCAGTTGGCCGCTTCAAATTCTTTAAGGAAGCGCAAGTCGTTTTCAGAGAACATGCGCAGATCGCTTACTTGATATTTCAGATTAGTGATGCGTTCGACTCCCATACCGAAAGCATATCCTGTGTATATTTTGCTGTCGATGCCACATTGCTCCAAAACATTCGGGTCGACCATTCCGCATCCTAAAATCTCCACCCATCCGGTGTGTTTACAGAAGCCACATCCCTTGCCACCGCAAATGTGGCATGAGATATCCATTTCCGCACTTGGCTCGGTGAACGGGAAATAGCTTGGGCGCAGGCGTATCTTGGTGTCGTTGCCGAACATTTCGCGTGCAAATGACAACAGAACCTGTTTGAGATCTGTGAACGATACATTTTTATCGATATATAGTCCTTCTACTTGGTGGAAGAAGCAATGAGCGCGTGCAGTTATGGCCTCATTACGATATACTCGGCCGGGGCATATGACCCTTATCGGCGGTTGTGAATTTTCCATTACACGTGCTTGAACAGAACTTGTGTGGCTGCGAAGAACCATGTTTTTGGTTACATCATTCTTGTTTTGCTCCACAAAGAAAGTGTCTTGCATGTCGCGTGCAGGATGATCCGGGGCGAAATTCATTTTGGTGAATACGTGCATGTCGTTTTCAACCTCCGGGCCATCAGCCAGTACAAATCCCATCCGTGAGAAAATGTCGATTATTTCGTTTTTGACAATTGTCAGAGGGTGGCGAGTACCAAGTCTGATAGGGTATGGTGAACGTGTAAGGTCGAGCCCCTCTGTGTCGCTGTCTGTTGTATCCAAAATCTCTTTAAGAGCGTTTATGCGTTCTTGGGCTGTTTGTTTCAGTTCGTTTATTTTTATTCCGACGCTCTTTTTTTGATCAGCCGGAACATAGCGGAAATCAGCCATAAGTGCTGTTATCTCACCTTTTTTGCCGAGATATTTAAGTCTCAGGTTCTCAATCTCTTCCGCATTGTTTGCGCTCATATTGCCAACCTCTTCCAGAAGTTGCTTTATTTTGTCAAGTATCATTGTTGCTTTAATTTATCTAAATTTCTTGCAAAGGTAATATTTTTGTACTTAAATAGCGCAAAATATCAAAATAAAGTTGTACTTTTGCGCAAATTTGGGAGATGGATAGCATTTCGATTTGAAAGATGAAAAGGTTTTTAATCGCGATTTTCGCTTTTGCCATGCTTATGTTTTCCTGCAATGGGAGTAAGATGGCTGGTTCTCATGACGAGGCTCCGGCTGACTCGTCAGATTTTGTAGACTCGGTTGTTGCCGACACAATGGAACTGTTGATAACGGAAACTCCGATGCCAAAGGCGGCTGATGAGCTTTTTGATGATTTCTTCTTTAATTTCGCCGCCAACCGGAAGTTGCAAATGGAGCGTATTGTTTTCCCGCTTCCAGTTATCAATGCAGAACGGACAGACTCTATTGGGAAATCGGAGTGGAAGACAGAGCATTTCTTTATGCGACAAGGATATTACACATTGATATTCGATAATGCAAGACAGATGGAGGCTGGAAAAGACACTACAATCAATCATGTGGTAGTGGAGAAGATCTATCTGAACATAAAGACTGTCAAACAGTATCTTTTTGACAGGGTAAATGGGTTGTGGATGATGCGCGGTATAAATATAATACCTATGTATAAAGACAAGAATGCATCGTTTCTTAAATTTTACCAGTCATTTGTGTCAGATTCGTTGTTCCAAGTTTCAAGTTTGAGCGATCCCGTAACATTTGTCGGTCCTGACCCTGACGATGATTTTGCCCAAATGGAGGGAGTACTGACACCTGAGACATGGCCTGCTTTTGCTCCGGAATTGCCTTCCAAGATATTGTATAATATCAACTATGGCCAGGCCAACCGGAACAGCAATGACAAGATTTTTGTAATGCGGGGTATATCAAATGGCCTTGAAATAGAACTTACATTTACTCGTCGCAATGGTAAATGGTTGTTGACCAAACTGATAACTTGAACCATGAAAGATATTAATAACTACGATCTTACGTCATATAATACCTTTGGGATAAAAGCATTTTGCAGAAGATTTGTAGAGTTTGACTCGTTAGAGGAGTTGCGTCTGATACTTACGACTCTGACCGCTGGAGATGCTCCGCTACTGATATTGGGCGGAGGAAGTAATTTATTGCTGACAGATGACTATTCGGGAACGGTGCTTCATTCTGCCATAAAAGGAATATCGGTAGATAGCATGCAGAAAAGTGTTCTGCTTCGTGTCGGCAGTGGCGAGACTTGGGATGATGTTGTGAGGCTTTGTGTCGACAACGGATGGTACGGTGCGGAAAACCTTTCGTTTATTCCTGGTGAAGTGGGTGCGAGTGCGGTACAGAATATAGGTGCCTATGGTGTGGAAGCCAAAGATATTATATATAAGGTGGAAGCGGTGGAAATCGGTACAGGACAGGAGGTCTCTTTCACAAATGAAGACTGTGCATACTCATACAGGCAAAGCCGCTTCAAGGGTGAATGGCGCGACAAGTATGTTATAACATACGTTACGTATAGGCTTAAAAGAACATTTTGTCCACAAATAGATTACGGAAACATTCGTTTAGAGCTTGAAAAGAGGGGCTTTTATAAACCTACAGCTGCACAGTTGCGAGATGTTATAATTGGCATAAGGAAAGAGAAACTGCCAGATCCGGATGTAGAAGGTAATGCAGGGAGTTTCTTTATGAACCCTGTGGTGCCGCGAGCCAAATATGATGAACTTTCTAGTTTATATCCGGAGATGCCTCATTACAGAGTGGATGCCGAATATGAGAAAATTCCTGCCGGATGGCTTATAGAGAGTTGCGGGTGGAGAGGAAAATCACTCGGCAGGGCAGGAGTACATTCTCGTCAGGCTCTTGTGCTTGTAAACCGTGGCGGAGCCGATGGTAAAGAGATCATGAGGCTTTGTGATATGATACGTAATGATGTAAGAAACAAGTTCGGAATAGAAATATATCCAGAGGTTAACATCAAATGAAGATAACTTTTCTTGGCACAGGCACGAGTTGCGGCAGTCCGGTTCTCGGTTGCAGTTGCGATGTGTGTATGAGTGAGGATCCTCATGACAAGCGGCTTCGCAGTTCGGTGCTGATTGAGACAGAGAAGACAAGAATACTCATAGACTGCGGTCCGGATTTTCGCCAGCAAATGATGTTCCGTCCTTTTCGTCGCATTGATGGAGTGCTTATTACTCATACGCATTATGATCACGTTGGAGGAATGGACGATTTACGGCCTTATTGCGCTTTCGGAGAGATAGATGTCTATGCCGATTCTGGAGCGGCCGACAGCTTGAGGCAAACTATTCCTTACTGCTTCACTGAGAATAAATATCCCGGAGTGCCCGGCATAAGATTGAATGTCATAGAACCTGACATTCCTTTTGATATTGGTGATATTACAGTAAGACCGTTTCGGGTGATGCATGGCAAAATGCCAATATTAGGATTTCTTATCGGTGATTTTGCTTATATCACGGATATGAAAACCATAGGTAAAGAAGAGATAAATGTGCTTAGAGGAAGGATTGATACGCTTATTGTCAATGCTTTGCGATTTGATAAGCCACATCATTCACATCAACTTGTAGACGACGCAATAGAGTTCTCGAGAACTGTATCTGCCCGACGTACTTTTTTTATACATTCATGCCATCATTTGGGTAGGCATAAGGATGCAAACCGGTGTTTCCCAGAGGGATTTGAATTGGCTTATGACGGACAGGAAATCGTGGTATAATACAAACCGTTAATGTTTGTTAGTATGAATACGTTTTATTTATGTGAAATTTGCACAAATAAAACAAACTCACTATATTTGCATCGTGTTTTTCATAGTATTAGATTTAAGGTTAACAAAGATTGGAGTACAGCGGTACTCCTTTTTTATGTCTTGCCGTTAGTATCGTGGTAGGTTGTTTGAAGTTTCTTCAGGCTTGTTTTATAAACGCTTCCAGGCATTTTGTGAATGAAATACTGTCATTATAATAATATTTCTTGTTACTGCGTAATATAGTGTACAATACATATTCAGGGAACGGAGTGCATGCTTTTGATTAAGATAAATCAAATATTGAAGTTTTGCAGATATACAGAATTATTTGTTCTGGTAAGTTGCGATAAGACGATGATAAGTATGTTTTATAAATATTAATCATGATTTCAATGTCGGGTTATCCCTTTTTCTATAAATTTACAAATAAAAGGATTTCTAACCAAACATTCATCATGATGTACTTACTATATTTTACCTGCGTTTTCGCTTGAATATTCTCCCGTATTGGGTCACAAGTTTTCTTGCCAGCATAAATGCGTCGAAAGCCGTGATGCTCTTGCTTATTATGCTTGTCATCATTTCGCCTTTTGTCGATGGCTTGTTGTCGTTTGTTATTTCCATCCAGATGTTTCCTATAAGCTCGCTGCTGGCATGCAGTTCATCACGCAACTCTTCTTTTCGCAACTGTATTTCTTCTATTGTATTGAATGTCTTCATCATGCCTTTTTGTTTGTTCAGTTTAATAGCAGGTTAGCGAGAAATCTTACCAACGGACGTTCTATCAGTGATTTGCGGAATGCAAAAATGGCAATGAGCATAATCGTGAATGCTCCCGAAACTATAGCGAACGCACCCCCTAATCCTGTGGCGGGAGCCATCCAGTATACTATTGCGAACGACAGATAGAACATCATGGCTATCAGGAGCACAAAAAAGATAGTGAATAGCGTGAAAGCCGTGAGAAGACGGACGGTTTTGTCTATCACATCGAACTTCAAATATTCTTTTTGAAGTCCGATGTGTTTTTTCAATACTTCTATTAATTGTGCTATTGATTCAACGTTTTTATCGCTTGATAGCATATTTAGGATATGTTTTATAGAAGTGTAAATGTGTATTTATTCAGCAGGAGCAACATCTTTGATGTCGTCCACCAAATCGTTAATGTCTTTACGGCTCAACTTTATGTTGTGCTTTTTCATGAAGTCATCCACTGCGTCAGTGATTTTCTCACGGGTGTCACGACCTTTCTCGGGAGCCACCAAAAGACCTAAAACAGTGCCGGCAATAGCCCCTCCGAGGAATGCGCCGAGGTAACCTAAACTTTTCATAATGCTATAATTTTATTAGTTAAACAATCAATTCGTGAGGCAAATATATGAAAACTTTTCTGATTGTAAATTAAATGTGTGGCCATTTTTTGTTAAAATTATCCTATTTCCTTTATTTAACAAACTTTATGTGACTTGAATTGGGCTTTTCACTCAGTATTTAGTAACTTCGCAAACATATTTTTATATGAGAGAATGATTTTTAAGGTGTAATTAATAAAAAGATTTGAAATGAAGAAGTACATGGTTTTATGTGCCGGTTTGTGTGCGGCGATGGCTTTTACCGGATGTAAATCAAGTGAAAGTGCTTATAAGAAAGCGTATGAGAAAGCCAAGGCACAGGAGACGGCGCAAGTACAACCGGAAACAACGGAGACGAATACCAATGTTGTGGCTCCAGTGGTTGAGGCTCCGGTGACAGAAGTCAGAATCGTAGATAATTCCGATAATGTAGAGGTAAAGACTGAAAGCGTGTCTCTTGTCAATGGTTCCGGATTGAAGAATTACAGTGTCGTTGTTGGCTCTTTCTCTGTTATGGCAAATGCCGAGGGGCTTCAACAGCGTCTTAAAGGCGAGGGATATGATGCGCAGGTGGTTAAAAACACTGATCGTAATATGTATCGCGTGATTGCCACCACATTCGACAGCAAGGGTGATGCAGCTTCGAGCCGTAATGACCTTCGCGCCAAGTTCCCGGACGCTTGGTTGCTGTATAACGGCAGATAATAAATAACGTATCTAAAACGTGGCACGTATACTTTCTATTGATTACGGAAAGAAACGTACGGGATTGGCAGTTACCGACCCACTCCAAATAATTCCGGGTGGGTTGGCAACTGTTCTTACGTCAGACTTGTTTGATTATCTCAAGGCTTATGTGGCTCGTGAGAGTGTGGAGCGTATTATAATCGGTGAACCGAAACAACCTAATGGTCAACCGAGTGAGAATATGGCTCGTGTGCAGGAGTTTGTCAATAGGTGGCGTAGGGCGGTACCGAGTGTTCCGATTGAATTTTATGATGAGCGTTTCACTTCTGTACTTGCACACAAGGCAATTATCGACAGTGGATTACGAAAAAAAGCCAGACGTGACAAGGCGCTTGTGGACGAGATAAGCGCGACTATAATATTACAGGATTATATGTCGTCACGTTTCTGATCCAGTATCATGTTTATTTATAAATAAAATACAACAAATGATTTTACCTATATACATATACGGACAACCTGTGTTGAGAAAGGTTTCCGAAGATATACCGACAGACTATCCTGAACTTGAGACACTCATCAGTGATATGTTTGAGACATTGACGGAGTCTGAAGGTGTTGGACTGGCCGCTCCTCAGATTGGCAAGGCTATTCGTGTGGTTGTGATAGACCTTGATGTTTTGTCGGACGATTTGCCTGAATATAAGGGTTTTAAAAAAGCATATATCAATCCTCATATCATTGAATACGACGAAACTATTGTTGAGTCTATGGAGGAGGGGTGTCTCAGTTTGCCAGCTATTCATGAAAAAGTCACACGTCCCACTCGAATACATGTGCAGTATCTAGATGAAAAATTTGAACCACACGATGAATGGGTTGACGGATATTTGGCAAGGGTAATGCAGCATGAGTTTGATCATCTTGACGGCAAAGTTTTTGTAGATCGTATTTCTCCAATGCGTAAACAGCTTATAAAGAGCAAAATGCGTGCATTGTTGCAAGGCCGGTATCGTTGCGGTTATAAAACAAAAGCCGCACAGAGGAAGTAAAACTTGGAATGTATAGAAAGGTTGTATTCTTCATATTATTATTTATACCGTTTGCCGGTAAGGCACAGTTTAATACCGACAAGTTGGTGGCAGTAGGGCGGAGTGCGCTCTACTATGAAGATTATGTTCTTTCTATACAATATTTTAATCAGGCGATAAGTTCCAAACCTTATCTTTATGAACCTTGGTTTTATAGGGCGGTAGCAAAGTATTATTTAGGAGATTATATCGGTTCGGAGCGTGATTGTTCACAGGCCATAAATCTTAATCCTTTTGTAGTAAAAAACTATGAATTGCGCGGATTGGTGAGGATACAGCAGGAGAAATACGAAGAGGCAATTTCTGACTATGTGTTGGCATTGAAATATGACCCAGAGAATGACGGGCTTTGGAATAACAGGGTTTTGTGCCGAATACATGGGAAAGACTATGATGGTGCTCTTGCCGATGTGGACACTATGTTGACCAAATGGAGCAGAAATTCACGTGTATATTCTATGCAATCGGAAATCTATTTGTTACGTAAGGATACGGTAAAGGCCATGGAAGCATTGGAGAAAAGTATAGAGATAAATCCGTATGACGCAAGCACATGGGCTGTTCGTTCCGGTATCAGTTTAAAGAGAGAAGCGTGGGATAAGGCTGAGGAATATCTGAGTAGGGCTATACATTTGCAATCGGATAATGCCGGATATTATATAAACAGGGCCTTGGCCAGATTGAAAAGGAATAATCTCCGTGGAGCTATGGACGATTATGACACTGCTCTTGATTTAGAACCGGATAATTTTCTCGGGCATTATAATCGAGGATTGCTGAGGGCGCATGTGGGTGATGACAATATGGCAATACTTGATTTCGACTTTGTTCTAAAACTTGAACCAGATAATATCATGGCTTTATTTAACAGGGCTATCTTGCTTGACAAAACAGGTGATTTGCGCGGAGCGATCAGGGATTATTCGAAAGTGATAAAGAAATTCCCTAACTTTTGGACTGGGTTATTACATCGTGCCGAGTGTTATCGCCGTCTCGGTATGGTTAAACAAGCGGAAGCAGATGAGTTTAAGGTGTATAAGGCGCGGTTGTATAAGTCTCTTTATGGAGTGCAACCGAGAATGAGTAAAGACCAAATCCGTAGGCAAAGTGACGTGAATCCTGAAAAATACAACCAGATTGTGGTTGCTGATGATGCCGAGGTAGAGCAAAAGTATAAGAGCGAATATCGTGGTTTGGTTCAAAATCGTGCTTCCGACATGGATTATATGCCAATGTATGAATTGTCATACGAATATGTGGGAAGTGAAATAAGTCGTTATATACCCTTTGACCGTCAGGTTGATGCCTTCAATACCGTATCTGAAAAACTGATGGATGATGGATCGCTCACAAAAAAAATATATATAAGTAATGGTCTGCACAATCTTGATGAGAAACGTGTTTCAGAATATTTTAAGTATATAGATGGATTAACGGCAAAACTAACAAGTTCCAAAGATACGGATTCGCTTATGCCGCTTTTGCTCAGAAGAGCTTTGGCTTATTCTGAAATTCAAAATTTTGACAGTGCAATTGAAGATTTCAATACTTATATTGAGATAGACTCCATTTCTTCTTTGGCATATTGGCAGCGTGCCATTTGTCTGTTTAAGGCGAATGAAGTGAAAACTTCGCAGAGCAAGGGCATGGCAATGAAGACAACGAATGTATTGTCTGATATATCCAAGGCGTTGGAGAATAACCCTCAATGCGCTTATCTTTATTATAATCGTGGAAATGTATATGCCTTGCTTAAGGATTATGGCAATGCCATTGAAGATTATGGTAAGGCTATAGAGATAGATGAAAATATGGCTGAGGCTTATTACAACCGCGGGTTGTCTTATTTATTTGTTAATAATAAAGAAAGCAGTAATCGTGATTTGAGTAAAGCAGGGGAATTGGGACTTTATAAAGCATATAGTATAATGAAGAAAAACCGATAGAGTGGTAGTGAATATTTTGAAGTTAAAATTATTTTATTACGAATAAAATAATTAATTTTGCGCTCAATAAACTTAAAACATATATTGTAGATATGATTAACATTACTTTTCCTGACGGTTCTGTTCGCTCGTATGAGCAGGGTGTCACTGGATTGCAAATAGCGGAAAGCATCTCGCCTGCTTTGGCACGCGATGTATTAGCTTGCGGTGTGAATGGTGAGACGGTAGAACTTAACCGCCCGATAAATGAGGATGCGAAAGTTCAATTGTACAAGTGGGAAGATGAGGAAGGAAGGCATGCTTTTTGGCATACATCGGCTCACTTGTTGGCAGAAGCATTACAAGAACTTTATCCTGGGATACAGTTCGGTTTCGGACCGGCTGTCGAAAACGGATTTTTTTATGATGTATTATTAAAGGATGGCGAATCAATTAGAGAGGCTGATTTTGGTAAGATTGAGGCTAAGATGAAAGAATTGGCATCCAAGAAAGAGCCGGTTGTTCGCAAAGAGATTGCCAAAGCCGATGCACTCACTGAATTCGGAGCGGCAGGTCAGACTTATAAATGTGAACATATAGATCAGGATTTGGAAGACGGAACAATTACCACATATACACAAGGTACTTTTACTGATTTGTGTAAAGGACCTCACTTGTTGAATACAGGTTCCATAAAGGCCATTAAACTTACGAGTGTTGCGGGAGCATTTTGGCGTGGTGATGCTACGCGAGAGCAGATGCAGCGTCTTTACGGAGTGTCGTTCCCAAAGAAAAAGATGTTGGATGAGTATCTCGTTATGCTTGAAGAGGCCAAGAAACGAGATCACCGAAAGATTGGAAAAGAGATGGAACTCTTTATGTTCTCGGAGAAAGTGGGTAAAGGTTTACCGATATGGTTGCCTAAAGGAACGGAACTTCGTCTTCGTTTGCAGGATCATTTGCGTAAGGTTCAGACCCGTTTTGGCTATAAGGAAGTTATAACTCCGCATATAGGAAGCAAGAATTTGTATGTAACCAGCGGTCACTATGCCCATTATGGCAAGGATTCTTTTCAACCTATACATACACCGGAGGAGGGAGAAGAGTACATGTTAAAACCGATGAACTGTCCTCATCACTGTGAAGTGTTTGCATGGAAACCACGTTCATATAAGGATTTGCCTCTTCGTCTTGCAGAATTCGGTACAGTATATCGTTATGAGCAGAGCGGGGAGTTGCACGGGTTGACACGTGTTCGCTCGTTTACGCAAGATGACGCTCATATATTCTGTCGTCCTGATCAGGTTAAGCAGGAGTTTCTTAACGTCATGGATATAATAAATATTGTATTGACGGCATTCGGCTTTAACTTTGAGGCTCAAATTTCTCTTCGTGATCCTAATGATCATGAGAAGTATGTGGGTTCTGATGACGATTGGGCACGTTCGGAGGCTGCCATTGTTGAAGCTTGCAAAGAAAAAGGATTATCGGCCAAGGTTGAATATGGTGAGGCTGCATTCTATGGACCCAAACTCGATTTCATGATAAAAGACGCTATTGGTCGTCGTTGGCAGTTGGGTACCATTCAAGTCGATTACAACTTGCCGAAACGTTTTCAGCTTGAATATACGGATGAAGATAATACCAAGAAAACTCCGGTTATGATTCATCGGGCTCCGTTTGGATCGATGGAACGTTTCTGTGCAGTACTTATCGAGCATACAGCCGGACATTTTCCGTTGTGGCTTACTCCAGATCAGGTTGCTATACTGCCTATATCAGAGAAATATAATGATTATGCGGCAAAGGTTGCCAAATATTTTGATTCAGTCGGAGTTCGTGCTACCATTGATGCGCGTAATGAGAAAATAGGCCGTAAGGTTCGTGATAACGAGTTGAAACGTATTCCTTATATGCTTATTGTTGGCGAAAAAGAACAGACAGATGGAACAGTTGCCGTTCGTCCGCAAGGTGGTGGGGAGCAGTGCGTAATGTCAATGGAAGATTTTGCTAAGAAGATAAATGATGAAGTGGCAGAAATGACTAAGGACTTCTAATAATAAGTATGATTATTTTTAAAGTAATGCCATAAGACTGCGCTTAATGTTTTATGGCATTATTTTTATAATTAATTAGGTAGAAAAAGAATAAAATATTTTGATAATTCGCTGAATTATCGTATATTTGCAGCCGATTTTCATAAAATAGTTGAATGAAGAATGACAAAATAAAGAACCAGTACCGTGTCAACGAACAGATACGTGTACGTGAAGTCCGCATTGTAGGTGACGGCGGATCGACAGTAGTCCCTACACGTCAGGCACTTGACATGGCTCGTGAGCAAGGAGTAGATCTTGTTGAAATATCTCCTAATGCTAATCCTCCCGTATGTCGTCTCATCGACTATTCAAAGTTCCTTTATCAGCAGAAAAAACGTGCTAAGGAAATGAAAGCCAAACAGGTGAAAGTCGAAGTGAAGGAAATTAGGTTTGGTCCGCAGACAGATGAGCATGATTATCAGTTTAAGTTAAAGCATGCGAAAGAATTTCTTGAAGATGGAAATAAAGTGCGTGCATACGTGTTTTTCCGTGGTCGTTCGATACTATTTAAGGAACAAGGAGAAGTTTTACTTCTTCGTTTTGCCAATGACCTTGAAGAATGGGGTAAGGTTGAGTCTATGCCGTCACTTGAAGGAAAGAAGATGTTTATTTATTTGGCACCGAAGAAAGCTGGTGTGGTAAAGAAAAGTCAGCAGGCCATGGATCGTGAGAGAAAGGCTTCAGAGATTAAAGATACAACAACTTCGATGTCTGTATCTGAGGATGATGAGCCGACAAATGGCGGATTGCTTGCCAATGCAAAGATAAGTGAGGACGCACTTAAAAAGTTGACGGCTGACGAAAACTGATGTAATAGGTTTTACTATTGATAATGAGAGAAACAGAGTGCGTAACGCCCGGTATATGCGTTGCCACTGTATAATAAATAACCAAATAATTAAAACGTAAAAAAATGCCAAAAGTAAAGACAAATTCCGGCGCAAAGAAGAGATTTCGTTTCACCGGTACAGGTAAGATTAAGAGACATCACGCTTACCATCGTCATATCTTGACGAAGAAATCAACTAAGCAAAAACGTAATCTTGTACACCAGACATTGGTAGACAAGAGCGATTTGAAGCAAGTTCGTGATTTGTTATGTCTCCGTTAAACCTAATTGTCAAACATTTAAAGTAAAGAAATTATGCCAAGATCAGTAAATCATGTTGCTTCAAGAGCAAAGAGAAAAAGAATTTTAAAGCTGACACGTGGTTACTTCGGAGCCCGCAAGAATGTTTGGACGGTTGCGAAGAACACATGGGAAAAAGGTCTTACCTATGCTTATCGTGATCGTCGCAATAAGAAACGTAATTTCCGTTCTTTGTGGATTCAGCGTATCAATGCTGCCGCACGCCTTGAAGGTATGAGCTATTCAGTATTGATGGGTGCTTTGAATAAGGCCGGAATAGAGATTAACCGTAAGGTTCTTGCTGACCTTGCAGTAAACAATCCCGAGGCTTTCAAGGCTATTGTAGCCAAGGTTAAGTAAAAGTATTTATTTCATTCGTGATATTATAATCAATAAAATAAAAGGTGATGGAAACATATTTTCATCACCTTTTATTTTTCCTTTTGGCTAAGTATTATAATTCCTTTTTCATGCTTGCAAATCTTAAATCTTCAATTCCTTTCATGGAGAGAGAAATCCGTTTGCGTTTTCTGTCTATTTCAATAATCTTGACTTTAACATGCTGATGTAGTCTTACTATTTGTGTCGGGTCAGTAATAAACCTGTCTGCTATTTGAGATATATGCACAAGTCCGTCCTGATGAACGCCAATGTCAACGAATGCCCCGAAGTTTGTTATATTTGTAACTATACCGGGAAGAATCATACCCTCGACAAGATTATCGATAGAAGTGGCGTTAGGATCAAATTCAAATTCTTCTATTTGTTCTCTCGGATCTCGTCCAGGTTTATCTAATTCTTGCATAATGTCAGTAAGTGTTGGTAGTCCGGTCATAGATGTAATATAGCGTTTTATGTTTATTTGCCTACGTTTATTCTTATTTCTGATAAGTTCTTCAACAGTGCATCCACAATCATTTGCCATATGTTCCACTATACTGTAACTTTCAGGATGTACAGCACTATTGTCAAGAGGATTATGGCTGTCAGGTATTCTAAGAAACCCAGCGCATTGTTGATATGCTACAGGACCGAGTCGTGGAACTTTTTTTAGTTGTGTACGACTTGTGAATGCCCCGTGTTCACGTCGGTATTCCACGATGCTTTGAGCCAATGATAAACTGAGTCCACTCACATATGATAATAGATGCTTACTCGCTGTGTTCAGGTTGACACCTACTAAGTTGACGCAACTTTCAACTGTATGATCGAGGCTCTTTTTTAGTTTTATCTGATCCACATCATGTTGATATTGCCCAATGCCGATACTCTTCGGATCTATCTTGACCAGTTCTGCGAGCGGATCTATCAGTCGCCTTCCGATAGATACCGCTCCACGAACAGTTACATCCTCATTTGGAAATTCCTCACGTGCGGTTTTGGAGGCTGAATATACTGATGCGCCGGCTTCACTAACCATAAAGGCTTTTATCTGGGTGCCTTTTACTGCGTCGTCTACAAATATTTTTGTCTCTCTGCTCGCTGTCCCATTTCCGATGCCTATGGCTTCGATGGCATATTCTTTTATCATGGCCTGCATGCGGGTTGTGGCGATGGAAATTTTTGATACAGGCGGGTGGGGGAATATAGCCTCATGATGTAGCAGGTTACCTTGTGTATCAAGGCAAGCAATCTTGCATCCTGTTCTAAATCCTGGGTCGACCCCCATAACACGCTTTTGCCCGAGTGGTGCGCTGAGTAATAGTTGCCGTAAGTTTTCGGCAAATACATTGATGGCTTCTTTATCGGCTTTTTCTTTACTCAGAGCTGCAAATTCAGTCTCGATACTTGGTTTGAGTAAGCGTTTATATCCGTCTTTTATGGCATAGGCCACCAGATCGCAACACTTGCCATGTCCATGTATATATCTTTGATACAGTTTTTCAATGCAATTATCATCGTCTACCGATATATTTACGCGTAATATGCCTTCATTTTCCCCTCGGCGTATAGCAAGAAGTCTGTGAGAAGAACATTTTCGGAGAGGTTCGGAGAAATTGAAGTAATCACTGTATTTGGCGGCATTCTCATTTTCCCCTTTGGCTTTTATTAATTTTGACGTAATGAATGCATCTCTGCGGAAACTGCCGCGTACTTGTTGTCTTGTCCATTCATCTTCGCTTATATGCTCGGCTATTATGTCCTGTGCACCTTTTATGGCTGTTGTGATGTCTTTAACTTCATCTTTTACAAATCTTTTGGCTATTTGTTCAGGCTCTCTTTCACGTTGTGACATAATGATTTTTGCCAATGGTTCGAGCCCCATTTCAAGTGCGATCTGAGCTCTGGTGCGACGCTTCGGCTTGTATGGCATATATATATCTTCCAGTTCGGTGGCATTCCAGATATTGTTGATGCGTATTCTCAACTCATCAGTCATTTTATTCTGTTCCGTGATTGTATTGATTATTGTCTCTTTTCGTTTGGCGATTTCTTTTAACCGTCCGCTCATGTCGTGGATAGCGGTAATCTGCACCTCATCGAGTTCTCCGGTGCGTTCCTTGCGATATCTGCTTATAAAAGGTACAGTGAATCCTTCATCAAGCATAGAGAGTGTATTTGCTACTCCGTGTTCAGGCAGGTTAAGTTCAGTGGATATCAGCTTTACGAATACCGATCTTTGATTTTCCATATATGTATTTATATTGTATGGTTGCAAAATTACCTATAAAATTCGAAACACTCATGTATTGCAGGAGTATTTTTCATAATGTATATCGTGTATCATTATTTGGTTGTATGGCCATCTTGTGGGAATGGTAAAGATAAGCGATTGGTATATTGGGTATCCTTTTGCAACGGGCGGTCAATCGGATCGCATGACAGAACAATGCTAGTTGATAGTATAAGGCTGATGAGTCCGTAATTACACTGAAAACTTCATGCATTAACTTGCATAATTTGTCAAGTGACTTGTGAATATGTCACAAATTTAATTTTGTAAAGAAATAAAAATTGTTATGGATAGAATGATAAAGGAAGAAGAGCTCAGGATACGCTTAATTTATTTTCTCATCAGCCACTTTTTCTCTTCCTTTGAGAATTTTTCTATTGCATATCTCAGCATTGTGCGAGGCATCTCCGTTCTATAGGTATCAACAAATTCATATAGTCGTCTTGGATTCCGCTTACCTGCTTCCCGTAGCATCCATCCGATGGCTTTGTGGATTAAATCGTGCGGATGGTTCATCATTTTTAAGGCAAGGTTATATGTGTCGTCAAATTCATTTCGGCGTATGAATGAGATTGTGGATACAATGGCAATTCTATTGTTCCACAGCAGTTTACTCTCTGCCAAACGGTAAAGAATGTCGTGTGACTTGTCAACCAAATAGTTGCCTACAATCATTGGGGCAGATAGGTCGACGAGATCCCAATTGTTAATTCTATCAGTGTGTTTCAGATACATGTTAAACATTTCCCTCATGACATTATCGTTTCCTTTCTGGCATTTTCTCACCATTATCAGTAGGGCGCACAACCTCACTTCGTGATATTCGGAATTCAAAAGTTTTAAAATGTCTGATTTATCAATGTCAGCGTATTTTCGTGCTATTATTCTTGTGTGTGGTACGATAACTCCAAGAAATATGTCTCCTTCTCCATATTGTCCTTTGCCGGTTTTGAAAAAGCGTGGAAGAAAACGTTGTTTTTCTTCTGTTGCCAGAAGGCTTAATTCCTTGATAATATTATCAGCATTTGTCATACTTGTGGTTAGTATTATGTTTACTATGTGTAATATCTTTAATTTACTAACTAAATAACGGTGTGTTCCTTGTTTTAGTGCTGTATACTATTCAAAATTTGTTAAAAATAACTCTAGATTTATTTTGATGTTTGCATGATTTGCAGTAACTTTGCGTTTTAATAAACATGATAATAAATGAACCATATACGAAATTTCTGCATAATAGCACATATTGATCATGGAAAATCAACCCTTGCCGATCGTATGCTTGAATATACCAAAACAATACAAGTAACAGAGGGGCAGATGCTTGACAATATGGATTTGGAGCGTGAGCGTGGTATAACGATAAAAAGTCATGCTATCCAGATGGAGTATACTTATAAAAACGAGAAGTTCATACTCAATTTGATAGACACTCCGGGACATGTCGATTTTTCTTATGAGGTTTCGCGTAGTATAGCGGCATGTGAGGGTGCGCTTCTTGTTGTAGATGCCACACAGGGTGTGCAGGCTCAGACAATCTCCAATCTGTATATGGCGATAGACCATGATTTGGAAATAATACCGGTGATAAATAAGATAGATATGCCGAGTGCTATGCCTGATGAGGTAGAGGACGAAATTATAGACCTTATAGGGTGTGACCGCTCTGATATTATTAGAGCAAGCGGTAAGACAGGACATGGAGTGGAAGAGATATTGAATGCTGTTGTTGAGCGCGTCCCACATCCAGTCGGAGAAATAGAATCACCACTACAAGCTTTGATTTTCGACTCGGTATTCAATTCTTTTCGTGGAATAATCGCTTATTTCAAGATTGAAAATGGTACGATAAGACAAGGTGACAAGGTAAAGTTTTTCAATACCGGCATGGAATATACAGCCGATGAGATCGGAGTGTTGAAAATGGATATGCATCCTCGTAAACAGTTGAGTACGGGTGATGTGGGATATATAATAAGTGGAATAAAGGATAGTAAGGAGGTAAAGGTAGGTGATACGATAACTCACGTATCCTGTCCTTGCGATAAGGCAATAGAGGGGTTCCAGGAGGTAAAGCCCATGGTCTTTGCCGGTGTATATCCTATTGATCCGTCTGACTATGAGAACTTGCGTGCGTCTCTTGAAAAATTAAAGTTGAACGACGCTTCGTTGACTTTCTCACCGGAGTCTTCAATCGCTCTCGGATTTGGATTCAGATGCGGTTTTCTCGGCCTGTTGCATATGGAAATAATCCAGGAGCGTCTTGACCGCGAATTTAATATGGATGTAATAACAACAGTGCCGAACGTATCGTACATGTGTTATGACAAGCATGGCGAAGTGAAAGAGGTTCACAATCCGTCAGGACTTCCCGAGCAAACGTTGATAGATCATATAGAGGAGCCATATATCAGGGCTTCTATTATAACAGCGGCTGATTATATCGGTCCGATAATGACATTGTGTCTTGATAAACGAGGCGAGCTTATAGATCAGCAGTATGTGAGCGGCAATCGTGTGGAGTTGCATTTTATGTTACCTCTTGGTGAAATAGTCATTGATTTCTATGATAAATTAAAGAGTATATCTAAGGGGTATGCTTCATTTGATTATCATGTGGATTGTTTCAGGCCGTCGAAGTTGGCTAAGTTGGATATATTGTTGAATGGGGAACCAGTAGATGCTTTATCTACTTTGACACATCAGGATAATGCGGTGGCATTCGGTCGAAGGATGTGTGAGAAATTGAAAGAACTGATACCGAGACAGCAGTTTGACATAGCTATTCAGGCGGCAATTGGAGCAAAGATTGTTGCTCGCGAGACAATAAAGTGTGTCCGCAAAGATGTTACAGCCAAATGCTATGGTGGAGACGTGAGTCGAAAACGAAAATTGTTAGAGAAACAGAAAAAAGGCAAGAAGCGTATGAAGCAGATCGGCAATGTGGAAGTGCCGCAAAAGGCATTCCTTGCTGTATTGAAATTGGATTAATAAAATAATTAAGGAGGAGTTGTATGCCAAATATAGGACTGACAAAGCGCGATGTGGCAAGAGAATTAGCCAGACGTTACAGTACAATGTCTCATGACGAATTGGATGTATTGGAGAATGTTTTGGTTCCGATGAAATTTCAGAAAGGTGAGAAGATTCTTGTTAAGGGTGAGACGTGTACACATATATATTGGATAGTAAAAGGATTAGTCAGGCTGTTTTATCATAAAAATGGTAAAGAGGTGACTGAGCACATGGCGGTAGAAAACCACATTGTGATGAGTATAGAAAGTCTTTTCAAAGAAGAACCTACAGCTCTTGAAATAATAGCTCTTGAACCGACGGTTATATATGCGATGCCAAGGCCTATTTTGGAACAGGTAGCAATGAAAAGTGTGAACATACAAATATTGTATCGTAAGATATTAGAAGAATCGTTGATAGAAAGTCAAATCCATGCAGACTTGCTTCGTTTTGAGACAGCACAGGATAGATATTCAAAATTGGTTAAACGGCATCCTCAACTTGTTTTACGCGCTCCATTGGTTTATATTGCAAGCTATTTACAGATGACTCCAGAGACTTTAAGTCGTGTCAGAACATCATCTTTGCTAGAAGATAGAAAGTGAGAATTAAAGTTATATCTGCCATTATCTTGCGTCCATAGATAGATTGCGAATTTGAGTTTCAAGTATTGAAAGGAGGGTTTCTTAATTTGTTTAGTTTGTGGTAAAAGAAGGTAATGACTATTAATGAGCTGATCTGTTTTTCTTGAAATTGAAATTAATGATGATGTGGGTTTATTACATGAGAAATATTTTAATTGGAGCATTTGAACAGCTTAGACCTATTTAATGGAATAGTATACTTGTTCATCGTTGATGAGAATAATATGTACATGCAGGTAAGGCATTGTTATTAGAACGATGTATAAGTTAAAAGCATTCAGAGTACATTTTAGGGTAGATTCTAAATTACGTAGTTATATATAGTCATAACCAATGATAAAAAGGTAGAAAAGTGTCTACGTATAGTGTGAAGTACAATGGGCTTTTCACTTTCAAAGTTTTCAATGCTGCGGTGAAAAAATATACGAATTATCTTCCGACGCAGAAGTGGTTGATTTGTTGATATACAGATAAGTGTGACTCTAATCCGTACAAGTGACGTGAATTTTCTATGGTTGTAAGTTGCTAACCGTCTGCTACTTAAATCATTACAAGCCGCACTTGCCAAACCGACAACAGTGACTCAATGCAAAGAGAGCGATAATCTTCCGATTATCAAGGCAATATCCAAATTTTAACATTCACCTTCGCGTCCTGCGCCGTACAAAATCAGCAAAAATGCGCTTGTCTCAATTCTTTCCTAACAATCACTCCCAATCTCTGATGAAGCGTGTTATTCGCTCGTTGACGATACGGGTATAGTTACGTTTCGCTTTGTCTGGGAGGTAGCTTTGGGCAATGAGTTTTATTGCGCCATCTGGTAGGGAGGTGTACTTGTTGAGGATTTTATCCATACGTCTTTTTACCAAGCCGATTTTATGGCCGAATCTTTCAAAGTCAAGACGGCAGGGATGACCGGTTCTTTCAAATACATCACTTTTCTCAATGTCGGGTGATAGTCCTCCGTCAAGACCAAGATCATCTCCGTTGACATGGAGGCTGGTATTCAGAAGGTCGTATGCCGGAGCTAAGCGGTAATCCAGCCCATTAAGAATAAGGGAGAAATTTTTAAGGTGGGCATCTCCGTTTGCGTAGATATAGTTGAATACGACTAATTCAAAGAATCGTTCCATATCAACCATCCATGCAGCGACGTTTGCCCGAATTGCCTTGGCAATATCCTCGTAGCTACCATTATACTTGAAATGAAGGCCGGCGATCTGTTCGTTTTTGTCGACTAACGAAGCGAAATCTTCCATCGGCAGTTTTGAGCTGTCGGGCAGAATATCGAAACGGCGTGTGATATATACCGGCTGACCTTTGGATGTGAAACACAATCCATTAGCTGCGGTATGTATGCCATAGACCTGCGATGCTATCTGCATGGTAAGATGCTCATTGGCCGGAATCAGTTTACGTTCACGAAGCGTTTTATCCCAAGGTGCAGGTTTCAGTATATGAGTTGAGCGTTCATCGTCCCCCGCAATTCTGATTTCGCCCGATTTAATTATTGCAGGGAATTTTTCTTGCACACCAGAGACCGAAATACGGTGCATCGCCTCGGCAATCTCACCGGCATTTCTAAATTCATCAATATCAAAATTGAGAATAGGATTTACCTTTACTCCGTTAAAGAGCATTTTTGTCGCTTTGGGGCTATATGTATTAAAGCCATCTAAAAGTAGTGATGGACAGTTTTTTATTTCAGTCATTGTTAATCCTCCTTATATTTACCGCTCCGATGAAGTCTTTGTCTGCCATTGCTTCAAGCAGTCCGAAAAAATCATTCTCATCAATTTTTAGCGAACGGCATATAACCCGTCGATTGGCTCCTTCAGGAACCATATTAGAAAAAAATGGGAAAAGATGCTCGGAATTGAATGCGGTGCTTTGCTTGGGTAAAGTCGCTGAAATCGGAGGCAATGCGGAATTTATATAGTCTTCTTTGTACTGGAACGTATAGTCTGCACCGGGATATTTTTCAGTAAGTATTCCGGCTTCTGTATCATTGTAATATACAGCTAATTCTCTCATCTGTCAACGGGTAATTATATAGTCTGTCGTACCTTATAATCTATCTCGATACCAAGTACTTCAAGAATCTTCTTTACGGTGTTTAGTGCAGGATTTCCCTTGCCACGCTCAATATCCTTGATTGTGGCAACTCCGACCTGCGCCATTTCAGCGAGATCTTGTTGTGTGAGGGATAGGATTTCCCTACGTTGCTTCATTATATCTTTAAGCTCCATAGTATGACATAATAAACTTTTGTGCAAATATAGCACGAAATTCTGACGCAACCAAATAAAGGTATAATAAACCATACTTTTGAAATGAAAATTGTATAATGGAGTATTCGGAGCGCGTAAAGGTATCATATATTATACTTTTTATTGGTTGAATAAGCGTAAAATACTCGCCCCTCTTAAAAATAATTTGGTTGAATTGTGAAAAAGTATTAACTTTGCGCCCGCAAATTCTGAAACAGATGTTTAGACAGCACTATAATATACCAACTACAACAGCCATTCAGAGCTTAAAACGCTCCGAATGCATGACTTGTGTGCTGTCAGCAAATACAACATCATTACGCGGATATTCCCGACTGCGTTGTTTCAGTGGCTCTACCGAGATAAATTAATCGTCAAAACAGACGAACTGAAATACACCAACTGTCGGAAAGTCTTTACCAACTTCCCGATAGTTGTTTTTTGTGTCCATACTGGTATAACCTTCTCCACCACGATTAACTGCGGACATAGTAAGTACTAACGATTCAACAACTAAACAAAAAATGTATGAAAATCCAATACGCATCTGATTTACATCTGGAGTTTCATGAAAACAGCAGATGGCTCAAAGATAATCCCTTACTGCCCGTCGGCGACATACTCGTTCTTGCCGGTGACATCGGTTATCTCGGAGATGAAAACTACGACCGGCATCCGTTCTGGAATTGGTGTGCCGAGAACTTCCGGCAGACAATAGTCATTCCGGGTAATCATGAACTCTACAAAAGTTTCGACATCAACGAGCTTCATGAAGGGTGGCAACTCAACATTCGCCCAAATGTAAAGGCGGTCTATAATTGTGTTATTCCCATATCTCAGGATATAGAGCTTATAGTATCTACTCTTTGGGCAAAAATTCCTCCCCACGAGGAATTCCAGACCGAGCGAGGTGTAACCGATTTCCATAGAATACGCAACGGACAGTTCCGACTTTCTGCTCAGCGTTTCAATCAGGAACATGAAATGTGCCGCGAATTCATTGAGCGGAGTATGGCTGAAAGTAAGGCTCGGCACGTTATTGTCGCCACACACCATGTACCGTCTTTTGCGTTGATGGCTGATGAGTTCAAAAGAAGTCCAATCAACGGCGCATTCACCGTGGAATTGGGCAACTATATAGCCGACAGTCGTATAGACTATTGGATATACGGTCATTCACATCGAAACATAAACAAAATAATAGGCAATACCCGGTGTATCTGCAATCAGCTTGGCTACACATTCCACGGAGAGCAGACCAGCTTCCGCCGGGATGCCATTATAGAAATTGAAGACAATGAACTACAAATTTGACGGGGATAAGGTGTTTTTTACATCGGATACCCATTTCAATCATACCAATATCATCCAATATTGTCAGCGTCCTTTCAAAAGCACTGATGAGATGAACGAGGCGATGATAGACAACTGGAATAGTGTTGTCGGTGAAGACGATACTGTGTTCCACCTTGGAGACTTTTGCCTTGGAGGCGCAGAAGAGTGGAATAAGATTCTTAATCAACTCAACGGCCGGATTTATCTGATTCTCGGTAATCACGATCTCAAAAACATCAGGCAGGGCTTTATCGAACGCTTTGAACACGTTGCAATGGCAATGCGTATAGAGATTGGGAAAAAGAAAATCTACCTCAGTCACTATCCCTACCTGTGTTTTGAGGGAGGGTACAAGGATGATGTCTGGCAGTTGTTCGGACACGTTCACACTCGTTCCTCTAACACCGGAATAGATGCCGGTCGTCTCCAGTATCTTTATCCAACGCAACTTGATGTCGGAGTTGACAACAACAACTTCACCCCACTGTCATTCGAGCAAGTAAGGGCAAAAATCCTGAAACAAATCGAAACTACGAGGAAATAAAACTATAAAACGCTCCAGGTGGCTATGCTTGGAGCGTTTTAGTTTGATGATTGTCTGTTATTTATCAGATATTCCAATACTTTACGCGGAAATTGGCTAAAGTGTCAAATATCTCATGTAAATCCATTCCCATATATGGAGACTCTTGTTGTTCAATTCCTTCAAATACCTTTCTTCCGGCATACTCTCCAGAAGGCTCGGTATAGCGATTGTTGATGTATATTACCTCAATGACTTTCCCCTTATAGCACCCAAGTATATGAGTCGCAACATCAAAATTTCCCTCCTTAATCGGCCAATACTTTCTTGTGCAATCATAAAGACTACTGCGGTATAACGGATGCTTTCTATCATTTCGTTGCATAGCCTCGTATGAGTTCTTTATGTTGACAAAAATCAGTTTTTCAGAGGATTTTCCCGACAAAAGTTCCTCTCTCTTTATCTTCTTATCAAGTTCTGCGTATAGAACTGGGCGCAGTTTTCGGTTGTATTCTTCGATTTCCTTTATTCTTGGAGAATTGGGAGGGATGATTTCATATCCTCCATCAAGTTCAGATTTAGGCTCTACATATTCCGTATTTCCATAGTGCTCCTTTAACCGTTGGCTTACTTCGTCACGAGTTATTTCGCCCTTTACGTTTCTGATTGCCAAATCAAGCAGAAACGCCGAGACCCTCTGTTCGGCTGCACCTTGAAGACCGATACTGATAAGCCACGCATCTGCCTTCTCGTTTATTTCAGAGTTATCGCTATGCGACAATTCCACAAGCTCGTTATATTTTTCTTCGTATGTCATGGCTATTGATTATTCGGTGTCCGATGAAAGAATGTTGTCATTGAAACGGTCGAAGTCCGATTGGAAAAGGCGGTCTTGGACAATGCGGTATTTCTCAAACTCCGATTCAGCAAAGCTCTTGGCAAATTCAGCAGCTACCTTTCCGGCATCAGTTAGAACTGCATCGCCAGTTGCTTCAAGTATAATGTCAATACGTTTCGCCCAATCCTCCATTGTCATAGGGATATGCCGCTTTGCCATTCGCTCAGCCATATCAAGGACGGCATTTACAAGACGCCCCATGCCTTCAAGCTCGTTCTCCTTGAGATAATTCTTGGCGATACTGACATCGGGCTTTACGATTTTCCCGTGAGGAGCATTTTCCCATGTGGTCAGTCCCATGTGTTCCTTCTCCGCATCGGCTCTTTCAACAATCAATTCAGCTGCGGTGTGTCCATGCACTGCATAGTGCATCTTATTTTGTACCTTCTTGAAGAAAAGCCGTGTGGTCGGAGCATCTCGGTTATAGTCAATCGCGGTTGAGTATATATCCGTCAATTTTTGATAAAAACGGCGCTCGCTCAGACGTATCTCCCGAATCTCAGCCAACAGATGCTCAAAATAATCCTCTCCGATAAACGAACCGTTCTCCATCCGCTTCTTATCAATCACATATCCACGAATGGCAAACTGACGCAAAATATACGTACACCACTGTCTGAACTGTGTGGCTCGGGTGCTGTTCACACGATAACCAACTGATATGATGGCATCAAGATTGTAGAATGCAGTGTTATATGTCTTACCATCTGAGGCAGTTGTTTCCATTTTGGAAATAACTGATCGCTCTGAAAGTTCACCACTCTCAAAGATGTTTTTAAGATGCTTGCTTATAGCCGGAACTCCAACATCAAAAAGTTCCGCCATAGCCTTCTGCGTACACCACACAGATTCGTTATGGTACACAACCTGCACACCATCTTCCTTCCCCTCAATCTGAAAAATCAGGAACTCCGCCGTGCTATTTCGTATCTCAAATCGCTCAATCATAATGTTATCACATTTAATAATAGCTTTCTATCGGATACTTTACTTTAAATAAAGGTGTCATATCAAAGCTTATTAAATACATCATTCAAGCTACTGTTTTCGTAGTGTCCAAATATGCTTATTGCTGTCGGTGTATCCGCTGTATGTATCTAAGCCATCTAAGTACATAAACATTAGAATATATGATGAAGGCCGCTATTTACAAAACCTCCATGTCTCTTATAGTACTCAGTAAATGCCGCAACATAGTGAGACATTATCAGAACGGTGTCACTGTTACTGGGTAGGATTTCATTGTCCAACAAGTCTAAGAAGTCAGCGGATGGCTCTCCTTCAAAGAAGTCTTTAGATTTTTGAAGGATGCGATTTAGTGAAGTTACCTTTATTGGTTTCAAAGTATCATTTGGAGCTTTTTTAGACATATCCTTCATTTCAAGATATGTAGCCTTTAGCATTTCTGCTAAGAGATTGTATTCATCCGAACTTTTGTTGTTTCTCATATCATTTCGTTTTTTTCCATTCATAGTGGGGTAAGGTTTCGTTCCAGTCCTCACCGACATACTCTGAGTTAGAGATTTTGAATTTATCCATACTTGCTATGTATAATTCAAGCATAACCACGACATCACTATTTTGAGGCATTGTGTCATTATCAAATCCATCGAAGTCTGTATCGGGACGTTTATCTCTTAATAAGGTATTACATTGTTTCAGAATTTTATTGATTTGATCAAGTTTAAATTCCGAAATAATATCACTCGGCTTCTTCGTTGATAGAGTAGTCATACTTTTAGTAATGGATACTAAAAGAGGATAAACAGCTTCAAACTTATCAATATCACGAGAGGTAATCATAATCACTTGAATTTAGTTCAGCTTCATATAAAGAGAGCACAAGTAGTACATCACTATTTGTTGGCAAAACGGCTTCATCAAATAGTTCAAATCCAGCAATAGGAAGTTCGCCTTGTAAGATATTGTTAATTTCTTCGATAGCAGAATTGACGAGTTCAAGTTTGAACGTGTTGAGCTGGTCATTTGGCTTTTTATCTGACAGGCGTCTGAAATCAGCTGCCAATTGTCTAATTTGTCGCTTTGCTTTCTTCATTTTCATTTTACATTGGGCATTTTCGTATAAATTCTACATAAAGCTTTTTGAGCACCTCATAAGGTGCCCTTTGCTTATTTTCATATATAGAAACCATCTGTTTAAGGTCTTCATCGGTTAGAACCAGTATGCACTTTCTCTGACCTGACCATAAATCAATAAGGTATTGTCTTATGTTTTTGGGAGGTCGATTTCGAGTAACAATCACACCGAATTTTCCAAAATTATCACATAGGTATCTATTTACCTGAGAAATATGGTCACGAGTAAGGGTAGCAACATTCTTCAATTCAAACACAATTTGACGAGAATTGTAAGTCTCGAATATTTCTCGGAGGAATTGATGGGAAACGTTATTATAAAAAACGAGGTCTCTTATCTGCGTACCTGATTCAATCCTTGATTGAGCATCAGCAAAATCAAGATGTGGATAAAGCATTGAAGATAATAGTTTACAAATTAGTGTTTCGTATTTTTTATCTGCATTGTCTTCTTTTCCGGTAGGTAGTTTAATAATATCTGCAAGAGTTCTTTTAGCAGAAGATATAGGTATCTGCTTAAAAAGAGGATCACTCTTTAGCGCAGAGATAGAAGCCTCTTTTGAGGTGGTGTAGCCTTGGACAATAGCATAATTGACGCGGTTATAGTCTATCACGTCATAGCGGGTCTTATTTCTTAATTGTTCTTCGACGTGCTCGGGATAATAAGCAGAAAAGTACTCGTCAGGATTAAGCCAAGGCGAATATCTAAGCCAATGTTTGGGAACGAAAAGTATTGGTTTCTTTGTAGAAGGATTTATAGGAAGAATAGTCGCGGTTTCCTCAAACCGTCTATTACGGAAATTATAACATGTAATTTTAGCCTTTGAGGTTGGTATACCGTGCCTTTCGCATTGGTCTATTGTATAATCTTTCAGATGATTAGAAAGAATATTTGAAGCAAAGTCACATATCCTATCTTTTGAAATATTCCTTACCAAAAGTTGAACTTCCTCAATATGACTAAACCCTTTACACTTTATTTGGGGGACTTGTTGAAAAAGGGTAAGAATTTGAGAGGCCAACTCAACCCCGATTCTCTTTCCATCCTTAGTCTTTGCAGTGCCTAAACCAACAGCGGGACATTCAGAGGCGTACCTAATAGTCTCAATAGCCTCTGTCATCTTACCATTGGAATAAAGCCAACCCCAATAGTTGAAAGTTTCAACTATTGAATTATGTAAAGAATTGTCGGTAATGGAGTTAGATTTCCAGAGTAGAAATGGATCTATGTAAAGAGGTATATCCTCATCAATGAAAGGTATACAGAAATCGGCATCCGCTTGGCTGAGTAATATCTTATGATAGTCAATCAGTCTCGGACGAACAAGTAAATCAATATTTGGATCTTTTACCGTTTCCATTGTTGGGATTATTAGTAAAGATTAAACTCTAACAAAATATCACTGTATTTGGCTTTAAGTCCCTCAGAATCCTCGTGTCCCTTTTCAAGTGCCAAGAGAAGTGTACTGTCAAAATGGTAGATTTTACCAGTTAACTCGCGGAAGTTGCGAGTTACGAAATCTTCCATTTCCTCACGCGCAATATTGAATTTGAAAAATTCATATTTGCCATTAAGTAAGCCGATGATTTGATTGCGGAAGCGGAGGCGAGTATGTTCCTTGAACTCGTCTCTGACGCTTTGATGTGGCGACACGAAAAGCGCGAGGACGTAGAGGAAGTTAATGTCGTAATGCGATAGCCAAAGGGTATCGCGGTCAAACAAGCGGTTAACGAAGTGTCTGCTTACGGCATAATTCTTTCCGTCATGTGCCTTATGCAGATGTAGTCCTGGTTCGTTGTAGTTGAAATCCTTATCAATCTCCGCGCTGATGAAGAAGTTAGGCGTAACGTTGTAGCCGTCGGTCAATGGGTCAAGGTACGGTAACGCTCCCTTGCTGACCGCATCTTCTCCATAACGGAGCCAAAGGTCAAGATTGAAATGGATTACGTTGCGAGCGTAGGTATATTGCTTGTATTCGGAATTGCCGTGTACGGAAGCCCCAATTTTATAATATTTGCTGTCTCCGATGTGGTAGATGTCGGTGGAAGTAACAAGAGATTGGAATGGATAGATGTGGTCTACAATCTTTCCGTCGCGTTGGTCGCGGAGTGCGGCTGGGATGTTTTTGTCAGAAATAAGTTCATCAATCATCGTTTCAAAAACGATGTCGAAGTCAGAGACAAAAAGATATTCCGACGCATCAGGTTTCGCGGCCATTTGCTCCACCATTGCGAAGAAGCAATAACATAAGTTCCAAAGTTGGAGAGCCTTATCAGAAAAATACTTGTATTTAATCTGAAGGAGTCGGGCTTTGCCAAGTCCGGCAAGATAGCTGTCAAACTTTGGGCCTTTAATCAACTCGTAATTGAACGTGATATTTATAGGAAATCCATACTTTTCACGGACATAGTAAAGAATTGAGTAAAAGATAATGAGCAATTCTTCATCGAAGTTGATTTGCTTCTTCTTGTTTACTATTTCGACAAAATGCGGAACGTTGTCTTTGACAAAAGCGGTCTTAGTCGCTATGGTCTTCTGCCAGTTGATTTTATTATAACCGCTGTGAATGTTCTTGATAATGAACATGAACCAATCGCGGTTTTCATTAGCGAATTTAATGAGCGAGAGGATAATGTCAATCAACGTACCGTCGGTGTTCTGACCGTTAAGGCTCACGTTGGAGAATTGCTTACGATAGACAATGCGCGAGCGTTGGTCTTTGGGCAATTCATCATTTATCCTCACGAACTCCGCAATTGCACGGTAAATCCATGTGGAGAGGTTATAAATAAAATCGCGCTGCTCGGAGTTGAGCATTTCATCGCGGAAGGCTTTATCAACGTCGATGATGTCGAATGGATGAAACTTGCCGAAGACGGTTTCGGCATGGGCGTTTTCGTTATAGTCAAGGATAACCTTAGGAAGAATGAAAACGCAGTCGCGGATTGAAGGATTATAGTAGTACCCGACATTAGGGATGCGGCAAAAGCCATCGGACTCGTATGGCTGATCGCCACCGAGTAGACCTCTGACTTTGTCGGCGGGATATGGGAAATCCTCAATCAGTAGTTTCATCAGTCAGATATATTTTGCGTAAGGCCACCAGGGAAGATTGATGGATAATAATCAACAAATCTTTTAATGGCGAGATAATAAGAATCGGGCCAAAGAGAAATAACACTGAATACTTTTCCATCACTAGAAGTAAATGGGTCCTTGTACCAGCGCATCCGGCCATTTTCATCTCGTCCAAGTTCTTCAGCGGTGCCGAGCCTCAAACAAGAACCATTCTCATAAGTTTTCTTAACAATGTTATCAAAGTCTTGTCTCAAGGAGTCAAAAGTCATTGTTTGGCAAAGCGTATCAATCACTTTACGAACTACTTTCCCTATTCCGGAATAATACTCTCCGTCAAGAATATAAGAATACTTTGAGCCTTTAGAGCGGTGGTTATCTTCTATGTGATTGTCATCGCCATAGCCAATTGCTGGTTCATTTGCTGTTGTATCGTCATCGTTACGAATTGCGTATTCAACAGGCGTATGTCGTTTTACCCCGAGAGTTTCGAGGAAATCTATGACATGGTTTGACTGTGGCTCTCCACTTGCATTGAAAAAAGAGGTAAAAGCGAATTTCTTACCAAACGCAGAATCAGACTTTTCAAGTTGAGCATGGTCCTTAATAACATCGTTCCAAATATAGAAAAGAGCTTTGCTAACAAACAATGTCCAATCAATATGTCCATTTTCATCAGGTTTAATGAACCAATAGCCAAGTTGCTTATCTTCATTTTTAGTAAGATCGTAAATTTTAGCATTTACGAGTTCGATAAACGAAGTCCACTTATATAAAGCTCCGTTGACATTAAGAATATGTTCTTTATCTCCCGGTTTTATTGCCGTATATCTCCAATCCCAACGACGTTTGAAAGCTGAGTCAATAGGGAAAAGCGATTGATCCGAAGTATTCATTGTCGCGTAAATGAACATATTTGCGGGCAACCGCATTTCTTGCCCCAACGCAATTTCAAGGGGGATGTTGGGAATCTCACCTAACTGGGAGGCAAGATAGTTCTGTAAATCGGTATCAGGCTGAATTGTATAGCTTGATTCTCCATCAGAGCTGCGATCAAGGAGCTGGAATATATCGCCGAAAATCTGAGCGCAATTTCCTCGGTTAATCTCTTCAATAACGAGAAAGAATGGTTTTGATAGGTCAGTCCACGCTTTTACATATGCATTTACAAAAGCTTGTGGAGTAAAACGGTATTCAATATTACCATTTTTCATAGTTGGCTTAAAACAACCAACGAAAGAAGAGTAATCGGTGTCGGGGTGGAATGTGGTTCTTATATTACGTTTCTTAGCTCGTTCGTTAATTATTCGTTGTACCTCAAATGATTTACCAGTTCCAGGTGCGCCGAAATAAATTACTTGGCGAGGTTCTCTACTTGCAAATGGTTTCGGCGCACAATAGAGGAAGAATTGAGTCCCTCGCTTTTCAGCATAATATTCAGGATAATATTTATTGACGAAAGATGCAAAAACGCTAAAACCCTCTGCCTTAGGGTTGTTTTTAAGATACCATGAAGTTCCATCAACAACAAACTCGTCCTCCCAATAAGAGTCGTCGTTGTGGTCATCAGCACGGAAGTAAAGATTGAAACCTTCTGCAATGGAACGGAATGTGCCATCAGCATAATTGGTTACAATCAGACGGTTGAAGAAGCCCTCAAACTTATCATTGGCATACAAATGCAAAAGAACAGAACGGACAAATTGCCTGAAAGAATTTGCCGTTAAAATTTCTTCTGCAATAATGGTTTCTTGCTCTCCGTATTTTTCAAGAAGCTCACGATATTCGCGTTCTTTGGATTGAAAAAAGAATTCAATAGGAACATTTTCATTAAGAAGTTTTCCAGACCAATCATAAAGATTCCATGTATTAGGCTCAATTTCAAGAAAAAGGAATTGGTCGCGGAAATTTTTAGACAGAGCGTGCCACCCATCAAGATAGGCTTGGATAGGTTTGTCGGAGTCTTCATATGTCGCGACAATATATTCAGCCATTTTCCAAATGGAATTAGCCCTTGTGCCAAGTCCATCTTTTAGGAGGGGGGGTCTGCCAGTCGTTCTATAAGTACCTTTATTGGTTTGCGAACTATAGAATGTTGCAAATCGTTCAAGATTCGACTGAAGTTCTTGTTGGGTTAGTATTGCTTTTTCCATAATTCAAAGGCTTTATGAGATTGTGGATAAGGAGAAGAGGCTCCAATAGGAAATCCCATCAGGTATTCGGCGTGCAGAGCCGTTGGTTTTCCAAATACTCTGACGTATTTAGCGCAAGAGGGGTGTTTCATCATTGACTTGTAATGATAGTTGCCCATCGTAGTTGGAGTATGTATATAAATAGGATCATTAGGGTTCTGCTTTTGAATCCATGTTTCAGTTGTTTCAAAAACAGCGTCTATCTCGTCTTGGTGTGGAACGACATCATCAAACAAATGCGTTAGATGACGATTAACAAGGATTCGGAACGCAGTTGCAGCAGCGATTGGAGCCTGAGCATTTCCAACGCCTCTTTTTTGAGGTGCTAATACAGGAACTGGAGATGGGTATTCTATTTCATGTGGATTTGTGTGCCAAAATTTGGCAGAAAATCTCGGCAAAGTAGTAATATGGTCTGCTACTTTTTTGAATACCTCATCATCTTTGACTGCAAGAAGCCAAAAGCGAGGACGTTTGTGGTCAGCATGAATATCTTGACAAGCAAGTCTGCAACGCTCTACGCGATAGCCTAACATTTCCAAATCTTTAGCGGCTTGATCTATAGCTATTATAGTAACATTTTCGCCAAAGACAATAGGTGCATTTGATTTGATGATAAAGTCAAGCATATAAGGCCACAATTTTTTTTTCTTCGATATTGTTACCATGAGCTGCGTAACTAAATGCCTGACAAGGAAATCCCCCGCACAATATGTCAAATTGTCCAACGAAGTCTTCTCCGTTTAGGACAGTAATATCATCATAAATGGGAAACTTGTCCATCCATCCGTCTTTTTGGCGTTGGATAAGAACATCTTGGCAGAACTTGTTAATTTCAACACCAGCACAACAGTGGTGACCTAACATTTCACCACCATAGATGCCGCCGCCAATTCCAGCAAACAAGTGAAACTCATTTATTTTATTACCATTGGGCATATTGAAATATTGCGATATAAAGTAAGAACTTCCGAGTAGGCAGACAGGCGACCAAACCTTTTTGCGACTACAAGGAAGTTCATTAAATATGTTGAATATAAGTTATTACTTACATTGGGTGGTCTATTCGTCTGCGCAAGCGCGTTTTAGATTGCAAAGTTACGAAAAATCTCTGGAAAAGACGAATAAAAAGAGACAAATGTCTTCGTAACGCCTGTCAATAAGGCGTTTGCGGAGCCAAATGAGGACAGGCGAGAAACCGGGGTAATGCAAAGGAAAGAGGATTTATGAAGCAGAACGGTCTCCAAATCGTTACCCGCCGGATGGTGATTTTTAACACACCGTGTTGTATCTGGCAGCTTGTGGCATAGGTTGGCATATCAAGGTCTAACTCGTTGAGTAATAACTTTGCAAACAAAAAACGAGTATGGCAAGAAG